>CABXOR010000023.1 GCA_902513935.1 uncultured SAR324 cluster bacterium
AAACAGGAAACCAAGGCGACTATCCGTTGTCTCCCAATTGAGGATAGATCTGAGACAGGAAAATGTATGGTAACCGGTAAGCTCTCTGAACGAGAGGCACTGTTTGCAATTGCTTATTGAAGAGCATGCAAAAAATCGAAGAAAATCTTAAACCATTCAAATTTTTGTGACCAAGAATATCATTGTATCAAACGTAAGTGACGAATCTTTTGCGCTTGGAGTAGGCTATGCGCATTCTCAGGAAATTGATATTTCTGATTTAATCGCCCTGAAATCATTTATAAACAATGAGTTTTGCCCAAGATTTTTACAGGATCATGTTACAGAAGAAACTTTGGGACATGGACTAAAGGGCAAATCAGTTTATATCGTGTCAACTCATTCTGCGTATTATTCTCGAAATGAACTGGCAATGAGGAATTATTTGATTGCATCTGCAGCAAAGGAGAACGGAGCAGAGTTTGTTGCTTTGGTTGAACCGGATTTATATTATTCAGCCCAGGACCGTGGACCAAGAACGCTGGACCATCCACAAGTTACTGATTTTGCTTCACGTGAAAAATTTGTAGGACAACCTTGTTCTGCAGAAATGTATGCGCAACTGCTGAAAACATCCGGTGTTGATTCGGTGATGACTGTTCACAACCATAAACCAGATGTGATGCGGAATATATATCAAAAAGTTTATCCAACTGGCAATTCCCAAAAAATTCCTGTTTTCCTGGATTTGGACATTTCGCCACTCATTGCCAACTATATTCTCCGTTCTGGACTGGTCCGGCTTTGGAATTATGGAGAACATGTAGGATTTGTTGCACCTGATGAGGGAGCGGTCGATTTTGTTAAACGTGTAAGAGAATTTACGGGCCTTCATAACTCCGTTTTGGTGACTTTCAAAAAAACCCGCTTGGGTCAACGAGATGTGAAAGTTGATTTAAGCGAAGATGTAGAGTTGCTGAAAGGCAAAGATATTTTTATTCTTGATGATATGGTACGTACAGGAGGAACAATTGCGGCAAATATCAATGCTATTGCAGAGTCAAAAAGTTGCCGACCTGCAAATATCTTTTTCTACAGCACACATTCAACAATCTCTCCGGAAGCTCGTGAAAACCTGAATTCTCCTCACCTGAATCAATTCATAACGAGCAACACAATTCCCAGTGTTCTTAATCGTGACATTCAAGGACGTCTTCGTAAGAAAATTGTGGTCTTGAAAATTGAAAAATGGATTGCCAATGCAATTAGACATTGTCTGGAAGAAGCCAGGTATCCGGATGAAATATATGGAATCAATTCTGTTACTCAATCTGACGACTTTTACGAAGTTGACCTATCAACAAAAAATCCTCTGCATAACAAGTCCCGAGTTCAACAATACGAGTTGACAATCTGAATATGTCTAAATACGAAAATACGCTTATCCTTGGAATTGGTGAAGTGGGAATGCACCTCGCTCAACGATTGGTCCATGAAGGTTATCCGGTAACTGTAATCGAATCCAATTCTGAATTACTTGAAGCAGCAGCAGAGTCACTGGATGCCCGTTTGATATGTGGGAATGCCATGCAGCTTTCAAGTTGGCGTGAGGCTAACGCACAGGATATGGGTCTAATGATTGCTGCCACAAATGATGATTCCACTAATATGTTGTCTTCCTTAATTGCTGACAGATTTGGCATTGAGCGAAAAATTGTCCGGACGCGTTCAATTGATTTAATGGATGGAAGTATTTTATCTCCTAAAGACCTGAAGATCGACCTGATGGTCCATCCTGAAGAACTGGTGGCCCAGGAGATATTTCGACTCGTGAAACGTGCGTCCTGCAATGACCTTACTGTGGTTGGTGATGGAAAAATGCTTGTTCTTGCTATGCGGGTTAACGAAGGGTCACCGCTGATTTTTAAAACACCTAAAGAGCTTTCTGATGCACATACTGATTATCGTTTCAGAGTTGTGGCGATTGGCCGAGGAATTTCAACCATTATTCCGCATGCAGACGAGCAAATCCGACCCCTGGATCAGGTTTTCATTATGGCCAGGAAGGATGATATGAAGCCCTTGATGGAGATGATGAAAATTGAACATAAAAAAATCGAATGCATGATGATTCTCGGGGGCGGCATCGTAGGAAGTAGAGTAGGACAACTGCTGGAAAAAGAAGTGGAGATAAAGCTCATCGAAAATAATCAGAATCGTGCGGACGAACTTGCATCTGACTTGAAAAATACAGAGGTAATTCATGGTGATGGAACAGATGCAAACGTGCTGGTTATGTCCGGACTTGATGCTACAGAATCATTCATTGCTACAACAGGAGATAATGAAACAAATATAGTAAGTTGCCTGTTGGCAAAACATTTGATGAATCGAAATAATCGTGATCTTCAGGCTGGTCACGGTAAGACAATTGCGTTGGTTAACAAAGAGGACTATCTTGTTTTAGCATCTACAATTGGATTGGATATAGCTCTCAACGCAAAAATTTCTGCGGCCAACGAAATCCTCAAATTTATCCGCAGAAGTGAACTCTTGTCAGTGGCCCATCTGCATGGAGTAGATGCGGAAGTTGTTGAACTTAAAGCAGGACCCGGCTCGGAAATTGCACATAAGCCTTTGAAAAAAATGGCGAGTTACTTTCGTCAGCATAATATTTTAATCGGCGGTGTTGAGCAGGATGGAGTTTGGAAGGTCGCTGTGGGTTCAACTCAAGTACAACCTCACAACCGTGTAGTTGCAGTTTGTTCCTCACACCAACTAAAAAAAGTAAGACAGTTATTTAATTGAAATAATTAGTTTTAATACCCCCTCAAACTTTTTAATAATTATTTTCATTTAATCCTACCAAAATACAATGAATGGGTATATACTATTTCAATGGAATTGCTGTTAAGATGTTTAACAGGGCTGTTTATCCTTATTTTAGTTGGATGTAGCCAGGAGCGAAGGTATGTGTATCCCATGGATCAACGCCTTGAGTTACAAAGGATATGTAAGGCTGTAAGTTCCAGAAATACAAATCGTTTCATGGTTTTGTTGGGTAAAATTTACCCCCTGAATAATGATGGGCGCACAGCAGCACTTGAAGAAATAAGTACAAGTTTGGAAGATGCTGGATATTTTTGCGGAACTTATCGCTTTAGAAATGCACCTTGTTCTGTTGGGAAAAAAACACTGATTGATCAAACAACGTGTTCTTATTCAAGGTAAATAATTGAAAATATTAGCTTATATTATTAATTTATTTTATACGATTAATAGAGAAATAAAGGAAATATTCACTTATATGAAAATCATTAAAACCTTGTCTGAATGCAGTTTTAACATGGACAGTAAATTGCACCCAACGGTAGTTTTATCATTTTTATTCATAATTTTTGGAATTAGTACGAAAATTTAAAGACGAGGAGCATGGATGCCGTCGAACTCTAAAAACAATAACTTGACCGTAGGACTTGATATTGGAACCACAAAAATATGTGCAATTGCAGTTGAAGGTGATGACATTGAAGCGTTGAATGTTGTTGGAGTCGGCACAGCAAAATCAGACGGGTTACGTAAGGGTGTCGTCGTCAATATTGAAAAGACAGTCAAGGCAATCAAGAAGGCAGTAGAAGAATGTGAATTAATGTGTGGAGCCCAGATTCGTTCCGTCTTTGCTGGCATTGCAGGACACCATATCAGGGGACAAAACAGCAGAGGCATGGTCACTGTTTATCATAACCGTATTGTTACTGATGAAGACATACGTCGTGTCATCGACGCAGCCCAAGTATTGATTCCCAATGATAGAGAAGTGCTGCACATACTCCCCCAGGAATTCATTGTTGATGACCAGGATGGCGTTCAAAACCCTCTTGGCATGGCAGCAGCACGTTTAGAGGTAAATGTTCACATTGTCACTGGTTCAGTCACCTCTGCACAAAATATTATTAAATGCTGCAATCAGTCCGGACTGGATGTAGAGGACATTGTACTGGAACCTTTGTCCTCAAGTCAGGCAGTCCTCAGTCCTGATGAACAGGAGGTAGGAGTGGTACTGGTTGATATTGGAGGAGGTACAACAGACGTCACTATTTATTCAGAAGGCAGCATTGTCCACACGGCTGTTTTGGCATTGGGCGGCAATCATTTGACACACGATATTGCCATCGGTTTAGGTGCACCTTTACATGAAGCAGAGGAAATTAAACACAATTTTGGTGTGGCGATGTCCTCCATGGTGAAAGAAGACGAAATGATTGATGTCCCCAGCGTAGGCGGGAGAAATAACCGCACCATGAAAAAACGGGTGTTGGCAAGTATAATCGAAGATCGTTTTAGGGAAATATTTGAATTGATTGCACATGAAATTGAGAAGACCCACTTTCATACATTGATGGCATCAGGTGTAGTTATTACGGGTGGAACCTGTATTATGCCTGGTTCAGACCGACTGGCTTCTCAAGTTTTGAATTTGCCGGTACGGGTGGGATATCCGGAAAATATAGCTGGTTTACGTGAAATGATTTATTCACCGAAATATGCAACCAGTGTAGGACTTGTACGTTACGGAATAACAAGCAATCAAGGGAAATTGAATTTTGTAGGTGATGACACAAATTTATTTCATAAAGTATCCAGACGAATGAAAGATTGGATGCAAGATTTTTTTTAGTTTTTTGACAGGTCAAATTCAAACATGATTTCTAAAAACAACCAAAGGGAGCAAAAATGCTAAATTTTTCTGATATCCAACCCGTCCGTGACGATTTACCGAAAATAAAAGTCATCGGTGTAGGCGGTGGCGGCGGCAATGCCGTCAATCGCATGATACAAACGGATGTTCAAGGGGTAGATTTTATTGTTGCAAATACAGATTTACAAGATTTGCGTAAATCACTAGCTCCTCAGAAATTGCAGATTGGCAGCAAATGTTCCCGAGGTCTAGGGGCAGGTGCTAAACCGGAAATTGGCCGTAATGCTGCCTTGGAAAGTATTGATCAAATAAGCGATTCCCTTCAAGGTGCAGATATGGTTTTCCTGGCCGCAGGCATGGGCGGTGGAACTGGAACTGGAGGAACACCAATAGTTGCTCAGGTAGCTCAGGAAATGAAAGCCCTTACTGTCGGTGTTGTGACATTGCCGTTTAATTTTGAAGCAAAACGACGTCGAAAAGTCGCAAATGGAGGTATAACTGAATTGAGAAATCATGTTGACACGCTTATAGTTGTACCAAACGAAAATTTATTTAGTATCATCAATAGACGAACCCCGATGACCGAAGCCTTTGGGTTTGCGGACGATGTGCTTCGTCAAGGAGTTCAAGGTATATCTGATTTAATAACAAGAGATGGATTGGTCAATTTGGATTTTGCAGATGTCCGTACTGTTATGTCAAACAAAGGGAAGGCAGTAATGGGGACAGGACTTGCCTCAGGGGAAAATAGAGCGAGACATGCAGCAGAACAGGCTCTGCATAGCCCTTTGCTGAATGATAACACAATTGACGGCGCACGCGGTATATTGATTAATGTTGTAGGAGGGGTGACGATGGGAATGCAGGAGGTTGAGGAAGCATCTACATTCATTAAGGAACATGGACACAAAGATGCTGAAATAATTTGGGGTGCTGCAATAAATCCGGATTTTGAAGATCAAATGATGATTACAGTCATTGCAACGGGTTTTGATGAGCAAGAAGTAACAGATAAAATTTCCGTCCCAGTTCTTCCTGCAATGCCTTTAGAAGCACTTGTTGTGACAAATAAAAATTCCCAAACAAACACGGATACAGATGAGACAGAGTTCAATTCTGAAGTTGAACTTAATTTGGGAAAAAATGATTCCATTGAACCATACAGTGATGACGATTTCTTTGATGAAAATGAATCAATTACAGCAGATGATAAAGCTTTTGTTGAAGGTGATCCTGAGGACAGCTCTTTTTCAGCAACTGCTCAATCTGAAGACTCAAATAAAGAGTCAGTAGTCGATGATCAGGAAGAACTTTCAAGTCACCAGATATCTTTACATTCATCAGAAACAGAAAGTGAAGAAATTACATTAGCAGATGAATCATCACATCTTTCAAATGACAGCGAAGAAGAACTTTTGGAAGAACCGGAGTCATTGATGAACGAAACTTCTAAAGTTGAATCTGTTAATTTTTCTGATTCAAATTTGGAAGTTGAGTCAGGCACATTTGAAGATTTAGCAATTAATCATTCTTCTACAGATATTGATGCAGAAAACTATTCCATCCATGGTATTTCCGGAGTGTCAACAAAACTGAATGATAATGAATCAAATGAGACACACTTTTTCCCAAATTCTAATGTCACTTCAGAAAATGAAAATGATACTGAAACCAACCCCGTTGAGACAAGCCCGCTGATACCTGAGTGGGCAAATCAAACGGAAAATCCCACATTTTATCAAAATTTAGACATTCCTACTTTTCTGAGAAGAAGAGGGTCAAATCGACCACGCCAATAAAATAACTTGTAGTTCTATTTGTTTCACATTATTCTAAAGTCTGAGGCCGAAAACTGAGCGGTTAGCAGATTATATAGATATTTTTGAAACAGCACAAGTACTAACCGTGAGTAATTACCTGTCGGCTTCAGACATATTTTCCAAGTTTTTGTAGAGAAGAGTTGCTAATTTATTTTGATTGAATTAGGGGTTCTAAATTTAATTTTTCATTTAGTATTTTACTTATGAAATCAACTCGCAGCATACATAATGCAGTGTTAGGTCTTCTAGGAGGTCTTGCAAGCTGGACGTTAATGCAAAGCGGGTTTCATGCGTTTGATGCTCTTTCCGTTACAGGACTATCAGGATTAAATATTATTTGGCTCAATAAGTTTATTTTTGAAGGGGCTTTAGTAGGTCTCGGACTGGGCATGGTTCTACAGGCAAGGGTTTCACTTTGGTACCATTATGAATTGGTACATATTTTGTCCAAAATGTTTATCGGTGCTTCCATTGGAGCGATTCTGGGACTAATTTGTTTCAGTATCGGAGAACTATTGCAAGTTTGGCTGGTATTGCCAGCATTATGCCGTATAGCAAGTTGGACACTTTTAGGATTATTATTAGTTGGAACCACTGAGATGTTCCATTCCCGTTCTGGATTTTTAAAGCCACGAATCATTAGTGGAGGAATTGGGGGAGCAATCGGAGGTGGAATTTTTGAATTATTGCTGCTGTATCAGATGACTGGTCCGGATCACCTTTTAGGATTGATTCTGGTTAGTTTCAGCATCTCATTATTTGTTGGAATTATTGAAGATCGTGCTACTTCTTTTGCTCTTCGAGTTGTGTCGGGCAAACAAGAAGGACAAATATTTCTACTTGATCAAAATAGATTCACTTTAGGATATGGTTCACAAAATGACTTCATTTTGAAAGGTTATGCAGAAGTTTGTGACCTTCATGCAAACATTCTTAAAAAAGGCAAAGAAGTCATTATTGAGAATGCAGACGAAGGAGGTGAAGTCCTGGTTAATTATCGTCTGGTCGATCAACAATCCATGAAAAAAGGAGATGTCATCAAAATTGGTACAGCGCTGCTGCAGTACTATGAAATCTGATGATCTCACAAATAGATCGGTGTCTTCGTACCTGCGTTCATAGCGCAGGACTTTTAATTATTGGAATTCTCAAATCAACATCTTTGCTGGCGGCTGAACAGGTCGTTGAACAAAATGTGCCGGTTCGAGTAGGCTCCCCCTCTGCGTTTTTGGAATATTTATTTCCACAGACTTTTTTCCTTAAAATTAATGCCCTACCCAGTCTGTCACTTATAGAGTCGCTTCTGATATTTGCAGGAGTACTTTTGGCGATGTTTGGATTATGGTTCCTGCAAAAACCGAAAGCTGGAACACAATCCGGCGTGGGCTTTCAACTTCTCAATCTCAGTGAACGAAAAACATTCATTCCTCTAAAATCAGGAATACAAACACTGGAGTTTCTTACTCAGATTCAAACAAGCAAAAAATATCGTTTGTCTGCAAATTTAAACCGGGTGACTCTAACTCCACATCAAAACACTTTTGTACTTGAAGACAAGAACTACAAGAATGCACTACTGATCAATCGAAGACGTTCTCACAGAACAGTTCTGTGTGATAACGATGTTTTGGATGTTGGTGATATGATTTTACTTTTCCGAAATCATGTAGTTCCTGCAGGTACGATTCACCGTCCAGCAAGTAAAGATTTACAACTTCCAATTGTTGGAATTATTCCCAAAGGACCCGTTCATAAAATGACACCAATTTTAACAGTTTCAGGAAGCACACAGAAAATCACTTTAGTACGTAACCTGATTACTATAGGATCATCAAATAGTAATGATATTATAGTTGAAGGTGATGAAGTGGCCTTGAGGCACGCAAAAATATATAAGGTTGGAGGATCCTGGAAGATTCAAAACCTGCTCATTCACGAAACTACTACAGTTAACGGACGTCGAATAGATCAACGTTTTCTGCAGGACGGCGATGAAGTTACTGTTGGGGATATTATGTTTAAGTTTAAGTCCGGCAAAGCACAAATAAAGCAAACTCTTAAATCAAAAACAGAGACTGCCAAAAAGATTTAAAATACTTAATTTGCTGTCAAAACATAATGAAAAGACTGGTAGCTGCTGCCTGCAACGCCTTTTAGGAAGCCCACTTCATCAGAAATGCGCAGATAGAAAGCCTCTTGTCCAACTGGAATTTTGTACTGAAATGTAAATTGTTTCCGCCTTCGTAGTAGATATGATTTTTTATGATTTCGGTTTTGGTCAAATATCGTAAGTTCCGGATTTAAATGAGTGGTACCAAGGCGGAACCAAGCTAAGTTTATGAGTTTATTCTCTTCATTTACGTTCATGTTTTTGGAAACTTCTATCCTGAACAATGTACTGTCTCCACGATGCCGAATATGATCATAAACAGCTTTTGCAAAGGGAAGTTTGAATGTTTGCTTGAATGTGCGCAAGGGCACTTGATATTCCGGTTCAGGAATATAGTTTTCTTCTGAGTCAATTTCAGAAAATACGTCATCCGTTAAAGTTTTTTCAAATAGTTCCAGGGGCATAGGAACTTCATTCCATTCCACCTGCACAACCAAATCATTATCTTCCCTATTGACTGAGGTAATCAGAAAAAGTGCATTCTTAGGTGAACGGAACTCTTGTATAATCTGCTTCAGTGGCCCTAAAAAAAGAGCTTTGTAAGAAACAAAATTACTGGAAATAGTATTCAGTCTGAGTCTTTTCCAGCGGGGGTTATTCCGAAATAAAGTTTTAATTAATTGCTGCTCTTCTATTGGTCCCGGTAATCCTTTGAATTTTAGTTTTACTTGAGCTCCGCTTACCTGATTCACAGTTACAATATGCTGCATAATAGGTGTCCATTTTAGTAGCAATTGATCAAGAATTTCGGTAATAACTACATTTGTGTTCCAGGTTTTATAGGAAATTTCTGCAGTTGCCATGGTTGTACTTATTGATGATTCCGAAAAATCCCGCTTTTGTGACCAGAAAATAAGTTGTGCTATGAGCTTTCCTTGAGATGATTTTTCAGGTTGCGGGCTTAGCCTAAGTTTTAGTTCAAGTAATGCTACATTAGTCTCGTTTCTTTTTTCAGGAGATTTTATTGGCATCAATGCTAGTCGAGCCGGTAGACCTGCTTCAATCGGTAACTTGCGGCCTTTTGTTAGGATTACTCTGGTTCGAATTCGATAAGGTCTCAGCCGAATTTGCAGTTGTTCTAAAAATAGATTCAAAACTCTTGTTTGACGTAATGAGTGATCCGCATCATAGATTAGATAAACATCCATGAATGGAATTCGTTCTTGTTCTGTAACTAATCCTAATTTGCGGAATGCTGCCAGTAAACGTGAATGAAAAATTCGTGTTTCAATATTTAATGTAAATTCAGTCAGGTCTGCAGTGTTGCCCTCACTGATTACACGAATAGATTCAATATAAAAATCCGGATGTTCAAAAAACTGTTGAATCAAAAGTGGCTTTAAATAAATCATACTTTCAAAATCAAGAAACCTTGCAACTGCTTGCAGAACAACATTCCCTTTTGCAGCTTTTAGTGCCTCAGTTTTTGCTCGTACCAGATTGTCCTGCTTAATTTCAACAGTTGATTCTGCCTTTTCAACAAGTAAATTCTCCCCCATCAAAGGAGCAGAAAGAAGTACCAGGAACAGGAAAACTACAGAAATTATTCGAAAAATTGACAATCTGTATATATTCATTTAATCATGCTTATTGATCGCTGAGAAATTCTGCCTGAATTTCAACAAGACGTTCCTGTAAAAGCGCAGCATTTTTACCATGTAAATTAAAGTAGTATTTAATTTTTGGCTCAGTACCGGAAGGTCGAGCAGTAATTCTGGTATTGTCGGACAATTCCAGTGAAATCACATTTGACTTAGGTAATCCTGGCCCTTGCAAATTCTTAGTTGTATCGGCACAAATTATAGTATTTTCTAAATAATCAGTTATTTTTACTACAGTTTGACCTGCCACAGATTTCGGAGGAGAGTTGCGTAACTTACGCATAATATGCTGTATTTTTTTCAAACCTTCTGTGCCGGTATAAGTTTGCGTCCTCAGAGTGTCGAGATGGGGCCCATATTGTTGATGAATTTGATTCAGCCTGTCGATTGCAGTCAAGTTGCATTTCTTAAGTGTAGCCACCATTTCAGCAAAAGCCATGGAGGCCCAAATTCCATCTTTATCTCCCGAATGGCTTCCCATCAAATAGCCGTGACTTTCTTCCATGCCAAAAACAAACTTTCCATCAACCTCTTCTTCATAACGCAAGGCAGCTTGTCTAATCCATTTAAATCCTGTTAACACTTCAACGAGATCCAATCCATTTTCCCGGGCTATTTTTGAGACAAGAGGAGAGGTCACTACAGTTGTAATGATTACTCCTTTTTTTGGAAAGCGATTTTGTTGGTGCAATGAAGAAATGATTGAGTCTAGAATCAATATCCCAATTTGGTTGCCCGTCAACCAATGCCACTGCTTCTCTTTGTCACGGACCATAACGCCCAGACGGTCCGCATCAGGATCATTGGCTAAGATAAGGTCAACATCATCGGTTGCTTGTTCCATTGCCATTTTAAAGGCATCCCTGTCTTCAGGATTGGGTGATCCAACTGTGCTGAAATCTCCATCCGAAACCATTTGTTCTTTGACGACTTTTACATTTTCAAAGCCTTGCTGTTGTAACAATTTTGGAACCAAACGACCGCCGGTACCGTGAAGCGGAGTAAAAATCATACCTAAATCCTTATTATTTTCACGCAGCCCCAAACTTAATTTTCTAACGGTCTTAAAATAATATTCGTCTGCTTCATTATCAATCCACTCTACTATTTCTATCTGAAGTGCTTTTTCAAAAGATATCCTTGGAATTTTGTCAATACGGTTGATGTTCCGGACTTCTTCTATGATCTGACTATCTTCCGGAGGAACAATCAAACCTCCATTTTCCCAATAAACCTTGTAACCGTTGTATTCCGGTGGATTATGACTGGCAGTGATAATAATTCCGGCTATTGCTTTACGCCTGAGAATCTCACAGGAAACGAGAGGGGTAGGTGCAATTGAACGGAACAAATAAACTGGTATGCCGTGGGCTGCTAAAACTTCGCTGGTTACTTTTGCAAACTCAAACGAGAAGTGACGTGAATCGTAACCAACAACCACACCTTTCGCACTGGACTCATTTTTCTTATTTTCAATAATACGTGCGACTCCTTCTGTAGCCATTTGCACAGTATAGCGGTTGATTCGATTTGTACCAATACCCATTATTCCTCTTAGACCGCCTGTACCAAATTCGAGTAAACTGCCGAAACATTCTTCACGTGCTTTTTTGTTTTCAGCAGCCAGAAGGTTTTTAGCCTCTTCTTGTGTCTCAGCATCAAAGCAAGGGTTTTCGGCCCAGAATTGAACTTTTTCAATTATGTTCATTGTTGATCTGGATATCAGTGAAATTGTTTTTGCTTAACTATTCTGTTTCAATTCTTTTAATATTTTTTCATTGTCAGAACGAATTACAGTTTCTTTTCTTGTAACAGGATGTGGGAATCGGATTTCTACTGCATGCAGTAATTGTCTATGGATCGGGAAATTTTGTGAAAGCAAATAATCTTCACCTTCATTAAGCCAGCGTATGAAGCCATCATTTGGAAGTCCATAAAGCTTATCCCCCACAACAGAACAACCCATGTGTGCAGCATGAACTCTGATTTGATGGGTCCGACCGCTGAAGGTACGCACTTCAACAAGTGAATAATCACCCATTTTCCCAATTTCCCTGAAATAGGTGTGGGAAGGCTTCCCTTGAAAATTTACGCTTTGTTTAATGCGGATTTTGCTGTTTAGGTCCTGACCAATAGGCAGCGAAATGAAAATCTCCGGAACTGTTGTCTTTGAAATTTGGGGAAGGTGTCTGCTGAGGATTGCTGAATATATTTTGTGAACTAGGTTTTTTCGAAAATGAGAAGCCATTGATTGGGCAACTTCGTGTCTTTTAGCAAAAATAATTACCCCGCTGGTTTCACGGTCTAGTCGATGCAGAGTGTAAAGTTTTTTCAGGCCAAACTGAGACTTGATCAAACTGACCAGTGTATTTTTGTAATACTTACCTGAAGGACTTGTCGGCAAATTTCCCGATTTGCAGACTGCAATTAATGCATCATCTTCGAAAATAATATCAAAGTCCAGATCAACGTCCGGTTCAAGAAAATCCGGGCGCAAATAAACAATTTTTTGATTGTTTCGCAGCTTAAAATTTGTGCGCCCCAATTTGCCGTCGATCCAAATGCGTCGATCATTGATATTCTCACGCCATTCCTGATCATCCAAATAGCGAAATCGCCGGAGTAAAAATTCCAACAGCGTTTCCTCCCGTCCTTCCACACGCATATAATGGAAAGTTAGTTCAGTGTGCTCGGATGTCATCCGGATTGACATATCTGGCTAAGAAAGGCTGTAAAATGTTGAATCGTTATTCACTGAGCAAAAGTTCCTTTCCTTCCCAGGAACTTATTTCATAAAACCTGCCATTCACTTGCTGGTTATAGATTTCCATTTCATCACGAAGTTTTAAATCTTCTGCCTCAGAAGCGCCTGATGCTACCAGTGAAATACCCATCCGCAAGCTCAAAATATAATTTTCATTTGATGCTATATTATTCCTTAGGTTCAATGTATAAACTCTGCTGTCAAATAACGACACAAACAATGTCTTTTCTATTAAATCTGTACCTTCTGCTTGCTGGGAAACAGAATCATCTATGTATAATTTGGAAAAAGAAAGTTTCCCCAGCCTGTTGAGGAGAGTTGTTATTTTATCAAAGTCCGGTACATCTGATTTTTCAGAGGAGGATTCCCAGTTTGTTTCAGCACTGTCACGGTTAATGGAAAATGAACCTCCTTCTTTGTTCTTAAGCACAAGGCTTTGGACTTGGTTTGACTCTAATGCAAGTAAATCCTTTTTCAGCCAATCATTTGCTTCTGAATCTATGGACAAGCCTTCCGGAATTAAAAAAACTTTATTAGAACCTTTGTGCCTTACATACTGCCCCGGACCACTAGTACGATTTTTCCCAAGGAGAAAGCTTAATATTGAAGTACCGTCTCCCCGCAAAAGGCTCACAGAAATTCCATGTCGGTCTTCGCTCCAATCTTCCTTGTTTTCCGGAGTATTTAATAGTTGAAAAAGTTTATGATGATCCGGATTATTTGTTACCATATCTCCCAGACGTATTTGAGATAGATTGAGCAGCAAATCCTGAATGAGAATTGGATCTGCCTCATAATTAAAAGACTGTTCTTTCCAAACTCCGCCTTTTAACTGCATTAAGTTTACGGTAGAGCCTTGCGACTCGATTATAATCTGGTTCAGGGCTGTTGTGTCAATTTGTTCTGGAAAGAGTTTAATGTCTTTTGATATTTGTGGTTTTGTAAAGTAGTTTTCATCTTGATAATAGATTAATCCACCTCCAACGATGAACAAACTAAAAGTGGTGAATAATAAATATTTAAACATAATTAAAACAATTCAGATTATGATTTCAAAAAATAAATTTATATTCTCATTATCCATTATTTTGCAACAAGCATCAAGACTAGAGGTGTCTTTTTAATCTTTCTTAATCCTATTTTTGGAATTGGTATTACTTTTTTCAAATCATATAAACTTGAAATTTTTTAAGAAGTTTCGTAAATTTACTTTTATTTACTTTGATCACAATGAAGTTTTTAAGTGAATATTTAACTCAGGAAGCACAAAAATTTTTCACACAAACATAAGAGAATGAAAGACAATCAGTTTGGTTGCCGGATAAATTTTGAAAGTAGCGGAGGCAAAGCTGCTCTGTACAGTTTAGAAAAGTTGCAAAAAGATGGAATTGGTACGATAGACAGACTCCCATTTTCCATACGGATATTGTTGGAACAAGCACTCCGTAACGTTGATGATTTTCAGGTTTGTGCTGAAGACGTGACAGCGCTGGCAAATTGGAATGCTGCAGAAAAATCCAATCAGGAAATTCCTTATAAACCCACTCGGGTGATTTTACAGGATTTTACAGGAGTACCTGCAGTTGTTGATTTGGCTGCACTGCGTTCAGCGATGGTTGCAATGAATGGCGATCCAAGTGTAATTAATCCGTCTATACCAGTGGATTTGGTGATTGACCATTCAATACAAGTTGATGCTTTTGGAAGTTCGGGAGCACTCAAAAAAAATATGGAAAATGAGTTCGTACGAAATCGTGAACGCTACGAGTTTCTGAAATGGGGAAAGCAGGCTTTCAACAATTTTAATGTCTATCCTCCAGGTATCGGAATTGTGCATCAAGTGAACCTTGAAACGGTGGCAACTGTTGTTCAATCCAGGGATGGTGTTTGTTTCCCGGACACATTGGTGGGCACAGATTCACATACCACAATGATCAATGGTCTTGGAGTAATGGGCTGGGGAGTAGGTGGAATTGAGGCAGAATCGGTGATGTTAGGTCAACCAATCAACATGCTCATTCCGGAAGTAATTGGTTTACGTCTTCTTGGAGAACTGCAACAGAAAGCAACGGCAACTGATTTGGTTTTACGGGTAGTTGAAATGCTGCGGGAAAAAGGTGTAGTGGAAAAATTTGTTGAATTTTTTGGACCTGGTTTGAATAATCTAAAATTAGCCGACCGTGCAACTTTGGCAAATATGGCTCCGGAGTATGGTGCTACCATGGGTTTTTTCCCAGTAGATGATGAAACTTTAAGATACTTGCGTGATACTGGACGACCGGACTTGCTGGTTCAACTCGTAGAACGTTATTGCAAAGAACAAGGTCTCTTCCGGACGAGTGATTCTCCAGTTCCGGAATTTTCGGATACTTTGGATCTGGATCTTTCCACTGTTGAACCTGCGCTTGCAGGTCCTAAACGTCCACAGGATCGTGTCAATCTTTCGCAAATGCAGCAAAACTGGCAAAAAACTTTGTGTGTATCTAGGAAAGAGCGTGGATTTGAATTGAGTGATGAGCAAATAGAAACCTCGGTTCAGATCCAGGGTATTTTTTCCGGAGAACTAAAACATGGTTCGGTGGTCATTGCGGCGATTACGTCATGTACAAACACGAGCAATCCTTCCGTTATGCTTGCAGCAGGACTGCTTGCTAAAAAAGCAGTTGAAAAAGGCTTGAATCGCCAACCTTGGGTTAAAACATCTCTTGGGCCTGGTTCACGTGTAGTGACAGATTATCTGGAAGCAGCCGGATTGAATGAACCGCTTGATGCACTTGGTTTTCATACTGTTGGCTATGGCTGTACTACCTGTATTGGTAACTCAGGTCCTCTTCCGGAAAGTATTGCTACAGCAATAAATCAAGGTGATTTGGTAGTTGCCTCAGTTTTGTCTGGAAATCGAAATTTTGAAGGACGGATAAGTCAGCATATCAAGGCTAATTATTTGGCCAGTCCTCCGCTGGTTGTGGCTTATGCCATTGCTGGAACGGTGAATATTGATTTAATAAATGAGCCTCTTGGTAACGGAAAAGATGGTCAGCCGGTTTTTCTAAAAGACATTTGGCCCGCTCAGGAAGAAATAGATGAAGTAGAAAAACTGATTACCAGTGAAATGTATGAGAAAGAATACAAAGGGGCAGGTTTAAGCTCTCCCCTGTGGAATGCTATTGAAGCCCGAAAAGGTGAAGTTTATGAATGGGATGATTCATCGACCTATATCCAAAATCCACCATTTTTTCAAAAAATGGGTCTTGAAGTTAATGCTTTGCAGGATATTATTGGTGCAAGAGTTTTAGCAAAATTAGGAGATTCGATTACAACAGATCATATCTCTCCTGCCGGAACTTTTTCTTCGGAAACTCCAGCAGGAAAATATTTACTGGAACTTGGAACGGAAATCAAAGATTTCAATTCTTATGGATCCCGTCGCGGGAATGACCATGTCATGACGCGGGGAACTTTTGGGAATGTCCGTTTGCGAAATGAGTTGGTTCCCGGAACAGAGGGTGGTTTTACCAAACTATTCCCTTCAGGAGAACTTACAACAATTTACGAAGCAGCACAAAAATATAAAGATAGTGGAACTCCGCTAGTTGTTTTAGCTGGTGCCGAATATGGAACTGGCTCCTCGCGTGATTGGGCTGCAAAAGGGCCATTTCTACTTGGTGTCAAGGCTGTAATTGCAACGAGTTATGAGCGTATTCACCGCTCCAACCTGGTGGGGATGGGTGTCTTGCCTCTTCAATTCAAGAACGGTGAAACTCATAAGTCACTTGGCTTGAGCGGAGGGGAAGAGTATGCGGTGTTGCATTTAACTGATAATTTGAAGGCGGGCCAGGATGTAATCTTACGTGCAGATGATCGTGAAATTACAGTAACTTGCCGTTTAGATACCTTGGTTGAAATAGAATTTTACAAAAACGGTGGTATTTTACACACAGTTCTGAGGAATTTCATGCAAGAAAGTCTTAAGAAATAGTGTTGAGGGATTAACTATTTATTTGTGTCAAAATGCAGGACGTACTTTTACTAAACCAAGACGGTAAACCGTTGACACTGTGGCCCTTGAGTACTCTCACCTGGCAACAGGCGATCAAGGCTCTTTATCTTGATAAGGTGACAGTTCTTCGTTCTTATGACGACTGGATATGTCACTCGCAACATATAGCCTTACCCGTACCAAGTGTGGTTATGATGTCACGTTATCATCAACAGCAAGGTACGGTCAATTTCACTCGCCGCAACATTTTTCTGCGGGACCGTTTTCATTGCCAATACTGTCAGCATCAATTTTCGGCAGATCATCTTACTATTGATCACGTAATTCCAAAAAGCCGAGGCGGAGGAATGCGCTGGAAAAATGTGGTCGCAGCCTGCCACAAATGCAATTTAAGTAAAGGCTCAAATATTGTGCAACCATCACTGCCACCGTTTGAACCAAATTATTGGCAAATGGTCAAAATCGCTAAAACTCTCCATATCAAAATTCCTCATTCCAGTTGGCAGGAATATTTGCAGTGGCCAAATCATCTGGTGAAGATTGATCAGGCAAAGGCTGCTTAACCGTTCTTTCGTTCAAATTCTTTCATGAACTGAGCCAGTGCATCAACTCCTTCAAGAGGCATTGCATTGTAAATGGATGCTCTTACTCCACCAACTGAAGCATGACCTTTAAGGGCAAACAATCCTTCTTCGTCAGTATCAGTTAAAAATTTCTGGAGTAGTTTCTCTTGCGGCAAATTAAATGTTACGTTAGTTTTTGAGCGGTTTTTTGGATGTGCTACAGAACTGTATAATTCTGAATTATCCAGTATCTCATAAAGCAAACCGGATTTTTTTTCAGCCAGTTTTTCCATTTCCGGAACCCCTCCTTGTTCTTTTACCCATTCCAAAACCAAACGCATTACGTAAACTGCAAATACATTGATGGTATTTGGTATGGAGTTGTGTTTATCAAAAAGAGCATAATCAAGCAGTTTTGGTGTTTCAGGCAGTGCATGACCGAGTAGATCTTCACGGACCACGACTAAACCTGTTCCGGAAGTTCCAAGATTTTTTTGTAAACCCGCATAAACTATTCCAAATTGAGAATAATCCATTCCCCTGGATAAAATATCCGAAGTTGCATCGGCCACGAGTGGTACATCCCCTATGTCAGGAAATTGGTGCCAACGAGTTCCGTAGAGTGTGTTGTTTGTCGTCAGATGCGCGTAGCTGGAATCTTGGTCCATTGAACTGGTGTCATATTGCGGAATTTGCCGATACTCAAACTTTTTACCGTCCATCAGTGTCTCGGTATTCCCATATTTCCTGGCCTCATTTTCTGCAAGTGTACCCCACCTTCCAGTTATGAAATACGACCCTTTGTGAGACTTCATTGACATCAAATTTAATGGAACTGCTGAAAATTGCATTTGAGCACCACCATGCATGAAAAGCACTTTGTAATTATTTGGCAGACCAGTTAACTCACGAAAAAGAGATTTGGTAGTTTCTAGAATGTCTTTAAAAACTGGAAGTCTGTGGCTGATTTCAACAATTGAGGCTCCAAGTCCATGAAAGTCCAAGAATTCTTTTTGAACTGTCTCCATTACAGGAAGAGGCAGCGTAGCCGGTCCTGCACTAAAATTATAAACGCGGTTAATCATTTTTATGTCCTGGCTAATTTGTATTTATAAACAGTTATTAATGTTCTCTTAAAAAGTTTATTAAAGCAGTCACGGACTTGATCTGTGCTACGGATTTTAGACTAGATTGGGGGCTGGATATTAGATATTGATCCAGGATTCCCGTTATTCAATTTGTTTTTCTTGAAATGACGAAGGAAAACATTAGAAAGCTGCATAAAGTGGATAATTATTTTAATATATTTAAGATCTTGGTCGTAAAACAAGTTCAACAGTAACTGACAGAACACGATCATTACGGATGTAGTGGATAGTAATCTCTTCACCGGCTTTACGTGTTTCGATTTGCTGAGCTAAATCTTCCATTGTTGTTACGGGAATTTTGTTTATATGTGTAATTATGTCACCGCCCCAGGGGACCTGGTAACGTCCGACTTTCACTGTCCTTGAGGCACCTCGTAAACCTGCTTGATCTGCAGAGGCTCCCTTAACCACTCGCGCAATCAAAAGACCGTTTGGTACGTCTATTCCAATGCGGCGCAGATAAACTGTTGGAATTGGTTCAATCCCAAGCCACGGTCTTCGTACATAACCGTATTTCAGGAGGTCTGGTAGAATCCGTAATGCAGTATTGCTGGGCACAGCAAAACCTATTCCTACACTTCCTGCAGATCCAATGATTGCTGTGTTAATTCCAATAACTTTCCCCTCAGAATCCAGTAAAGGACCTCCTGAATTTCCGGGATTGATTGCCGCATCTGTTTGAATTATCCCTTCAATTTTCCTTCCGTTTTTTGCTGCAATGGTGCGCCCCAAGGCACTGATAATTCCAGTCGTAAGAGTTTGCCGAAGACCAAAAGGATTCCCCAGGGCCAAAACTTTTTGGCCTACAACAATATTGTTTGAATGGGAAAATTTCAGGATGTTATAGCTGTCTGCAGGTGCTTTAATCCGAACAATTGCCAAATCGTTATTAGGATCTGCACCAATCAGTTTTCCCGGCCACTGACTGTTATCAGCAAGTGTCACTACCAGTTTGCTGGCATTTTCAACCACATGATAATTGGTGACAATTATTCCGGATTTGTCAATTATAAATCCGGTCCCGGAACCGGTTTCTGCAGGCATTGCACGGTAGAAAAAATCATAGTTGACAGCAATATTGCTGATGTTTACCACTGCTCTGCTGCTTTTTTCGTAAATCTGGATGTTTTCTTTTTCGTCGGCAGAAAAACTGGAAACACCGAAGGCAAGCTCAAAAGAGGATGCAATAACTAAAAATATAAAAAGGTATTTGTAATTATTCATGAAAATTTATTTCCAGTCCTGATTATTAATAAACAGATCGTCCACCATCAACTGGCAGGATCGTACCGGTAACGAAGTCTGATAGTAGCAAATATTCAACGGCCTGTACAATATCTTCCGCCGAGCCAATCCGTTTGAGCAGACTGTGCTCAACTGAAGAGCTAAAGTCCATTTCCAAATTATCTGGAGGAGTCAACACGGTTCCCGGAGCAATGCCGTTGACCTGTACTTCTGGTGACAAAGCACGTGCCAGTCCTTTGGTTAAAGAAACAAGTCCTGCTTTTGATGTACAATAGGGCAAAAAACTCACCCATGGTCGCTCAGTTGAAGAATCGACCATATTAATGATTTTACCTTCACCGCGTGATTTCATACCCTCAGCTATTGCTTGTGCTAAAAAGAATGGTGCCTTCAGATTCAGCGCTAATAAATGGTCCCATTCTTCTTCGGTTGTAGAGAATATTGGAGTTGGAAAAAAATCTGCTGCATTATTGATTAAAACTGAAATGGGGCCGGATTCCTCTTCGGCAGTACGGACTATTTCTTTAATTGAGGAAACTTCTTTTAAATCTGCATGCAGAATAAGATGTCTCGGCTCTCCACCTGGAAGTCCTTGAACGGTTTGTTTTGCGCCTTTTTCTGAGTGGTGATAGTGTATGACAACACGCATACCAAGTTGAGCCAATTGTTGGGCAACTGCTTGTCCCAGACGGACACCGGCACCTGTTACGAGTGCTACTTTATCTTTCAATTCCATAAATATATTTTTATTTATTTGTTTGAAAAAACCATGAAACCGGAAATTAAAATCGGTCTGACAATGGGTGATCCCAATGGAATTGGAGCAGAAGTCCTGCTCCGGGCCTTACAATTCATGCATCCTTTCCAGGACTGGGAACCTTTAATTTTTGGTGATCCCAAAATTTTGACTGAAATGAACAAGATACTGGAGACACCATTTTCTTTTAAGTCAATTTCAGAAAAACACAGCACTCAGACAAAAATAATCATCGATTCTTTTTGTCTTCCGGTAATAGATTTATCGGTACAAAAAGATAGAAAATGGGAACTCGGTACTTCATCTGCGTGGGGGGGAGAGTCAGCATTCCAGTTCGTTCATAACGCTATAGACTGGGCTAATCGTAAAAAAATTGCTGCCATAGTTACGGCTCCGCTTGCTAAAGAGACACTTCAGGCAGCTGGTCACTCTTTTCCTGGTCACACAGAAATGTTGTCACATTACAGTAATGGTGCACGTTCAGTGATGATGCTGGCCGTAGATGATTTACGTGCCACAATGGTAACCCTTCATGTATCACTTCGTCAAGCTTTGGAATCACTCACACCTGAACTAATCCTGGAAGTAATGGAAATCACAGCATCGGGGCTGAAAAATATGGGAATTACGGATCCGATCCTCGGCATCCCAGGACTTAATCCTCATGCTGGTGAAAACAGATTATTTGGAGACGAGGAAGATATCATTATTCGTCCTGCAATGGAACTTGCCCGTGGAAAAGGAATCCGCTGCGAGGGGCCGTTTCCTCCGGATACAGTTTTTTTGGAACATCGCAAAGGACGTTTTGATGCAGTAGTAGCCCTGTATCACGATCAGGCTCTCATACCATTAAAATTATTTGGTTTTGAACGTGCTGTAAACGTAACTCTTGGACTGCCGATTATCCGTACTTCTCCGGATCACGGAACTGCTTTTGAGTTAGCTCCACAGATTGCAGCTAATCCACGTTCGATGATAGAGGCAATCAAGACTGCAGTTAAAATGGCGAATTCATCTCATTTTACTACTGACAAGGTAGTATCGTGATGTAGTTAAAAAGACGGACAAACTATTATCAGTAAAGATCCTGCCGCAGGTTATTTAAAAAACTTTTGAAAACTCAAAATTGTTCCCAGTCTCAAAACCATTTACAAAACATCTTTAAAATCAGCGTGAGGCCGTTTCTACCTGGGCGGTGGTTCCTTCTGAATTCCCTTCCGGAATTGGTAATACATCTTTAAACAAAAGAGTTCGTTGAACAATTTCTTTGAAAATAGGTGCAGCAATAGTTCCACCATAATGTGAAGTTCGCGGTTGTTCAACTACAACGAGTACTGTTACCAAAGGGTCAGAAGCAGGAGCGAATCCTACAAATGAAGCTATGTAGCGTGTTTTGGAATATCGTCCAAGCTGTTGATCATAGATTTGGCTCGTACCTGTTTTTCCTGCAACTTGGTAACCCAAGATTGCAGCTCTTTGAGCAGTACCTCCTTTTTGTGTCACAGAAATTAGATACTTTCTGACCAGTTCCGCAACAGATCCTTCGACCACAGGACTGCGGACACCTATACCAAACTTGAGACTCCCTTTACCTTCTACATCTTTTATTTCCTGTAATTTATTCCCCTTTTTATCAACGGCATACTCCACAATGAAAGGTGGTACCCATTCCCCTTCGTTTGCAAAAACATTTGCTGCACTCACCATTTGCAAAGGTGAAACAAGAATAGCTTGTCCAAAAGAAATATTTGCATGATCGATTGTCTGCCATTTTTTTGGAGAAATAACTCTTCCGGAAGCCTCTGCTGCAATACCAGAGTTTGGACGACGACCAAAACCGAAGCGCATGATGTATTTATGAAAACGTGTTGGTGGCATACTCATACCAATTTTTGCTGCGCATATATTTGAAGATTTTTTTAATACCTGCTGAAGTGTCATTACACCATGAGGTGACGAGTCACGGATCAAGTTAATGCCTATCTTGTATTTACCATTTTCACAGAAAAATTCTTGATCAGGTGATATAAGCCCCTCACTCAGGCCTGCAGCAATTGTAATCATCTTAAAAGTGGAGCCGGGCTCATATCCCAAAGTAACAGCTTGATTCAGATGATGTGCTCGGCTGTAGTTTTGATAACGGTTTGGATCAAACTCTGGATAAGATGCCATAGCCAGAATGGCTCCAGTTTTGGAATGAAGTGCCACGACAGTTCCCCGGTCGGCTTGTGATTTCACCACTCCTTCCCGCAGGGCTTTTTCTGCAAAATGCTGAATAGTACTGTCTATTGTCAGTTGAATAGAATATTGATCTGGTTTTTTTTTTGGAATGTTGGAAAGTGGTACTGTACGGAACATACCTTCTTTTTCCACAACATATACTGCCGGTTTTCCTGCAAGTAAAGGTTCGTATTTGCTCTCAATACCTTCCAAACCCTGGGTATCAATTCCGGAGTATCCTATAAGTTGTCCGGCAAAACTTCCATTAGGATAAAATCGACGGAACTCCTCGATAAAACCAATTCCGTTCAAATTCAGCTTTTGTATCAGTTTAGACTGTTCCGGAGGTAATTTGCGTTTGATCCAGATAAAATTACGTTTAGATTTAAGATCATTCAGTAGTTTATGGTAAGGAATTTTTAGAATGGGAGTAAGCAGTCTGGCAGCTTGTGCAGGTGATTCTATCTGTGTGGGTTTTGCAAAAAGAGATTTTAGTTGAATTGAAACTGCTAATATACGCCCGTTTTTGTCCAATATTCTGCCACGATGTGGTTCCAGTGTTACCGTACGTTCATGTTGAGACTTTGCTTTTTGAATATAATAATCTGCTTTTAGAATCTGCAAAAAAAAGACTCTGCCCAAAACTGCAAGAAAACAAATACCAAAAAAAGCAAGTACTGTGAGAAGACGTGTTTTGAAACTGTAGAGTTGAAAATGCGGAGAATGATTCATATTAGTCTTTTTCAGCGCTGCTGCTTACATCAACCCAGGAAAGTTGATACTGTACTGTGTCCGGAGAGTCCAAAAGCATTGTTTCTCCCACCAGAGCTTCCAGTCGCTGCGGACGTGTAAGATAGCTGGTTTCTACTTCCAGCAATTCTAACTGGTAAAACAATTTTGAATGCTTTGTTTCCAGCGAATCAATGCGGTGTGCAACTTGACGGTAATTCATCCATTGTGAAAGATAAAAAATACACCCAATTGTTACCAGACTCCAAACCAGTAATGTAATGCGAAAAGACTGCATAGACTGCCATATGAATCGAGGCACCAGTTTCCAGCGGAATTGATGTTTTAAAGATTTGGGTTTTCGCCTGGCGGAATGTACGATAGAACTAAGGGACATTGAAAAGTCTTTCTATTAAAAACTGAAACTACGTTTATTCCGGTTTTGCTATCTTCTTTAATTTATATAAAAAAGATCACATTTAATAACTTTTGCACAAACTGTCCCAAATAGTGAAGTATCCCTAATACTTTGATCGTCAAATACTATGCAAATAGGTCTGTTTTTCCAAAACCAATCTTTCCGGAAAAGTCTTTCTTCTCCACACTAATTAAGGTAATTTAAATACAAACAGTCATAAGATTAATCTTTTAAACTGTAAAACCATTAATTGTTATCTGCGATATCTCTAAAATATAATGAGTAGTACTGAATTAACTCTTGATCAGCGTGATATTCGTTTCGCCGCACAGGAATGGCTTAAAATTGGTCAACTCAGCGAGTCAGAAAAATTTACTGAATTTGATCAAGATACGCTAGACTTGATGGTTCAGGAAGGTATCCGTTTTGCGATTGATGTGGTTTCACCAACACGTTCTGAAAGTGATCGTGAAGGGTGCAGAATCGAAGACGGCCGCGTAAAAGTGCCAAAATGCCTACATGAACCTTATCAAAAATCTTATGAACTTGGGTGGGCTTCGATGGGAGTGTCTCAGGAATATGGCGGAATGGGTGCTCCTGCAACACTCGTATTAATTGTCAATGAGGCAATGAACGGAGCAAATCTTGGGCTGAGTATGTTTTTTGGACTGACTACCGGAGCCGCCGATCTGATTGAGACCTATGGTTCTGACTCTCTGAAACAAAAGTATGTAGCTAAAATGTATCAAGGTAAGTTTACAGGGACCATGTGCTTAAGTGAACCTCAGGCCGGTTCGGATGTCGGAGCAGGTACGACCAGTGCCGAATCAGTCGAAGACGGAGTATACAAGATCAAAGGCTCCAAGTGCTGGATTTCTTCAGGTGACAGTGATTTGGGTGAAAACGTGATTCACGCAGTACTGGCTAGAGTCAAAGGTGCTCCGGATGGAACGAAAGGTTTGAGCCTGTTCATAGTTCCTCACACACGTGTGAATGATGATGGTTCGCTTGGAGACTGGAACAATGTCACTGTAGTCTCCATTGAAGATAAATTGGGAATCCATGCCAGCCCCACTGCAGTTTTGAATTTTGGAGAAAACGGGGATTGCCTGGGTTGGATTCTTGGAGAAGAAGGTAAGGGAATTTCCTCAATGTTCATGATGATGAATGGGGCACGTATATTTACCGGATTGATAGGTTTGTCTCTGGCAGGGGCTGCATATGAAAACGCTAAAACTTATGCCTACGAGCGCGTGCAGGGCACAAATATTTCAAAAATTCGTGATTCGGAAGCACCTCGTGTTACGATTGTCGAACATCCTGCGGTACGACTCAACTTGATCAATATGAAGGCCAAAGTCGAAGCTATGCGTGCTTTGCTTTATTATACTGTTTTTCAATTGGACTTGGAACTAATTGCAAAAACAGATGAAGAAGGTCAAAAAGCACAAAACATGGTAGATTTGCTGACACCGATGTGCAAAGGCTGGTGTACAGAGGTTGGTCTGGATGTAGTTCAAGTCGGAATTCAAGTACTTGGCGGTGTTGGATACACCAAAGATTTTCCTATGGAACAACTTTTTCGCGATGCCCGTATTGCGCCTATTTACGAAGGAACGACTGATATTCAAGCCCTGGACCTGGTGGGGCGGAAAATGATACAGAATGACGGAATTATTTTTCAACAATTGATGGAACAGTTTAGTCAGTCGATTGAAAAACACAGGGAACATCCTGAACTTAGTGAAATATTCAAAACATTTGAGGGGCACTGTGAAACACTTTATGAAACATTTTTGGGCTCACAAGAAGTCCTGAAAATAAGGGGTATGGAAGGTGTTGCACTTTATGCTACTCCGTTTTTGATGTATATCTCCTCAATTTCAGCAGGTTGGCTCTTGTTGCAGCAAGCCGTCGTTGCCACAGAAAAATTGGGACAAATAAAAACTAAAAATGGAGTCGGTAACCATGCTGATTCAAGTCTTTTGAAAGAGAATGAAGACGCCCTTTTTTATGCAAACAAACTTAAAACAACACGTTATTTTGTTGAGGCAATAATTCCACAATTTGAAGCTTTGCTTGTAGGAGGCAGAAAACAAAACTTCGATGCGTTAGAAATTGTTTTTTGAAATGAGGCGGACATTTAAAACCGACCTACTGTTATAATAAGGAAATTATGGAATATAAAGGTCAGGCTATACAGTGTCGTACTCTGGGGAATAATATTGTAGAGTTGACATTTGATGCACAGGGAGAATCGGTCAATAAATTTGATCAAAACTCTCTTTCAGAACTTAGTGAAGTAGTCAAAGAGTTGGAAGCTGATAAATCAATCAGTGGCCTCCTGGTCTCCAGCGGGAAAGGTGTTTTTATTGTTGGAGCCGATATTACAGAATTTCTAAAAGGGTTTCAAGTCCCACAGGACGAGTTGGTTCAGTGGGTTAGGGAGGCACA
This sequence comes from uncultured SAR324 cluster bacterium, assembly GCA_902513935.1. Next base: position 26,568 of record CABXOR010000023.1, read on the forward strand.
ACAGGTTTTTACGGATTTGGAGAACCTGCATTTCCCAAGTGTTTGTGCCATCAACGGTTATGCGCTGGGAGGAGGTTTTGAGTTCGGTCTGGCCTGTACATACAGGGTGGCTTCAACAAAAGCCATAGTTGGGCTTCCGGAAGTGAAGCTTGGTTTGCTGCCAGGCTTTGGAGGTACATCTCGTCTGCCGCGCCTAGTTGGTGCAGACAACGCACTGGAATGGATTGCCGGAGGGACAGAGAATAAGCCTGAAAAAGCACTGCAAATAGGTGCAATCGATGCTGTTGTTGAACCGGAAATATTGAGGGATGCAGCTTTGGATCTGCTGACCAGGGCAATCGGAGGTGAATTGGACTGGCAGGCAAAACGTGCTGAAAAACTTGAGGCGTTAAATCTGAATGAAAATGAGGCAATGATGACCTTTGAAACTGCACGGGCTTTTATTGCCGCAAAGGCTGGACCAAATTATCCGGCTCCATTGACCATTGTCGGAGTTATGCAGGCTAGCGCAAGGTTTACTTTGGAAGGGGCTTTGGAGATTGAGGCTGAAGGCTTTTCTGAACTTGCAAAATCTAAGGAAGCATCGGCTTTAATCGGTTTGTTTTTAGGTGACCAACTACTCAAAAGAAAAGCAAAACAATCTACAAAGCAAGCTGAACCGGTAAAAAGGGCGGCAGTTCTCGGAGCAGGTATTATGGGCGGCGGAGTGGCTTATCAATCTTCATATAGAGGCATTCCGATTGCTATGAAAGATATTGCGCAAGTTCAACTCGATTTAGGCATGAGTGAAGCTACAAATATTTTGCAGAAACGTGTGGATCGTGGCCACATGGAACCGAAAAAAATGGCCCAGGTTTTAACCGGAATCACGCCGACTCTGTCTTATGAGAATTTAAAAGACGTGGATTTGGTGGTTGAAGCTGTGGTTGAAAAAGAAAGCGTCAAAAAAATTGTCTTGGCCGAAACCGAACCATTACTAAGAGAAAATGCAATTTTAACTTCTAATACCTCCACCATTTCAATCACAAAATTGGCCCAAGGTTTAAAGCGTCCGGAACAGTTTTGTGGAATGCACTTTTTCAATCCTGTCCACCGGATGCCGCTGGTTGAAGTAGTTCGTGGAGAAAAGAGCAGTGAGTCGACTATTGCTGCAACTGTCG
>CABXOR010000024.1 GCA_902513935.1 uncultured SAR324 cluster bacterium
CAGGATCGCAGGTTATAACCTCGTTTTTCCAGGCAAACATATTGCCCATTGTGCGCAACTGTTTTTGCATGCGTTCAATGTTGGCATATGTCCACGATTTTGGATGGATATTATTTTGAATCGCAGCATTTTCTGCAGGCAGACCAAATGAGTCAAAACCAATAGGAAAAAAAACCTCGTTGCCCTGCATTTTCATAAAACGCGCATAGCTGTCTGAAGGAGCCATCGCATACCAGTGACCAATGTGCAGATCCCCCGAAGGATATGGGAGCATAGTCAGCATGTAATATTTGGGTTTTTCCGAAGCAAAATCAAAGTCCAGCAAACCTTGCTCTTCCCAGTAGTTTTGCCATTTGGTTTCGATTTCTTGCGGGAGGTATTCCTGCATGGTTTTATCTTGAAGGTAATGAATTTTAGAAATGTATTGAATGACTTAAACGTTTTATTCTGCGAAGAATTGCGGAAAAATACAATCGAAAAGGTAAGATAAGATCAATCAAAGGTGAGGAGTACTGATTGTGCCGGATGCGTCTTTAAGTATTGGTCCCAAACGTTCTACAGTTGACAGTCGGTTAAGTGCATAAAGATGAACCCCTTCTACACCTTCCTGGAGCAGTTCTTCAAACTGATTTTCAACGTGATCAAAACCGATTTCCCGTGATGCTTCCGGATCGGTTTCATTTTTGATCAGGGCTTGAGCCAAATCTTCAGGAATACTGACACCGCACATTTTCGACATGTGTTTAGTTGCTTTCCAGTTTGACGGAGGAAGTATACCGGCAACCAAAGGAACGTTCACGCCTTCCCTGCGTAGTTGGTCTCTCCAGTGTAAAAAATGAGTGTTTCCCAGAAAAAACTGAGTTATAACAAATTCTGCTCCAGCATCAATTTTTTCGTGCAAATGTTTGCGGTCATCGTCTTTGTCCGGATTTTCCACATGGCCTTCGGGATAACCTGCGGCACCTATTCCAAAATCCCTGTGTTCCCGAATTGCAGTAATTAGTTCACTTGCATAATGATAACCGCCTTTTGGCTGAACAAAATGTTTGGTTCCAGCAGTAGGGTCACCACGTAAAGCCATGACGTTTGTTATCTCACTGTTTTTGAGATTGCTAAGAACCACATCAATCTCTCCTACAGTGTGCGCGACACATGTTAAGTGTGCCATGGCCGGAACGTCCAGATCATGATGGATGTGGGCTGCTAGCTCATGCGTATTTTCACGGGATGTTCCGCCGGCACCATAAGTTACAGAAAAATAATCTGGGGTACAAGATTTAAAGGCTTCCAAAGTTGTTTTAAGTTTTTCCATACCCTTCGCTGTTTTGGGTGGAAAAATTTCAATTGAAAAAACAAAGTCTTTCTTTTTGTATAGTTCAATCAAGTGCATGGTTTACCATTTTTAATATAAAGAATTAGACGCTTTCAATTCTTCTCATTCGTCATTCAGGGCGAAGCATAGAGCCGGAATCGAGGGGGAACGTTTCAAAACTTGTATTCAAGCTGACTGAGGATCTGAATCCCAGATCAGGTCCGGGATGACAAAAGAGAAACTTTTTCTTAATCTTTAACTTAGCGCTCTTAATGTCCTTAGTGGCTAAAATTTCAAACGTGAATCATAACCCAAAACAGGAGCCAGCCAGCGTTCAACTTCTGACACTGACATTTTTTTACGACTGGCATAGTCTTCAACTTGATCCCTGTCGATCTTGCCCACTGCAAAATAGCGTGATTCCGGATGCGCGTAATACATCCCGGAAACCGAACTGGCCGGATACATTGAGTTGCTTTCAGTGAGTTTAATTCCGCTGCGTTTTTCGGCATCCAGCAATTCAAACAGGATCTGTTTTTCTGTGTGATCGGGTTGAGCGGGATATCCCGGAGCAGGACGAATGCCCCTGTACTTTTCACTTACCAAATCTTCCAGCTTCAGATTTTCCTTCCTGCCGTAACCCCATTCATCCCGAACCTGTTTGTGCATGTATTCGGCAAGCGCTTCAGCTAAACGGTCCCCAATAGCTTTTACAAGAATTGCATTGTAATCGTCGAGTTGTTTTTCAAAACTTCGGGCAAGTTCTTCCACTTCCGCGCCGCTTGTAAGGGCGAATCCTCCCAAATAATCTGCACGTCCGGAATCTTTGGTTGCGATAAAATCGGACAAAGCCTGGTTTGGTTTGTCATCTGCTTTAGCTGTTTGTTGACGTAAAGTATGGAATGTAGTTTGAACTTTTTTACGTGATTCATCGGAGTAAATCAAAATATCATCACCGTCACTGTTTGCGGGGAAAAAACCGATCACGGCTTTTGGCTGAAAGCTCCGCTTTTCAACAATGTCCCTCAAAAGGCTTTGTGCGTCCTCAAAAAGTTTGCTGGCTTCCGTGCCTAATTTTGGGTCGGTAAGAATTTTGGGGTAGCGTCCTTTCATCTCCCAGGTGTAAAAGAAAGGTGTCCAATCGATATACTCTATCAGTGTTTCCACTTCAACCTCGTAGTCCCGCAATCCAAGAAAGGCCGGCTTGTCAATAGTACAATTATTCCAGTCAAAAGGTGTTCGGTTTGCGCGTGCGTCTTGAATGGAAAGTAATTTGCGTTCGCTGTTTCGATCCAGATAAGCTTTTCTGTGCCGTTCATGTTCTTGAAAGAGGTCCTCTGCGGCTTGTACTTTTTGGTCAGGATTCAATAATTTTCGGATAACTCCGGCTGCTCTTGAGGCATCCGGAACATAGGCCACTGGCTGGTCGTAATGAGGTGCAATTTTAACCGCGGTGTGCACTGGGCTCGTGGTTGCCCCGCCGATTAAAAGCGGCAGAGTAAAACCTTCACGTTTCATTTCGCCGGCTACATGTACCATTTCATCCAGAGACGGAGTGATCAATCCGGAAAGTCCAATCACGTCAGCCTGATGCTCACGTGCTGCTTCCAATATTTTTTCGCAGGGTACCATCACGTCTAAATCAATGACCTCGAAATTGTTACAACCCAAAACGACACCCACAATATTTTTACCAATATCGTGAACATCACCTTTCACAGTGGCCATCACAATTTTAGGCATGTTAATCACCTCGGAAGACTGTTTCTTTTCTTCCTCCATAAACGGTTCAAGGTAGGCTACTGCCTGCTTCATCACACGTGCGCTTTTCACGACCTGCGGCAAAAACATTTTGCCGTCACCAAAAAGGTCACCCACAACTTTCATACCCGCCATCAAAGGCCCTTCAATCACTTCCAAAGCAAGATCAAAATTATTGCGAATTTCTTCGGTGTCAGCTACGATATGTTCAGTTATGCCCCTCACCAAAGCATGAATGATACGTTCTTCAACTGTTCCTTCACGCCATTTTGTGTCTTTTACAATTTTACGTGTACCTTCGGCTTTGTAGCTTTCGGCAAAATCAATCAGTCTTTCAGTTGCGTCTTTTCTACGGTTGAGTAGGACATCTTCGACAAGTTCCAGCAAATCTTTTGGAATTTCCTCGTAGACATTCAGCATGCCAGCGTTAACAATAGCCATGTCGAGACCGGCGTGAATCGCGTGATACAAAAAAGCAGAGTGCATTGCTTCTCGGACAGGATTATTCCCCCGGAACGAAAACGAAATGTTGCTCACTCCACCACTGACCAGCGCTCCGGGACAGCATTCTTTAATTTGTATTACTGCTTCAATGAAAGCCACCGCATAGTCGTTGTGTTCCTCCATTCCAGTGGCCACAGTCAAAATATTTGGATCAAAAATAATGTCGTGCGGAGAAAAACCAACGTTTTCAGTAAGCAATTTAAAGGCTCGGCTGCAAACTTCAACTTTGCGTTCAAGCAGTGTTGCCTGCCCTTCTTCATCAAATGCCATCACTACTGCCGATGCGCCGTATTTGCGAATTTCCCGCGCCTGCATCAGGAAATTTTCCTCACCCTCCTTGAGGCTGATGGAGTTAACCACTCCCTTGCCCTGGATGCACTTCAATCCGGCTTCGATTACGGACCATTTGGAACTGTCAATCATAATTGGTACACGGGCAATGTCCGGCTCAACTGCAATCAAGTTGAGAAAATGTGTCATTGATTTTTCTCCGTCCAGTAATCCTTCATCGAAGTTAATATCAATAAAATTTGCACCAGATTCCACTTGTTGACGGGCGATGGCTAGCCCGGATTCAAAATCATCATCCAAAATGAGTTTCCGGAACTTGGGAGAACCCATGATATTTGTTCGTTCACCGATCATCAAAAATCCGATATCAGGATTGATGTTCAGAGGTTCCAATCCGGAATAAAACGGAATTCCTTCCGTTGCTAAAGCAGGACCCGAATTATTTTCAGGAGTTTTCCCGAAACGATGTTTCAGCAGAGGGTTTAATTTTCTTGGAACAAAATGAGAAATTTTATCGGCCAGTGCTTTGATATGTGCCGGGGTTGTGCCGCAGCAACCGCCCATGAGATTGGCCCATCCTTCGTGCGCAAATTCTGCCATGATGCCGGCAAACTCTTCAGGTGTTTGTTCGTATTCTCCCATGGCGTTCGGCAATCCGGCATTTGGGTAAACACCTACGGGAAATTCAGAAAAATGAGCCAGTTCTTCAACAAACGGACGCATTTCCTTCGCACCGAGGGCACAGTTTATTCCTAAAAACAGAGGCTTGGCGTGATGGATGGAATTGTAAAAGGCATCCAGAGTTTGCCCTGAGAGTGTACGTCCGGAAGCATCTGTAATCGTTACGGAAAGAAAAACTGGCAGACGTATTCCGGTTTTTTCAAAATAGCTTTCCAAGGCATAAATGCCGGCTTTCATATTCAACGTGTCAAAACTCGTTTCCAGCAGTAGAATATCCACTCCGCCTTCAATCAATGCAATCGCTTGTTCACGATACGCCTCAGCGATCTGGTCGAATGTCACCGCGCGGTAGGCCGGATTGTTTACATCCGGAGACATGGAACAAGTACGGTTTGTAGGTCCTATCGATCCGGCGACAAAAATGGGGTGACCTGACTGAATTTCCTCTGCCGTTTGTCCGGATTGAAAACTTTCTACTGCTTTACGTGCGGTTGCTACTGCAGCCCGGTTGATTTCTGCAACGCTTTTTCCCAGGTTATAGTCAGCCTGCGAGATTCGATTTGCATTAAAAGTATTGGTTCCCAAAATGTCCGTGCCTGCCTTTAAAAATTCTAAATGAATTTTTTCAATTACGTCCGGACGTGTAATAGAAAGAAGGTCATTGTTGCCTTTAAGCGGTGAAGGATGTTCCAGAAAAGAAGTGCCGCGGAAATCTTCTTCCCTGAGATCTTGTTGCTGAATCATTGTGCCCATTGCGCCATCAAACACGATAATTTTTTGTTCCAACATGTTTAAAAGCCTGACGGCACTTGGTTTCGTATAATTCATTATATTATTATTTATTGTTTCTGGAGCGCTGTACTAACCTATCCTTTGTTTTACTTTCAAAAGTACTAATTGTCGCAAAAATTTTGTCTTCTACTGAGAGTAATAGCGATTTAAGGTGAAGAATGCGACTAATCAATTTGTGGGATTTAGATTAAGTTTTCCTTCCTGCAGCAAGAATAATTTGAAATAATTCTTCTCGGCGAAAAGGTAAAATTTGTGAGTAAAGATTACTAAATCCTGCTGTCTGCATAAAATCATGCAAAGTCTCTTTTTCAAATCCAAGCCATTTGTGACCAAGTTTTTCCAGTACCCATTCTTTACTGTGCGTAGCGAGTTCCATTACCAGTACCTTTCCTCCCGGACGTAAAATACGTGCGGCTTCCTGAAAACCTCTCTGCGGGTTATCAAGATGATGAAGTGACTGTGAAAAGAAAACTACATCTAAGGATTCCTCAGGCAAAGACAAATTACCTACGTCTTCAGCCAGCAATTTTATGTTTTGGAGCCCAAGGCGATCTATACGCTGTCGAGCTGAGGCAAGCATATCAGGATTAAAATCAACACCTATTACTCGAGTAGCAAATTTAGCCATTTCCACTGTGAGCGTTCCGTCTCCACAGCCAAGGTCTATAATTTCCAGTTCTGAAGTAGCAGAGGAAAATCCTGATTTGTTTTCTCCATTCTGACCCAGAAGTATTCCGAGGAGGCGCGACCAGGCAAACCAAGATTGTCCAGGTTCAAGAAGACGTTCATTTAAACCACCACCGCTTATTTCTCGTTGACGCAATACCTCATGTAATCGTACCCTATCGTTGTTGTGGTCTTTTATGTTTGAAAGTTGCTCCTGTAAATATTTCCAAAGCAGGTGGAGTTCACTATCGAGAGATTCTTTTTGTGCAAATTGATAATATGTCCAAATGCCCTCTTTTCGTTCCTGCAACAACTTCATTTTTCGCAAATGACTCAAATGCCTGGAAATACCCGATTGCGCCATTCCTAAAATTGTTGTAAGTTCGCTGACATTCAACGGCGTCTGTGAGACCAATATCAAAATTCTGAGACGTGTTTCGTCTCCCAGTAATCTTAAAACTTGTACAATGTTTGTCATGTATTTATTGTTTAAAAAGGTCAGAATGTCTTGTCTTTTCCCTTAAATCATCATATATCAATACAATGATTTATATATTAAGGCAAGCAATAAATTGCCCTTTTCTGCTTCGAGGGTCTATTATTTGGGAGGAATAGGAATTGAAGTTGATTCGAAATTATTTAAATTCCAATGATGACAGTGGAATTTAGCAGAATGAAGGGGGGAAGTTGTTAGACCTAATAAAGAGAGGTAATTTTTCTCTAACGAATTATGGCTCAGCAGTCTCTTCTTGTAAAAAAACAGGAGTCAAATTGTCAGCCTCTGCTGAAAACCCATTTATCTGCCTGGCTTAGTTCAAGGTTGAAATGGTAACCATCATAATCAAAATTTTGTAATCCTTCTGCTTTCTGTATATTGTGGTCTATGGCATAGCGCACCATTAAACCTCGAGCTTTTTTTGCAAAAAAACTTATCATTTTATATTTGCCGTTTTTCCAGTCTTTAAACTCAGGTGTAATTAAACGACCGTCCAAGTTCTTCTTTTGTACTGATTTAAAGTATTCATTTGAAGCAAGGTTGATTAAAACCGGCTCATCTTGTTTTGCCAATAATACATTTAATGCATCAGTAATCTTCTCACCCCAAAATTGATACAAATTTTCACTTTTTCTTGTTTTCAGCTTCAGCCCCATTTCCAGGCGATAGGGCTGCATCAAGTCAAGCGGCCGCAACAAACCGTAAAGTCCTGACAGAATGCGCAGATGCGACTGGGTATAAGCCAAACGGTTTTCAGAAAGTGCAGGTGCGTCAAGACCTGTATAAACATCTCCTTTGAAAGCTAGAACGGCTTGTTTGGCATTTTCGACGGAAAAGGGTAATTTCCATTGATTAAAACGTTCAACATTGAGTTCAGCAATATTCTGACTGACCTGCATCAGTTCCATCAAATCCAGAAAAGACTTCTGCTTCAGAACTTTAACCAGTTCAGAAGATTTTTCCAGATTATCTGGAATACTGAAGCTGTCAGTACTAGCAGGAGTTTCATAATCCACCGTTTTAGACGGTGAAAGGAGCATTAGCATTGAATTGCCTTTATATGATTATTTCCTTCTATGATATAATTATCTACATGCATTGAAATTTGAACAATTGCAGTTTACTTAGTATAGCAAACGTGTTCAAATTCAAAACAATTATTTTTGGAAGGAGCTTCAGATTATCTGCTGTTTTTATGAGCAAATCAAATTAAATCACAAAATCCCCAAATATCGCAAACCTTTACGGTATGCCTTGCGCTTGAAAGGAACAACTTTCTTTAATCCCAGGCGGGGTGAGATCCATTGGAAGGCATCGAATTCAATGGGTTGATGGGAAAAATTAATTTTCTCAGTGTCACAATTCAACTGTAGAAGAAACCAACGTTGCTGTTGGCCGCGGTAAGGTCTCCATTCAGGTTGTTTATGAAGAATATGCAGCATTTTGAGAGGATAGTAGTAACGAACTCTTTTTTCAGCAACCCGGATGATTGAAACATCATTGGTGCCAATTTCTTCTTCAAGTTCACGAAAAAGTGTCTCTTCTTCAGATTCCCCTGGGTCAATCCCTCCTTGGGGGAATTGCCAATTCCATCTTAACTGTCCTCCATCTGACAATAGTTCTGATTTTTCATTTCTTTTGGCAATTCGCCTGAACATCAGAACTTTTTTATTTGTTGGATGCATTATCACCGCCGCAACATTTGGTCTGAAACTTTTTGCTGTCATTACTTTATTTCAAGAAAATATTGATGTTCGCGGATTTTATTAATCACATCATGAACAGGAATATCCGGAAAGTTTTCCCATTCCATCAGTTTAAATAAATATTTTTTCAGGCGTCCACGGGACAATCCACGATTTTCCCATTGTGAATATATTTCTTCGTAACCAACCGGTAATGGTCTGCCGTCTAAATTTTTACGCATCAGGAACTTAAGCGTGCTGTCAGGATAATTAGCTACAAAATTGCTCATTGATTTTTGATCAATCCGGCCATCTCCAAAGACTACATCATTTTCCTCACTATTGTCTCCTTGCAATCCTTCTTCTTCAAGTTCATGTCCATCATCATCAATACCTTCAAATAATGAAGCAGCCGATTTGCCTTTGGTAGATTCTTCTGATTCTTCAGAACTTTTTTCAGTTTCTATTATCAGACTATTTTCTTTCGAAATATCCTCAGACACACTGACCGAAACCTTATCTTCCACTTCAGCTGATTCAGTGTTTATTTCAGGCATCAGAGCATCTTCTTCTGTAACAAGACTTTCCGATGATTCCTTTTCAGTAGTTTCACTTTCGGGGACCATCAGGGTGTGGTCGCTTACAAGTGGAAACTTTGGTGCAGGAATTTCAGGTACATAAGCAGGTACAACAAAACGGCCGGCACGACCCTGCTGCACATTATCTACAACAGGATCGTAAGCAGAAATGTCTTCGATCAGTCCCCTAATATCTTTAGGAGTAACCCAGTTCAGGGGACTGCGTTTGGGTGGACGCAAGTATTGACGTGCGTCCTGAATCGCATCAGCAGAAAGACTTAGAGTTTCGCTGGCAGATTTGTCTGCTGGAGAGTCTGTCTGTTGAAAATCGGCTAACAGAGACTCAATTTGGTAAGCAGAAAAAAGCATTTTTCACTATGAATAATGTTGTGTTTAAGTTGTCATGTTTTTAATTAAAGGCCTTTGCCTAGTAGTATCTTTTCGATACTGCATTTGATTGCTTATTTGAGCAATTTGTAATGAGACAGCATTTTTTTCACGGCCTACTATTTTTTCAAAATCCTGTTCTGAGAGCAGTAGTTTTTCAAGTAAATCCTGAATATTATCATCAAGTATTTGTTCTTCCTGCCCTAAGGGACGGTTGTATTTCTTGTCCCACTTTTCCCGCAAAGGATCTAACTTTTGCAGTTCATCAAAGTAGCTATCTTTTTGTTTCAAGAGCTCGTCCAGTGCGACCGCATCCGATTCTGCAAATTGGCGCTGTGATAATTCCAGAAGCTTCCTTAAAAGGAACTCTTGTTTTTCAAGCAGTAGTTTCAATTCGCTGTCTGTCATTTGTTTATTTCCCAATACAAAAATCCGAAAATATTTGGCCAAGCAAATCATCGGGCGTAGTTTCGCCAACTATTTCACCCAGGGCGTTTAAACAAGAGCGTAAATCAACTGCAAGAAACTCTTCTCCACTAGACTGATTCAAACTTTTTCGCGCTGAGGACAAAGCAGACAGAGCATTTTTTGCCGCCTGTTGCTGCCTGCGGTTTGTGATCCAGATTTCATCTCCCTGAGGCAAACCGCCGGGTGTAGCTTTTTTATATAAGCTGGATTCCAACTCATCACAACCTTCACCTGTTTTTGCTGAAATCAAAACAGATTCCAGAAGGGATATTTTTTCATACCAACGCGGTGGAGTGTCGTCCATTAGATCTTTTTTATTGAGAACTACAATTGTCTGCTCTTTTTCAACTTCACTGATTAAACTCAAATCTTCGTCCATAAGTTTTTCACTGACATCAAGGATCAACAAGACGAGGTCGGCTTTTTCGCGGATATTTTGTGTACGCCGAATACCTTCTGATTCGATCAGGTCTTCTGTTATTCTAATGCCGGCTGTATCCGTTAATCGAAAAGCTAGACCCTGAATTTGTACAGATTCCTCAATTGAATCTCTGGTTGTACCGGGAATGGCGGTTACAATTGCTCTTTGCTCGCGAAGCAAGGTATTTAGAAGCGAAGATTTTCCTACATTCGGCCGGCCAATCAATACTACACTAAACCCATCACGTATTTGTCTTCCACGGTCAGCATGAGAAAGTAAGCTTTCCAGATCAGCACTAGCCTGATCCAGACGTTGCAGACAATCTTCCTGATGAGTGAACTCATGGTCCTCTTCCGGAAACTCGATGCTGGCCTCAACTAGTGAAGCAATTGAGACCACTTGTTTTTTTACAGCATCAATGGCGTGAAAAAGTTTTCCACGAAGTTGTTGTGCAGCCAGTCTTGCCCCAATTTCAGAACTAGCTTGAATCAAGTCTGAAATTGCTTCCACTTGTGTCAGGTCCAGGCGGCCATGCAAAAAAGCTCTTTGAGTGAACTCCCCTGCATCTGCCAAACGCACTCCCTGCTGTAAAACCAAATCAAGGATGATTCGCAACACAAAAGGGCTTCCGTGACACTGAATTTCAACCACATCCTCAGTAGTGTATGAATGCGGAGCACGCATGACGACTACTAAAACTTTGTCAATAAGTTTTCCGTCGTCTTTTATCCAGCCGTGTATCAGCTTGTGCGTTTCCGCCTTTTTCAGCGGTTTCCCATTTGTCTTGAACAGAGCCTCTACTGCAGAAACTGCCTGTTCTCCGCTTACTCTGATCACTCCAAGTCCGGATGGCTGCAAAGGTGTTGCTATCGCAGCAATTGTATCGTCAAGGCGCATTATTTGATCAACGATCAGTGGTCTTTAAAAAATGACCAATGTCCATGTGGATTATTGTTGAACAACAGTCCCAAAACTCTGGTAGCAGTCTGATTTGACTGTGCGACTGCAGCTGCTGCGGCTTCCGTAATGATTTGGTTTTTAGTAAAATTAACCATTTCCAAAGCCATGTCTGTATCTCGGATGCTGGATTCTGCCGCAGTCAAATTTTCTACTGTGCTGCGGAGAACTGACATATTTGTTTCAAGTGTATATTTTTGTACAGAACCAAGCTGGCTACGCATTGATAATAGTTGACCAAGAGCATCATCTACAAGGCGAATTGCATCAATGGCTTCTTGAGTAGACTTGAGACTGATTTGGGACAAATTTTCAAATCCGCTTGTATTATCCACACCTCTTCCCAGGACAGTAGAATGGGTACTGTTCAGAGCAATTACAATTTTTTCATCTGCACTTGCTCCAACTTGGAATTTAAGAGAATTTTGCGCAACAGTCACAGAGCCGACATTGCCGATACCATCACCTAAAAAAGCTACACTCAAACCGCTGGTTTTCTCATTATTGTATTCGCCGGTAAGGATCAGTCCATCACCATCAGCGGTTTCATCACCGATTGTCCCTTGAATGTCCCGTCCCAAAAACAATTTCGGGTTAAATGCTTTCTCAACAAGTACTTTTTCTTTGGAGCTTGTAATTGTGAAACCTTTGACAACTCCATATTCACTATGTTCAATTGTAAGTTTAATCTCATGGTCTTCATCATTAGTATCAGCATCAAAGCGTATGTTCAAATTCATGTTCGATTCTGAGACAGCTTTTTGCAGACGTTTTGCAAATCCGATTGCAGTGGCTCCTTCCGGATTACTGACTCTAATTACAGCGCCATCTTCTTCTTCTAAAGTGATTTGCAGACCGGAAGCAGATTCGTCATCAAGGACTGTTGTCAGATTTGCCCGCATTGGTGATTCGGTAATATCCACATTATATCCGCTAACGGGAGAAGCGACTGTTTTGGAAGATGCTTTAAGAAACACAAGTTCTTCATTTCCTCCCATTCCTGTTGCACCTTGGCTTCCATCTAGCAGAGTTTTATTTCCAAAACTAGTAAAGCGGGAAACACGGTCAATTCCCTCAATTGCTTTACGAATCTGAAACTGCAATGTTAACAACGCATTGTAATCGGTGGCACCCTCATTTGCAGCAGTTGTAGCCAACTGACGCATTTCTATCAACAAGTTGTTTACTTCAACCAAAGCACCTTCGGCAGTCTGGACAAGAGACAGAGAAAACTCCGAATTTTGCAGCGCCTGTTGCGCACTGGCAATCTGAGCGCGTAAACCTTCTGAAAGAATCAGACCCGAAGGGTCATCTGCTCCACTGTTGACTCTTTGTCCTGAAGATAATCGTTTCAGCGAATCGGACAGCTCATTTTGCGCTTCTGCCAGATGATTTATTGCGTTGATAGATGCAATGTTGTGCTTAATCCCCAACGGCATTGTTCCTCGTTATATAAAAGTTTCAGGATTTTTGATTCCGTTAACCGGAATATAAACTCCAGTCATCGACAAATCTTTGAATAATGATTATAGATAACCGGCACATTTAAATAATTTAACAGCTATTCCGGACTCCAATAAATGGAGCCGGAATAGTGTTATGTCTGGGGGATAAACTGCCCCTGAACCCTGCTAGCCGTTTAACAATCGCAAGACGTGTTGCGGCATTGCATTTGCTTGAGCCAACATAGCTGTTGCTGATTGAGTCATGATCTGGTTACGTGTAAATGTAGCCAGTTCCTGAGCCATGTCAGTATCACGAATAGTAGACTCTGCAGCAGTCATATTTTCTGCAGCGACCTGCAAGCTGGTGAGATTAGATTCCAGGGTATGTTTCTGGAAAGCACCTAATTGTCCACGAACTGTAGCAACCTCTGTGAGAGACTGATCAATTATAGCAAGTGCATCCTTAGCACCCTGCTCATTACGCACATCAATGTCAGCAAGTGACATGAAGTTGCTTTCGTTTGGCTTTTCACCTTCTAGAACTGGAATCCGACCAAGCTGACTTGTGCTCATGTCTCTAATGGAGGTTGCAGCCATATGTTCAGCATTTGGTCCAACATGGAAACGGAGTCCTTCTTCTATAAAGGTTTCTTGCGACACTATAATCTTGTTATCGTCGTCACCCAGAACAAATTCTCCGTCCTCATCTTTCATATATTCGATTTCGGTCCATGTTTCTCTAGAATTAGTTCCGTCCAGAAGTTTGTAATGTCCGAACTGAGTGCTGGAAACAACACGGTCAATTGACTTAAGCCCATTTTCGACCTCAGCCTGATTGGCGTTAATCATATCCTGGTCACTTGCACCAACATTTGCCGCAGAAATTGCTCGTTGGCGAAGACTTACCAGAATGGACGAGATTTCATTCATGGAGCCTTCAGCAGTTTGTACGAGCGAAATAGCAACTTCGTTATTCCTGATTGCCTGTTCCATCCCGCTGACCTGTGCCCTCATGTGCTCAGAAATCACCAAAGCTGCTGGATCATCAGCTGCCCGATTGACTTTCTGTCCTGAAGCCAGTCTTTCAAGAGACTTCGAAAGCGCACGGTCATTCATTAACAGACTGCGATGTGCATTCATCGACTCTATATTATTATTGATTCTTAATGACATATTATCTCCTTAATCTTTTAAGTGAGAAAGTTAACTCCTAGCCATGGAAAAAATGTATTCACATCCAATAGAATACTTTGGGCAAACAAGTCCGGATTCAATCCGGACTCATTCAAACAGGGTCAGCTTTCACCATGAAAGCAAAGCCCTACCCCTGATCCTCCAACATGCATAGCATGTGGAGGTTTTAAAACACCACTACACAAAAGTACGGTGGTATTTCGAAACTCTATGCCCTCTGAATTCATAGTCTTGAGTCTCTTATTCTGGGCCTCAAGCTTTGTTTCCAGACAGTCCTCTCCATACTATAATTGAAGAGACAAAAGCAGCCGGAAAATTCAATCAATTTTCCGGTATTCTATTTCATTAAAATATTATTTTTATTAAAAAAATATCAAATATTATTCTTGATCCCAGGCCAAGAAATTAATAAAAATTAACTACGTATGTTTTTAGCAATCTTTTGTATCAAGTAATTTCAGCAATTTCTGTTCGGCACGTTTAAATTTTTCGTATTCTTTCTTTTGCTGATCTTTCGTCAGAGGACCCTCACCTGCTATGGCCTCCGGAATTCGTTTTTTAACCTCAGCCTTCAAATAAATTAAATTTTTTTCAAGACGCAAACTTCTTAAGAGAGGTGCGATCTTGAATGACATTTTACGGAGTACCCCTAATCCGGAATCCCTTGCAGCTACATCAATCAAAACCAAGGCTTTATTTATATTAGCTTCATCAACCACTAAGGGAGATGATACTGCAGAAGAAAATGTTTGCGCATATTTACGCATCTGATGTAAGAGATTTGATTTATCCACCATTTTCGATTTTTACCTTTCGCTAATTTTGAATTACACAATTAACATTCATCTAATTTTATAGACATCTGTCGATATTCTTTAAAATCAGTTTGATGTTATACGTTGAATTTTTTTATTCCAATTTTTCCTGCTATCAAACTCATATTCTCTTTCGATCTGTGTAATACGCGGACATGATAATCACTGTACCAGACAGACCGGCCTTTATATCCTGCTACTAGGTTTTTCATGATTCTTCCAATTCCTGATAGACTCCTCGGTGCCCCAATAAGACACAGTTATCCCGATACCATTATTCCGATCTGAGTCTACTCCGAGGAAACCAGGCTGTTTTTTACTAATGAGATCATCAGTTCAGCCATTTCCTCATAATCCTTGTTCACTTCACTTTGTATTGAAGTAAAAATCACGGCATAATACGACTTGTCGTTCAGCAAAGCCTATCTCTCCATTTCCACTTTTCTCCTGTCTATAATAAAAACATGGCACTTCCCGGCGAGACAGTAATACTCATCCGTGCTGTCTCACTGGAAAGTGACCAAGGAGGATCGGTTAACGCACCACCAAATCCAAAGGGTGACACGAAAGGCGTTCGCAACTGGAATCCGTCACCAGGACGGTATGTCCAAAACACATAGCAATCCCGGAGTCACTGTCCATCAAAATCATGTGAAGAAAAAACACCATATTCTTTTCAGCAACCACTTGATTCCCGTGATAAAACATAGGCCAGTCCATCCAGTTCGGCGAAAAAGTTGTCCCCATACTGTATCCGGTTGCATTCAGCCGGTGCGCTTTCATTCCCAAGTTATCGCAAGTTCTTGCGTAAGCATCAAAAACCTCACCGATGGCCTTTCCCGGCCTTAAAACAGATTCACAGGCCACCATTGATTCAAGACAAACTTCGTGCATTTTTCGCTGCTGTTCTGTCACTTTTCCAACAGGAATTGTGCGCATCATCGCAGCATGATAATGGCGAAACACTCCGGCCCATTCCAAAGTAATTTGGTCTTCCGGATCCAGTTTCCGTCTTCCGGAAAAATATCGGCAAAGCAAAGCGTTTTCACCGGAACCTATAATAAATTCGTTTCCCGGGTAATCTCCACCACCTCTGAATACAGCACCCTGCATAGCCGCCAGTAATTCTCTCTCATCACATCCACCCTTCACTAAGCGGTGTGCTTCATCCAGAGCATCGTCTGCCAACTCTGCAGCCTTCCGAACATAGACCAATTCTTCCGGGCTTTTCACGACCCGCAGACGATTCACCATTCCAGAGGCATCTACTAATTCACATAATCCGTCCAGAGCGGAATCCAGCATTTTCCCATTTTTAGCAGTCAAGCCATAAGAGTCGTATTCCACTCCAAGTCTTTTCCCAGCACAACCATATTCCCGTAAAATTTCCTTTAGCTGCAAAGCCGGATTCACTTCTGGTCCATCCACCCAGATCCGGATATCTTCTACGATGGACGTGTTCTGTGCCTGCCGCAAATCCGGTACGCGGGTCAGCAAAATCAGTTTTCCGTCTCCTCCCAGAAATAGACATTGGAAAAAAACATAGCCGAATGAGTCATATCCAGTTAGATAAAACATACTTTCCTGCCTGAAAATAAGCATCCCATCCAATTCACTACCAGCCATCAACTCCAGTAATCGATTACGCCGGTTTCCGAATTCTTTGCTGTCAAAATGTAGAGGCATATTCACTCACTTTAATTGGTTGAAACATTCAGAATATTCAGGTACATAGAAAAAATAACAGACCTTCATCATGATTCCTCAATTCACAAAAACAAACGGACCTCTCCATAACATTAGGCAGATCCAATTCGCCACAAATAATCTACGGACTACTCCAGTCCATACGGATTACTGCAGATCCAATTCGCCACAAATAATCTACGGACTATTCCAAACATTACGGATTTGCGTATGTTTAATTTGTAATAAAAATAATATTTATATTACAATAATGGGAATACCCCACCCCAATTATATTATTCAAACACACCCTTCTAAGCTAATAGCAACTGACAGTCAGAAAAACAGGACTACACCGCAGTCGTAAGCATATTACGAAACAATACTCCCTAAAATGAAACATTCAGCCATAATACTGGTACAACTACTTCTGGTATGATGAACTTTTCACCAAACAACATCACACATCATGGATTCCTTAAAGAATCCCAGTCTCATTTCGCGAATACTATTCAAAGGGATTTAACCAGTCAGATCATTCCAGAATTATCTGGAATGATCTCCGACTAACCACCCGCTTGATTGCTGAAACAGTTCTCTACCGATTATTTTCTGAGCGGAGGTAAATATAGAGCCGAATTATCCGTAATTTCAAGAATTGAAACACAACTATTCACCCTGTCCTCCTCAGCAGAAAAACACGAAAGCTAATGACTCAGCAAACGGGAAAAACTCCCCCAAAGTGTAATTTCGCCAGATTCAATTTTCTAAGAACATCCATTCCGTTTCAATTCCGGCGTACGGTCAACACCCGCACAGTGGCCTTAAAACGTCGGTTTATTATGAGGTCCTGGTTTCCCGATAAATTTGAAAACCACGAGCCTGATAATTTTTTAATGCATAAGGATGGTCGAGACTGCAGGTATGTACCCAGACCCGCTTTGTCTCCATTTCCCATGCTTTTTCTACTGCGGCAGATAACAATCCGCCACCCAATCCTTTATCCAAAAACGGAGGCAGCAAACCAAAAAAAGACAGTTCTACTGCTTTATCCTGGGCCTCCAATTCAAAATAACCGGCAGGCGTGCCTTGAAAAAGCAGCATCCAGGTCTGGAGCGTTTCACGTTCCACCCAGTTTCGCCATTGTTCTTCACTCCAAGAAAGCCGATCTGTCCAATGCCACAGCATACCCACTTCATGATAAAAAAAGCGGTTCATGGCCGGCAAAGGAATTTCTTGCTGGATCAGTTGTGTTTTCGGAGGCAGTGCCTTCGCACACAATTCTTCAGGATGCAGCATTTCCAGATGCCAAATCATTTCCGGTTCCTCAGTCTGAACATTCATACTTCCTCCGGCTTGAATGTTTTCTACTCTGGAGCAAGTGTAGAAAATAATAACTCATAAAGGGCTTAATTCATTTATGAAAAATTTTCCACGCTCCGCGTTCCATATCCAGTCATTGCCGGGATGAAGATGGATTCCTCCAATCCAAAAAATTCTCGGATTATGAGCATGCCAATCCACGACTTTATCTAATACTTCAATTCCCAAACCTGTTAATCCAACTACGAATTTCCGGAATACTTGATCCGGAAACGGAGTTTTTGGCGGTTCATAAAAAGGGACATCGCCCTCTACTTCAAGTAAAGGCTGTGGTGCTTCCACGAGTCCCCGCACACGTTTTCAAAAAGACCAGTCCCCCATAAAGCGGACCGGCTCCTCTGCATGTACTGCAGAAAACAAACGGGATAGCTGGGAGACTCCACTTCTAACTTTTTTCTAAAATGCAGTGCTCAGTCCTGGTCATTCCGCACCCATCTGCAGGAAATTCTTCAAAAAAACTTAACAAGCCGCTCTGCAAAAACGGTAAAACAGAGGTATCCTGCTTCGCCAGTTCAAACATCAATTCAGGTGTCTGGGCGGTAAAAGCTTTCCAGCCAATTTGTCCAAGAACGAGTTATATTTTGAAACCAATTCTCTCTTTTCAAGACACTGCGAAAGAGATTCAATGGAACCCCTCCCCAGATAGTCATCAAAAAAAATGACACTCAAGTGCTGAAAATTATCCCTCGCTTGCGCAAAACTATCTAACAACTGCATGATATGCAACTGATCAAACAGTTCAAAGCTTTTCCAAAGAACATCTTAGTCTTATTCGTGACATTTACGGAAAACAATATCCCTTTTCTGAAAAGCATTCTTCGCTTTTTCAAGAACTGCCCAATCACAATCCGCAATGAACTCTGCTCGAATCTCAGATAGTTCCTCCAGACTATGTCCTTCTGGCACAGGCCCATCATGAAGCACATCCAACCAGGAAAGAAAATCCCCTTCAATTCCAGAATCTTTCAAAGCTTCAATTGCACAATCTCCATTCACAATATGTAGCACGGCATTCTCCTGAAAACTGATATAAAAAGTGCATGAATACATTTATCCAAGATAATATCTTACAGACAAAATATAATCCACCACGCTTTTTTATTCAATTTTCAGTGGAGGCAGTACTTGATAGAAGTCTCCGCGAGCATAGATGTCAGGAATCAAATTTTCAAAGAGCAACAGAATCTTTTTTTTAAAAAACTCCAATTTAAACAATATTTTAATTTGGCAACAACGTTCTTAAGTATTTACCAGCCTTTAGCTTCAGCATTATATTGATATCAAACACTCATTTGGTATGTCACCCATTTTGTTTTTTCAGCAGTCCGATCATATACACCTCGACCACGATAGTTATCTTCCGCGGTTATCCAGCGTACATAGGGCCACCCATTTTTGGAGGATTCCTTTGATAATTTTTTAAACATTTTATTCACTACCCCTGTACCCCGCGATTCGGGAAGGACAAAAAGGTCATCTAAAAAACCAACCTTTTTCCCTCGTAAAGGTGAGGGCATTTCCCGGAAGTGCATGAGGCCGATTGAACGATTTTTCCCATTTTTTGCTACCAAAGCATAGAATCCATAGTCTTCTTCAAAAATCCAACTCCAGACAGTATCCAGGATTTCGCTTGTCATGGGTACTTGATAAAACTCAGCATATCCACGATATAAGGTTTCCCACTCTTGACGGTCATCTGGAGTCAATGCTCCAACTGTAATTTTCATATTTTCTAATTTGTAAAATTGAGATTAATTCCCCTTTCAATTATGAACCTAATTGGGCAAAAACTTTTAAAATCTATTTAGCTTCAATATCTAAAAATACTGTATTCTTCTACTTGCACAGCAAACCACAGTATTTCAACTTATGATAGCCAGTAAGAGTTACATTACCCCATAACAATTTTATCAATCAAACCCGGCTGACAAACAGCACATGACTCAGAAAAAGCTGCAACTCAAAACAGTTACGGCCTACATGTGCAGTCCGCAGCCGGGTAATTTAGGCTTAATCCATTAAACAACAAAGCCAAAGAATAGCAGATTGCTACGCTTTGGCTTTAGTTCCATTTATTTATAATTTACAGTCCTTTTTTCCCAGAAATCGGTTTTCTATTCCAGTTCCAATCTAATTGCCCGATAACAAGACAAAGGTATTATTCCTGACAGTATGCTCCAGAATGAGTCTTCCGTTTTCTACTTCTCTAAGTCAACACCTACCAACATAATCATTTACCACAGCATGTAACACAACATTTATACTTCAGAAGAATTTCAGGAAATTGTGAAGACGCATCAATCCATTATTTTACCTTCAGTAAAATAAAGACCACCCCACTTTGTGTTACAAGTTGTCAGCAATTATCTCACGAAAAGTATTACTGTGTGAGGTTTCTTTGATTATTCAATTATCCAAGATCAACAGAGGTTCTCTTTATTAAAGTGGACCTCTAATTTTAATAAGATGGAATACTTATTAAGGAGCATCTCCGTCTTTCAGCATTTTGTGATATCGATAGAGATACCAGCAGGCTACAGTCCGCCATGGTCTCCATTTTTCTGCTATTGAAATAGCAGGCTTCTCCCAATCTTTTTCCGGAAGACCGTAGAGACTTTTCATTGCTACTTCAAGAGCCGCATCACCCAATGGCAATACATCTGGACGATTCAAGCTAAACATTAAATACATTTCAGCAGTCCAGCGGCCAATTCCTTTTACTTGCACCAGTTGCTGAATAGCAATTTCATCATCCATCACTTCTAATGCAAGAAAATCAAGGTCACCACTTTTCACCCATTGCGCCAAGCCACGCAGGTATTTGATTTTCTGGAAGGACAGTCCTGCCTTTCTTAAAACGGGGTCATCCAGTTTCGGTAAGTACCCGTGGTCAGGCAGTTCATTTTCAAAGAGCTTCCGGAACCTTGTCCGGATAATTTTTGCAACTTGATTAGAAAGCTGCTGTCCGATTATGGCACTTGACAGACCGGCAAATCCACCTTCATGCGGTATCAATTCACAAGGTCCGGCACGTTCTATTATTCCTGCAATTCTGAAATCAGCCAGGCGCAACGACATTTCAGCCTCATGCCAATTATTCATATTCACACAATTTTATTTTCACTAAAGCTGAATTTCTAACAGCCTTATTTCCTACTATTTTAGTTCAAGTAAATTCCCACTTCTAATTCTTATAGCACAGTATTAATATTGTTTTAAGGTAAAACCACGGCTTACAAACTGAGCATGCCTCAGAAACACCTGCAACTTAAAACAAGTTACTGCCTACATGTACAGTCCGCAGCTGGGTAATTCCTACATATGATACAACAAAGCCAAAAAATAGCGCAGCACTATTCTTTGGCTTCAACTAGACTTTATTCTATTTTTCGATTTTTCTTTAAGAGTCTCTAATAAGTTTAATAATACTCTTTGATATTACTCCTGCAAAACATGTCCCTGTCAGGGTGAGGATCAGGGTTCTATCATTTCAGTTAATCATCAAAGATCCTGATTGCCTCGTGTTCAGGAAAGATAACCTCTAATTCAGTATCCAGATCATCTTATGACAGTTATCCCGTCACACTGATACGTTTCTCAGCATTCTCCCGATTATTTTGCATTATGCCTTTTTCCGGGGTATTTTGTGTTTTTGCATCATTTTTATTTTTTGAATTAATTTTTGTCCAGGCTGCACGCAATTCTTTGAGTAAATCGATTACGATAACTACCGGTTCCGTTTTTTTATTCATGTTTGCCTCAATAAGTTGACTAAACATGTAGCTATAGAGTGACTGAAGATTCTTAGCGATGTCACCTCCTCTATCCATGTTCAGGGTTGCCATCAGTTCGGTCACAATGTTCTTAGTTTTTATTAAACAATCGTGTACCTTCTCTATCTGTCCTGATTTCATGTGTTCAACCGCAAAGCTGGCATTCTTTATGGCTCCATCATAGAGCATAATGATAAGCTTAGTTTGGTCAAGAGTATTAACAGAAGCCTTTTTATAAGCATTCTGATAGTTACTATAGTTGCTCATCGTTTCTCCTTAATCTTTTATTTTATGATTTTTTGGCCCCACTCATTGCAGTGAGTTGTTGGGTCATATAGTTTTGTTGGGATTTTAATCTTCCCATCGTGCTGTCCAGTTTTGCAAATTTTCTCTGCAGCCTTGTTTGTTTAGTATCAGCTCGTTTGTTTAAAAGGCTTATTTGTTCGTCAAAACTGGTCATTTGACCAGTTATATCATCTGTGGCCCGCTTGACATTCCCATCCAGAGGGTCATTCAATTTATCTAGTTTATGGCCTAATTTTACAGCTACACCTTTAGATATATTCACAGTAGCTTCTTGCTCTTCAACCAAATCATCTTCACTAAGCGTCACGAACAATCTCAAACCGTCAGTATTGGAATCTTTCGCCCCTACGAGTAGTTGTCCTCTGCCGGTCGCCTCTACATTGCCAATTGATCCTGCGACATCTTCTCCAGGAGTGCTGATCCCGTCTGTTAGTCCCAAACTACTGAGATCCTTGTCGGGTCCTGGTTCGACTTCAATTGTGCTGCTTTTGCCAAAAGTGCCCGAAATTATCTTCAGTCTGCCTTCTTCTTCACGGACTTGTAAATTACGGCGTCCCAAAGCTTTGTCTTCCACCAAACGGTTCTGAATTGTTTTGGCCAGACTGCCTAGGGTATAGTTGTCTTTGCGCAATTCAATCGGATCAGAAACCCTACCGTTATTATTAATTATTAAAATGTTGTTCGTTTCATCAACTTTTATAATTCCTGGAAGTGGTGTCCCTAAATAAAATCCACGCTTTGCAGCATTAGAGACGTCCACCCTGTAACCGCTTGGATTAACCCTCGTTTTTTCAGTCATTCCCAAAAAACTTATGTCGGGATTGTCAGTTTTTCCATGACTGCGAAATAAGTTGGCAACATTAGAAAATGCATCAACTATTTTTTCATTCAACTTTTTCTCTTCAATAGACATCATGCCTTTGTCATCAATCTTCAGACCAATAGAAAAAAGCATATTTGTCGATTGCGGTAAACCACTTACAGTTGCAATTGTTGTGGTTGCTATTTCGTTGACCATCTGCGACAGATTCCTGTCACTTAATAGAGGTGCTGCAGTGTTGGTCGACTTATCAAACTTCGAAACCTCCTTGGCTGTAGCTTGAAATGTATTGTATGCATCTACAAAATCGTGAATGCGTTCCTTGGCAACCTCTGTGTCACCCAATACTGACACAGTTACAGGCTTTTCACTGGATGAAAAAAACTCAAGATCAAGTCCTGGTATTACATCATTTGCTATATTTTCCGAACGTCTTACCTCAAGTCCTTCTCCACTTTTGGTGGCTCCAAGACGCAAAACTAAATCTTGAGCAAGTCTTACAGTTGAGGTCTCAGTTGAGACATTAAAATAATCATCTGCATACAAGTCACCTTTACCAAGGGCCAGTCGTAATCCCTCATCAAAAGATATTGGCATACCGGGAGTATAGCCTTCGCCAATATCTATCGAACCAGTACCGCCAAATGTATCTTCCCATCTCATTTGCAGCCCACGTGTTATACCAACAGTACCCCTCTTTTCGACACTAAAAGTATATGTTTTTGCAATATCCGGCTCATAGTTTCCGGATACTTCTATGGGGGCATTGCTGAGTCCACCTGAGAATCCACTTATTCCAGCAGAAACGTCGAGAGAACTTATATTTTTGTCATCACCAAGTCCTTCATATTCTTCATAGGTCTTCCACTTTGCTTCGGCCTCTACTTTATTTGACACGCCACGATGTTCATCATCGCTCCACCACATATCTTCTGAAGTTGGTGCAATTACATCCACATCCGTAGTATCACCGTCCCGTAAAACACTTGGATTCACTTCTACGAATAATCCATGTCCGATAGGCAGACGTTTTGGGTCACGGCGCCCCTTTTTACTGAATTCTAAATCAAAGAGTTCTTCACCATCTTCTGAGTCAAAAGCCTTGGCGCTATCAAACGGCCCCTCACCTTTCACTTCTCCTAAATAAGGGTGCCCAATATTGACGGAGCCTTTTTCTCCAGTTCGGGAGAATTCGTAATGTAATTTCAGTGGGCTGGGTCCGCCGACCTGTCCATGTCCCTCCACCCGAAAAACGATGGTATCATCTTCATTGCCGTCGTAAGTTCCGTTAACTTTTAGACCTCCTTCTGAAGCTTTACTACTCCAGTCAGTTGGTTGTGAAATTTGTGGTGCGCGGTCCGCTTCACTAAGCCACCACAACATGTCAGATTTTTCTGCAAAGACATCAACAGTAAAGCTGTCACCACTTATAACTTCACCGTCACTTATCAACAATTTAAGGCCGTCCGTGATGTCGATGGGACTGCCGGGAACATAATTAAACTTATTTATCTCAATTTCCCCTTCTCTGCCATTTTTATCCTTCCAGCCAATTAGTACTCCGGCTTCAGAAGGAATGACTCCGGAACGATTTACACGAAACGTAAAGACGTTGTCTTCTTCTCCAGAATATGATCCACCAACTTCAACTATATTTGTTGAGCCTCCAAATCCTGCACCTGAAGCTATTTTTGGTACTTTAGCCTGCAGCCCCGTCCAGGTAGCAGTTGTATCGAATGTATTTTGATAACTTGGTCCGCTAACTTCACCACCTTTAAGATTTACGTCTATGTTAATTCGTCCTTGCTCTCCCTTTATGTCGCTAGTTAAGAGAAGTCGAAAAGGGGTTTCACCGTGTGTTTTTGCGATATAGGCCTCCACACCAGAGTCAGAATTATTGATGGCCCTCTTCAAATCTGAGAGGGTGTCTTTCCCTTTAGCCAGATTGATTGTGACAGGTGTCTCGTCTTCATCGTCTCCAGTTTTAATCTGGATCTTTCCGGTACCAATCCTGACGTCTTCTCTCTCAAAACCTTGTGACGTTATTTGATGCGACAAGGCTATAGACTCCACAATTATTGTATGCCTTCCCGGCACAGAATCTTTCCGTGCTTGCGGTTCCACTACATCCGAATTGCTGGTCTCTACTTTCCTTGCCTCCCAAATTTCATAACTATCCAGTGCTTCAGTGACGCTTTGGAGCTTTTTCAGTTCCATTTTGACAGCATCCCAAGCCTCCAACTCGCTTACTTTCTGTTCTTTCCTATCCTCCACAGGTTTGATCCGGCGCTGCTCGATTGCCATAAAGCGATCGATTATCTCCCTGGTATTCAGCTTTGATCCTAAGCCGGTGATCGCATTCGGATTCAGTTCTGCCAAGACGGTTCCGTTTTTTGAGGCAAACAGTTCTATTGACTCCGGAAGAATATCCGTGTAAAAAGGCATTTAATTGCCTAGTTACATTTAGTCAACTAACTGATATAACATAGATTTTTGTTTTACGTGTTCAAAGTGAACAAGTAGCTAGAAATCATTTCAAAAAACATTCCAATCAGCCGTTTGAATTTAGCAGTTGTAAAACGGACTGAGGAACCTGATTGGCTTGCGCCAGCATTGCTGTTCCGGAAGAAAGCAAGATTTGATTTTTTACCAGTGAACTCATCTCTTGCGCCATATCTGTATCAGCAAGCATAGATTCTGAAGCGGTCAGGTTTTCCTTTGAAACCCGCAAACTGTGTAAATTTGCCTCCAAAGCATTTCTCTGAAAAGAGCCAAGATTACCACGCATCTTAGAAACATCATCAATCGCTTGATCAACAAGCAGCAAAGTATCTTGTGCAGCCTCTGCATCCAGCACATCAATTTCGGCTAAGTTTTGAAAATTGCTGTTATTTTCTATACCTTTTGAAAGTTCTTCCGGATTGATGCTATCAACCGAAATTCGTCTTAATTGTCCTTCATTTGGACCAATCTGAAAAACAAGTGAATTTTGTGATACATGGACAAAACCGTCCACATCATCACCGACTAAGGTTTCATTATTAATCTCACGCCTGAAAAGTCCGGTAGCTTTGTTTTCCGAACGATTAAAAATTTCATAAATTACATCATCAGTCGTTTCACCGTATTTTATGGTTATTCCTTCTCCCTCTGCACCCGGAGCGCCTGTGAGAAACTGACCTCTGCCCATGGCCGCACCTCCTCCGTTAATTCCCGGAGATCCGCCAATATTACCCTCTACATCACGACCGGGAACAGAAAAGACTGCCTCATTGGATTTTATATTTTTACCAAAATAATTTTCCAAGGTTGAAGAAACGGTAAAGCCTGGATCACTTCCGAACTGGCGATGCCGCAAGACAATCACCTCATCCAAACCAGTAATAAAATTATTGATTTCTCCCGGTGTTCTCGACATTTCTGTTAATGCATCATTCAGGGTGTCGAAGTTTTGAAGAAAGGGACCTAAATTATCCGCTGGTCGATAAACAAAAATATCCAGGTCCATGTTTGCATCATCTGCCATTTTCTGCATTTCATACGCAATCAACTGTTGAATTCCCTGTTCCGTTTTGACTCTTGCTTCAGGTGTTCCATTTCTTTTTGCAGAGGCCGTCAGTAATTCAATTTTTTCTCGTAAATCATTGTTGTTTTTTAAATCCATCGAAATGGTACGACCACCTTCATTTATCACAAAAGAAATAGCATTTTTTGGATCTGAAGGTGAGACTTCTTCAAGACTCAATCTGTGTGCAGCAACCATCATCGAACGTGTCGCTACCTGCGTTATATCAACTTTATATCCGCTTGAATGAGTTGATTTAGCATCATCTGAGGCAAAAACAAACTCCAGTCCGTTTCCTATCACAACCCCTGTTGCTGAGTTGCTGCCGTCAAGCAAAGTACGAGTACCAAACTGAGTATTTCTGGAAATATTTTTTAAGGTAGAGAGTAAGTTATCCACCTCATTTTGATCGGCCTGAAGCATTTTTTCGTCATTTGTGCCCTCGTTGGCAGCATGCACGGCAAGTTGACGCAAATTAATTAATATATTGCTCACCTCATTTAATGCGCCTTCAGTGGTTTGAATCATTGAAATGGATGATTCGGAGTTGCGAATTGCTTGTCCGAGGCCTGAAATCTGTGTTTTCATTTGTTCAGAAATCACCAGCGACGCAGGACCGTCAGCAGCGTGATTGAGCTTGCGACCTGAAGACAAACGCTCCAGGTTTTTACCCAATTCCTGCTCTGTCTGCTGCAGGTGTCTCAACGCATTCAATGCTGCAATATTTGAATTGACTCGCAATGCCATGATTATTAACTCAAGTGTTTAACAAAAAGGTTCTCATGTCCTATTATCGGTACATATTTATAATTCTTTAGCCAAATCATGATCTGCACTAAAATTTATACAATAATTTGTGCAGTCCTTCCCTACATCGGAATCTCAGGATATTTCTTGAGTATTTGTTTTGAATAATTTATAGAAAAATAATTATAGTTTAGAGTCCAAAATGCAATGCTATGTTTGAAAGAAACAGGAAGAGAGCCAATAAGATGCTTGTGATTATTTGTCCCTACTCAGCTGGAAGGTTTCTTTGATGACTTGAATTCCCGAATTGTTTGGGGTCTAATGTTTTAGTAGATAAAATTTTCTCAAAATATACTACTCTTTAAACATAACAACATTAAATGTACTTTTCGGCTGGACCAGATTTGCAATTGAATGCTGTCCAGTTGTAAGACTGCCAAGATGGTGCTAATTTAGAATTCAATTTCACTCTTAAAACCTGCCTTATAATATTGCCAAACTAAGTTTTAGTTAGGTAGTTCTTGTGATCCAAATTAATACAATAAATCATTAAAGCTTGTATTATTAACGTAAACAGGGTCTACTAGACAATTAGTTTTTTTAGAAAGTTTTTTAATTTGAAGACATCTAACTATGAAACGCACTTTCCAGCCAAACAATCGGCGACGCAAAAAAAAGCACGGTTTCAGGGCTCGCATGGCGACTCCTGGAGGTCGAAGAGTAATCAAACGTAGACGCGCTAAAGGCAGAAAACGTCTCAGTGCATGAGCATAAAGGAAACTTATCCGAAGAACATCAGGCTAAATCATAGTCAAATTATTCGGGAGGTGTTTGAGCAGGGGATATATCAGTCTTTGGGACCGATTGGAGTTAAATATAAAATAGTAGAAGCTGAATGCAGCCGTTTTGCAATCTCCGTTAAAAAGAAAGTCGGGAGTGCACCTTGCCGAAATCGTATCAAACGTTTGTTGAGAGAGGCGATTC
>CABXOR010000025.1 GCA_902513935.1 uncultured SAR324 cluster bacterium
CAACAGACGACCGTGCATTTCCATGACTACCTGGACAATTCCATGTATGTGAAAAAACCTTCAAGTACGGAATGAACAAAATACAAATAAGGAATCACATTCGTTGCATATGCAATCTTCCTTCGGATTCTAAAGGACTAAACCCATGAGTTATGGTGTTGGGTTTGCTTTGCTATGTTTGTTGTTGACGGGTTGTAATGATGTGCTCTTCAAACGCTACTCAATCAGAGAACACTCAAGGGGAATGCTCATTTTTGGTGTTGGCCTTATTTGGACTTTGGCTCAATGGAGTCTTGCCCAAATTCAAGATACCCCAATCGAATTTAATAACGCAACTCTTATTTTTGGATTGATGGCAGGAGCTTTTGTGACGCTTTCAAACTTGCTACTTTTAGAAAGCCTTCGACACATCGAAGTAAGCCTCGGAGCTACAATCTATCGCTTGAATACCATCGGAGTGATTCTGCTCTCGTTTGTTTTTTTGAACGAACCTTTTGGATGGTTTAAGGGATTTGGAATCTTAATCGGATTGATTTCAGTGCTTTTTCTTTATCAAGGAGGGATCTCATCCTCAAATCAAAAACAGTTGCTTTTGTATGTGGGGGTGGCTGTTGTTGCTTCTTTTTTTAGAGCCGCATTTGGAGTAAGCACCAAAGCAGGCTTCCTTGAAGGGGCTGACCGCAATTCAATGCTTCTTATTATTTCATCCAGTTGGATTGTGGGAGGTGCTGTTTACGCACTCTGGTGTGAACAAAGATTCAGAATCACCTGGGAAAAAACACGTTTTATATGCCTATCTTCTTTCTTAGTTGTTGGAGTCTCCAATTCCCTGATGCTGGCGTTACAACATGGTGAGGCAAGTACCGTCATTCCGATCGCAAACTTGAGCTTTGTGATTGCACTCTTGCTTTCAGTTGCTTTGAAAATGGAAACCTTCACAACAGCAAAAATATGGGCTATGGCTCTTGCTGTAGGATCAATTTTATGTCTCGCAAAATTATAAAAGATCTGTTTGCATAATCTATTTATTAAATTCAAATATAAAAAATAATATAAAATTTAAATTTCTTAATATTGCATAGATATGAGGAATAAAATAAGCAATTTAAATATGATGAAAAGATAAAAAATTAGAACTAATTTTTTAAAATTTGATTTACTAGAAAGAATCTACCAACGCAAATTGATGTTTTTTATTCTGGTGTAACTGAGAAGCTCATCAAAACACTCCTCTTGACCAATACCACTAGCTTTCCACCCGCCATATGGCGCCCCGAGATAACGCCCGTTTGAATTTATCCAAATATATCCCGCTTCAACTCGCTCCGATGTTTCCATTGCCTGTTTCATATTATTCGTGACTATCATTGCTGTAAGTCCAAATTCGAGTCCATTTATTATTGATATAAGATTCTCGTAGTTATTCCATTTAAATACAGACATTACAGGCCCAAAAATTTCTTCCCTTGCAATTCGCATCTCAGGTTTGACATTGCTGAAGACAGTTGGCTGAATGAAAAAACCATTACTAAGAAGTTCGTCATTCGGAGAACCTCCTCCTGAAACCAATGTTGCCCCTTCTTGCCCTGCTGAAGTGATAAAATCCAAAATTTTATCGTATTGGCGTTGTGAAACGATTGGTCCTACTTCATTGCTCTCTATCCATGGTAATCCAACTGGTAGCTTTTCAATCAATATTTTTAGTTCCTCAATCACTTCATTTTGAATATTTTGATGAACAAACACACGTGAAGTAGAACTGCATGACTGGCCTTGACGGTTCATGTTCATACCTTTAATTGCAAAGGAAGCAGCTTCCTTTGGATCAACATCAGGAAAAATAATGAGCGGATTTTTACCCCCCAACTCCAATGTAACATGAGTAAGATCTTCTGCTGCATCTTTTGCTATGGATTTCCCAGTTGAGACGGAACCAACGACTCCCACACGTCGCACATCAGGGTGTCTGACCATTGCCTGACCACAAGCAATTCCGCCAGTCAATACATTCACGACACCAGGTGGAAGGACTTCATGACAAATTTCAGCAAATCTTAAACTTGACAAGGGTGCTTGTTCAGAAGCCTTAATTACAACTGTATTTCCTGCAGCAAGCGCCGATGCAGATTTCTCTGCACAAAAACGAAATGGATGATTAAATGGATTAATCTTACCCACAACTCCATATGGTTCTCTGCGGGTAAAATTGAGATGACCAGGTTTTTCAGAAAATGATTCACCTTTGATTTCAGTAATCAACCCCGCAAAATATCTCAAAGTATTTGAGGACCAATCAACATCTCCTTTCATTCCAGCAATGGTATTTCCAGAATCTAAACAATCCATCAAACCCAATTCATCTCGATTGTCTTGTAATTTATCAGCCAGGGCAACCAAATAATCAGCTCTTTCCTTGATTGGCATTCTTCTCCAGTCAATAAATGCATCCTTTGCTGCCATAACTGCTCGATTTACATCATGCTCATCAGCTAAGGGTACGTCTCCTAATATTTCCATATTTGCTGGATTAATGCTTTCAAATCTTTTTCCCTTCACGCTTTCTAACCATTTACCGCCTATATAAAGCCCTTTTGGAGTAAAGCTTAAATCAGGAGTAACAAATTGTTCTCTTGAATTATTTTTTCCTTCAGACATATCACAACTCAATTAAGTGATTAATAATATTTGTAAAAATGTTTTGTTAGATGATTCACACAGGCATCATAAAATTGATCTAAATAAAATTTAGAATGAAATTTTACCAAATTTTATACAATACATGTTATTCAGTATAAAATTTGGTGTTTGAATCAGAAATATAAGGAGGTGTTTATGAATATCAATTTGTACCACTCATTTTGAATGATATCCACGATAACAAATTTATTTTGTTGAGGACAATATTTAGTATCATTATTGAGATAAAAATGAATCGGGTCAGTATTTATTTATAAAACCGACATAGGTTAGAAACTGGGTTTTTAATATTATGTAACATACTTTAAGTACAATATTCTATAACTTTGTTTTCAACTTTAAGCAACTCCATTCAAGGCATAGTCAAATATCTCATGGCTTCGTAATGTAGCTTTTTTCTGGCGCCCGGCATAAGAAGGAATCAATGGTTCACTGATTACGAAAGGAACATTCGCCTCATGCAAACTACCATGAGTACGTAACCTCTTCCCTTTCAAGGCAGAGAGGTCATGATCGACTTCACGTCCTCCTATCACCGTCGACTTGTCGCCCATGACCGCAACGTCACCTTCACGATCTAAAGGTTGTTCCAGTTCAGAGGCAACATCTTCAGCTAACCATACCCTCTCGATACCAGTTTGATCTTGGGCTATTTTAGCTACCTTTTCTCGTTTTACTTTGCCATTGATATAGATTCTTACAAAACCTCCAAGTGCTCCATGATGACCAACAAAGGCATCTGTAATTGGGCAAATGACAGTACACTCATTCTCTCCAAGTTCTGCATCCAAGATATCCTGCAACCATATTACATTTGGATTCCCCTTAATATCAGCCTTATCCCCCATACCATGATCTGCAGTAAGCGCAACCAAAGCTCCCAGTTCTACCATACGCCCAAAGAGAGTATCCATTTTACTATAGAATTGATTTGCAACATCAGTCCCGGGTGCATGCGTATGTTGAATAAAGTCGGTTAGCGATAGATACAGAATATCTGGTCTTCTCTCTTCAAGGAACTTCACCCCTGCTTGCAGGACAAATAATGAGAGGTCAGCAGAGTACATACCCGGTTGTGGCAGACCTACGAATTCAAGAAAATTTTCAATACCGTTCTCCTTCATAGAGCAATCGTTGGCGAATTGTGACGACGTACTCACCGAACCATTTGAAAGATTCATATCTTTTTGAAGTTGTTTTCTTAACTTATCTTTCGCAGTTATAGAAACTACTTTGGCCCCATGTCTGGAAAACTCGCTCATAACTGAGCGAGTACGAAGTAAATCTGGACCAGTCATCACAACCGGTTTAGAAGTCACTCGATCTAGGAAATAGTTGCCAGAAATACCATGAACAGAAGGCTCACAACCAGTAACTATGGACATATTGTTTGGACAAGTAAAACTTGGCATAGATCCTTGTGCTACAGAATAAAACCCTTTGTTCATGAAACTCTCAATGTTTGGAATGATTCCATCCTTAACGCCTTCGTTGATGTATTCTGGATCACCACCATCAATACAAACAACAACGACAGGTCGTATCGGCCAGGCATATTCTACACCATTGAGATTTATTTTTTCTGAAACCATAATTACTCTTTAGATTAGTAATTTTAACAATCTTTACGCTCAATTCAGTGAAATATTTTGTTTGCGTTATTTTCTTTTTATCAGTCAACAACCTCTGTAAAATTAATAATTTATTTCATCCGCATTACTCTATCACGGGCTAAAGCTGAAAGTATTTCTGATATTAAAACTAAGACAAGAATAGAAAGCAAAATGGAGGTAACACGTTCAGTCTCAATTTGTAGCACATTACGTTTTAAATACCATCCCATACCTCCAGCACCAAAAAACCCAACCACAGTTGCTGCACGGAAGGCAACATCCCAGGTGTAGATGGCTATACCTGTGAATGCAACACGAATCTGTGGAAACACACCATATATCATAACTTGAAAAAGGTTAGCACCACTAGCTCGGATAGCTTCTACGGGGTTCATATCAATTGCTTCAATTTCATCGGCTAACAGTTTGCCCGCAAAACCGGCACAAAAGAACGTCAGCGCAAGGACTCCAGAAAACATTCCAAAACCTAGAATTGATACGAATAATATTGCCCAAATCATCTCGTGAACAGCGCGGCAACTCATGGTAATCAACCTCGCTACTGGATAGACAAAGCGTCTGGATGGTGTCATGTTGAAAGACGAAAACCAACCCAGCGGGACCGTGGCAACTAGTCCAAATAAAGCACCCAGATAGGCCATTTGTATGGTTTCGAGTATGCTTTTAGCATAATCGATATCCATAATGTACTCGATGTCCGGCGGATAATAGCGATTGGCTAGGATGTCTCCCATTCGTCCCATCATACCCAGAAGGCGGTTCAAAGGAATGTTCAAGTATTCGATGGAGAATGCAATAAAAACCAGTGCAGAAAGCCATAAACAGTAGCTGATATACGAATCCGGATATTTCAACCTTTTCCATTTAGTTTGAGAAGAAATTTTAATTGGAGATGTTCTTTTGTTAATCGAATCTATCATTTAAAATATTTGATTTTGCCACACTTAAATCATTCGTTTGCGGGTAAAATGAGATACTATTTCTCCAATAATGATGATTCCTAGGATGGCTATTATTACTGTAGTTACTCCATGATAGTTGTAAGTATTCATTTGTCGAAAAAAGACAAGCCCTAGGCCACCTGCCCCTACAAGGCCAAGAATAGCAGAACGACGAATATTGATTTCCCACTCGAATAGAATAACTCCAATTACTTGTGGAAGAACCTGGGGTAAAATGGCAAAGAGCAATACTTGGAAACGATTGGCACCTGTAGCTCGAATAGCGTCAAGCGGACCGAGTTCAATGTCTTCAATAGCTTCTGCAGACATCTTTGCTATAAAACCGACAGAGCGAACAGCTATAGCAAATATTCCAGGAAGTGCGCCTAAACCCAAGACCGCTACAAAAAAAAGAGCCCAAACAATCTCGTGGATAGAGCGGCTAATTGTCATCATGAAACGACCAAGGGGATAGGTGATTGGTTTGAATGGGGTTATGTTCAGGGCACCGAACCAAATTGCTGGAACACAAATTATTACGCCAAGAAGAGTGCCCAAACAAGAAATCATGAATGTTTCAATAGCAGGTTCAAAAAGATTTGGGATCAAAGAAAAGTCTATTCCAACAAATCTTCCGGCAGAAGCCAACACTTCACCAAGGCTTCCCATGCGCTCCCAATCAGTGTCCTGAATAATAGTTACATTTACACTCCAAAGTACCAATGCCATCATCATCATAAAAAATATGCTGTGAGAGACCTTGTCACGATTTCGTTTTACAAGGATATCATCCACATTGATGGCAGTCTTGGTCAAAAATTGGTCTGATTTCATAGATTTAAACTCAAAGAACTTCCATGAAATAAATTTCGTCAAGCTTTTCTTTATTAAGTGACTCAGTTGTTCCATCAAACATCTTCAGTCCATCTTTAATACCGATAATTTTATTACAAAACTCCATTGCTAATTGAACGTCATGAATGTTGCAAAGACATGGTACATTAAGTTCTTTAGCCATCTCCTTAATTAGACTCATGATCTCTCTTGATATCTTAGGATCTAAAGATGACGTGGGTTCGTCTAAAAGAAGCAATTTTGGGCCTTGTATCAGCGCGCGGGCTATACCAACCCTCTGACGTTGTCCTCCTGAAAGTTCATCTGCTCGCTTGTCAACTTGATCACTCAAACCTACTCGATCGAGGAGTTTTAATGCTTTTTCTATTTCCTTTCGAGGAAATATTTTAAAAAAAGACCTAAGATTACCCGTGTATCCAAGTCTCCCAGAAAGAACATTGTCCATTACACTCATCCGGTCTATGAGATTAAATTCCTGAAAAATCATTCCAATATCACGTCTGACCATACGTAATTGGCGGTTTGACATTCCTGTTATCTCATTACCTTTGAAATAAATCTTTCCAGAATTTGGTTCTACCAACCTGTTTATACAACGGATCAAGGTTGATTTTCCAGCACCACTGGGACCTATGATAGCAAAAAAATCATTTTCTCCTACCTCAAAATTAATACCTTTTAGTATTTCTGGGCTTCCAGCATTGTAACGAACACGAAGTTCATTTACTACAAGAACTGACATTCAGTATCTATGATTTGCATTATATTGAATCCGAATTTATTTAATTTACTTTCAATTAGATCGGCCAAGCACAATAGTCATTACCAACTATTGTACTCAGCCTCAATCATGATGTACTAACCCTTTTTTTTCTTGCGAGCATCCTTTGCTTTTTTGAGATCCCGAATAATATTGTAGTCATCCGAACTCATCTTAACAAAGGTATTGGACTTTACATTATCAAGGAATTTTTTGGCACCTGGTTGTCCCTTTAAGTCAAGGAATGTTTCACGAATCTTAGCCTTGATGTTTTCACAAAGTGTATTTCTGTAGACGAATGGATCCTGAGGAATAGGATCTGATTTCCACAAGATATTGACTCCATCAAGTGAAGCTTCCCCCTTATTTACAACATTGTCAAAACGATGTGTAGCTACAAAAGCTGCATCAACCTTCCCTTTAACTACAGCAACTGATGACAGCTCATGACTACCTGTATAAACAACTTTACCAAAGAATTTCTCAAGGTCTTTACCGATTACTTTTGTGAAAGCCACTCTTGGCATGAGATTCCCAGAAGTACTTCCTGGATCTGTTAGTCCTAGAGTAGAACCCTTAAGCGAGTCGATAGACGTGAATTTTGAACCTCTTTTGGAAATAAGGACACCGCGATATCCCGGACCTTCTTCCTGCATATGTCCAGGACGTTTAGCATAGGTTGCAAATACTTCAATAGTCTTATCTTTAGAGTTAGCGATTACATAAGAATACGGCCCCAAAACTGCTACATCAACAAACTTGCTTAGCAGACCCTCAACGACCGATGCATAAGAAGTTGGCATAAAGAACTGGATTTTCTTTCCAGTAAGATTCTCCATGCGATCCGTAACGGGCTTATATAGCTGTAACTCTGCCACGGATTCTTCTGTGGGAATTATTGCTAAAGTCAAAGCTTCAGGATTTTCACAAGTCGCAGCTATTGCTAACTGTGAACCAACTCCCCAAAAACTTATGGCAATCATGCTAAAAACAGTGATTAACTTCTTAATTCCTGAATTAAAATTCCAACACTGATTTTTTATTAAATTATTCATAATCATTCCTTTTTAAAGTATAGTTCTTCCGCAATGCCACACTATTGCGGCAAATGCTTCATGAACATAAAATTTTTGAACTTTGGATTTTATAAAATATTAATTTCATACCATAGGCAACTCCTCCATTATTTCCCTTCGTATAGTCTCACTAATGAGACTTTAACAAAAGAATTTATATTTAATTAAACTTTCAACCTTATTTGAGAATTGAGAACTCATTCGATTTTTTCTCCAGACCAATCTTCAATTATTTTTACTATCTCCAGATGATCCGAATCTTCTCCCAAAATATTTTTTGCAACCTGAATTACTTCTCGTGTAACCTTGAGTGAAGGGGCTGCTACTGATGTTTCATCCAACATTCCCATACATGTATCTACATCTTTAGAAAGCAAACCAAGGGAAAATCCATAATCAAACCCTCTGGTCAAAACATGTTCCGGCATTCTTTGCTGAGTAACCCAAGATCGACCCGAGGAAGTACTAATTGCTTTAAGAGCAACATCAAGTGGAATGCCATATTTTTTCAAAACAATCAAACCTTCCGACACACTACAGATATTTGCAGCAAGTAATGTATTATTTACTGCTTTAACAGCATGACCTGCTCCACTTGGACCAAGGTGAACAATATTTTTTGCAAAGGACGATATTATGTTTTCAACTTCACTGAAGGCGACTTTATCTCCTCCAACCATTGCAGTGAGAGTACCTGCAATCGCTCCTGCAGGTCCTCCTGAGACAGCACAGTCAAAAAACATAACGTCTTGTGACTTTAAATCTGAAGCTATTCTTTGTGATTCCCCAGGGTCCCCAGAAGTAGCATCGACCCAATATTTAACATTTACTAAGGTGCCTTTCTGCTTTAGTAATGTATCTACTATTTCACGTACATGGTTTGACTTCGGAAGACAACTGAATACAACATCTGAGTTCTTTACAGCAGATTCCAATTCGAAGCAAGTTACATTTTCGTAATTTTCTTCGGCAAATTTTGATGCCTCTAGACTGATATCATATGCAAAAGTAAGGAATCCCGCTCCTCCAATTCTAGCACAAAGTTCACGGCCCATCTTACCCAGACCAATAAAAGAACATTTAATTGAATTCATTATGTAATTTTAAAATATACAATTTCGTTATTTCATAATTTGTAAATCAAATTTAAAATTCAAAGAATGAAATGCAATTTACTCAAACTTTCATGATCGGTCAAATATTAAATTTAGATAGTTACTATCGTTTTAGATTTTTTCCTATCAACCAGCTAAAACTTTTCAAACAGAATGTGCCGCAGTACAGAGATTTTTTAACTTTGCATTCGCAAGTTTCCTGTTCAACAAACCCAATCCACAATCTGGTGCGGCGATCAGTCGATGGTGATCAATATGCTCTAAACAGTTATTAATTCTCTGTTTAATTTCAAAACTTTCCTCCAATCTACTTTTGGCTACATCAATCAGTCCGATGATAACTGATGTTTTTTTAAATAATTCTAATAACTTAAGATCATTGGGCCGATGGGCATCTTCGATGGAAACGGCATTCACTGAAGACTCATCCATAGTTGCAGCAAGTTCAAAATATGCACTGCTAGGAGCTTTTAAATAGTTCTCAGAATCCAAGGCATTAGGGTATCCACAACAAATATGGACAGCTCTAGTGACATGATCAGGAACACCATCAAAGCATCTTTCAATATTTTCAATTCCGTAATCAAGGGCCATCTGAGATTTTCTTGCAAAAACAGGTTCATCAACCTGAATGTGCTTGCAGCCAGACTCAACTAATGACAATATCTCTTCGTTCAATGCGTTTCCAAGTTCCATACCCAGTTTTTTATCATTATTGTAAAAATCATCCGCAATCGAATCAGTAATGGTCATGGGACCTGGAATAGTGATTTTAACTGGGTTTGAGCTAAACTGCTGTGCTGTAGCATAATCACGACCTAATAATGGCGACTGAAGAGAAACTGGCCCAGTAATGGTAGGTAGGTCCGCCTCGAATGCACCTGACCTTACTTTCTTGTGGGTCACTGTTTTAAAATCGATTCCTTCAATTCTGCGGCATTGATAGTAAATATAATTTTCTCTTCTGACTTCTCCATCTGTGGGAATATCAATTCCTGCTTGGACTTGATCATCTATGACTTCATGAATCGCATTTAGGAATTCTGTCTCCGCATTTTCTCCAGCTTCCTCTAATTTTTCTTCGTAATCAGTAATACTCCAACGTTGTAAAAGACCGCGGTCTGCTCCCTTTGCGTTTTCATCATCAACATCTGGGAACCAGTCTCCAATAGGTGTACAGGATGGTTTAGGAAATGCTCCAATGGTTGTTGTTTTTATTCTCATTTTAATAATATTTTTAATTTTCCAAGGGTTGAAAAGATTTTAGAAAACTGGCTTGGCCCAGGAATTTCCATTTGTAGAAATTAACCTTAAGTTTTTTTACTTAAAATTAATCTTGATTACAATTGACCAGTCAGAGACTAAACTCTGGCTGGTCAATCTATTAATAACAAAGTGAATATGGTTTTGATATTAATTTGGTAGCATTGAGGCAACTTCCTCAGACAACTCCTGTTGTAGTGATTCCATATCATCTGAATCACCAGTCACAATCGACTCTAGACCATCATAGAGGACTTGAGTAATTGCGAGGCTGTTGTCCCCAGGATAAGCAATCCACTCTCGGAGAAGACCTGCCTGGCGTACAGCAGTGTGCTTGTTGGGATTCTCCCTGTAAAAGTCTCCCAACATCTCGTTGGCAGCTTTATTTGGAGGCATATATCCGGTGGTTTTCGCAACAACAGCAGCACCTTTACCTGATGTACAGAACTTGACGAACTTCCAAGCCGCATCAATTTCTGCATTACTACCAGTGGAAACCAACATAACTGAGTTCCCACCTGCGGGTAATCCCATTGGGGGTCTTCCCATTCCGGGAAATTCAGATGTTTTATAAACAAAATCACCTTTTGCCCTTTCAATGGCTCCAACTGCTGAAGTTGACCAGAAGAACATTGCCACTTTGGCTGCATTAAAAGGCTTAGCCGCATCACCGGCAGCAAGGTTCTGCATTCTACAGCCTCTGAATAATTTCTTCATGGTTTTCAGGGCATTTAAGCCTGCAGGACCATCAAAGTTTACCTTACCATTTTTAAGAATAGGCTCTCCCTGGCTCCACATCAAAGCTTGCAAAAACCAGTTGCCTGTTATATTCCAACCCCAGAAAAGTGGGTTATCGTATCCGACTGCCCTTAGCTTATCACAAGCAACAATGACTTCATCCCAAGTGGTAGGAAAATCTTTTATCCCCGCCTTGTTCATTGCATCCATGTTGTAGTTACCAACAGGGAGTGAAACTGAAAAGGGTAATCCATATACTTGGCCATTAAATGTCCCAAGATCCAACATAGCCTTGTGATAGCCATCCTTAGCAAAATTCGCCTCTTTTGCTATGAATGGTTCAAAGGACTTTGCAATCCCCTTTTCTACAAACATAGACTGACGATTAAGCCCCTGAAAAGTTACGTCAGGCAGTTTACCTGCTACTGATTCACGCAGAATCGTATTGGCCGCATCTTCATAGTTATCATAGGTGGCGCGCAGCTTAACCTTGATGCCAGGGTGAGCTTTTTCGAACATTGGCACGATTGTATCCTTAATAGTCACATCGAACAATGCCGAATATGGATACCCAACCTCAATAGTTATCGCAGAAGCAGCAGATGATACAAAAAGAACCAAGGCCGCAAAAACTGCAGTAAATACAAATTTGACTTGCATAAAGCAACTCCTTCTCAAGAGGTCCCGTTAAAAAAGGTCGACAGAATGGGACCCCGCTGGTTCTGTCTTCCCAAAACGATAAAAAGATCCAAGAGAAACCTATCTCTTAGATTGAATTCACCGTCATTTCATGCCCGATAGTGTTATCCCTTCTATAAATCTGCGTTGAGCTAATAAAAAGGCTACGACTAATGGAGCAACAACCACAGTTGCAGCAGCCATCATGGGACCGTATTCATTACCATCCATATCTGACTTAAACATTCTAAGTCCCAATGGAGGGGTCATCAGGTCACGGTCACCAGTGATTACTACCCTGGGCCAATAATAATCGTTCCAATGAGCAACTACTGAGAAAATTGCAAAAGCAAGCAAGGCTGGTATTGCAGTTGGAAGCATAACTTTCCAAACTATTGAGAACTCACTCATACCATCCATTCTGGCAGCATTGATTAAGTCATCAGGTACAGTCTTAAAAAACTGACGCATTAAAAAAATCCCAAAAACTGATATTGTCCAGGGAATCACAAGAGCTGCAAAAGTATTTGTTAAACCAAACTTAGCCAGCATCAGATATAAAGGAAGTGCTATAGCATGGACAGGAATTAGAAGACAAAATATCACCAATCCAAAGACAACATCTCTACCCCAAAACTTTAATTTTGCCAAAGCATATGCACAGGGAAGAGCAATTAGAACCTGAAGTGCAAAAATAGATAAAGTTACTATAACACCGTTCAAAAGATAGCGTAACAAAGGCGCTTCTTCAAAAGCTGCCCTGTAATTATACACAATTGGAAGCATGGTACATTCTACTTCAGACCGCCCTGCCTTTAAACATCTGTGATCAGTCATCATTTCCTGAGCACCAAAAAAACCACCTGAAATACTTTGTATCTCTGAAGGTGATTTGAATGAAAATGATATCATCAAATAGAAAGGTAAGATTACAACTAAGGCACCTACTATTAAAACAATATGTTTCCCAGCCTCTGAACCCCACTCAGTTCGTTGTTTCATGAATAATGTACCTTTCTGTTAATGAAATAGACTTGTGTTAGAGTAAGTAAGAGAACAAAGCCAAGAAACACTATGGTTAGAGTGGATCCCATGCCAATTAAATTTTGTTTTACTCCTTTTTCAAACATAGCATAAACCATCACATAAGTTGACTTGCTCGGTCCTCCACGCGTTAGTGCTTCAACTGTATCAAAAACTTGAAATGAACGAATTGAAGTTATTGTTACCACGAACACATGAGTTGGGCCTAACATCGGCCAGGTTACAAGTTTAAATTTCTCCCATGTGGAATTTGCACCATCTATCTCCGCTGCCGCGTATAAATCCCGTGGAATTGAAGTTAATCCTGCCAAATAAAGTACCATGTTGAAACCGAATGCCTGCCATATTCCTATGAAAGAAATAGAACCCAAAGCATATTTTTTGTTCCCCAGCCAATTAGGCATTCTATCGCTACAAAGTCCTCCATACCAACTTTCTGTTGGATTGAATCCCAACCATGATCCAGTAAAAAATTTATAAAACCACCCAACACTACATCCATCATCAAGAACCTTGTTTATAACTCCCATAACAGGATCAAGGGCGAATTCCCAAGCATATGCCATTGCTAAAAGAGTCGCCATGACAGGTAAGAAGAAAATTGCTTTATAGAATTCTCCTCCAAAACGCAATGATGAGATAAGCATTGCCGAGCCTAACCCAAGAAGGACTGAAACAGGTACTACGAGGACAACATAGGTCAAAGAGGCCGTAAACATTTTGCTATAACTTGAAAATTTACCCAGTGACTCATAATTTTTCCAGCCAATCCATTTAAAGTCAGTGCTGCCAAGATTATAATCAGTAAATGAAAACGTCCCCGCTACAAAAACAGGTAAAATTAAGATTACAAACATAAGTATAACGGCAGGACTAACAAACCAGAAATGAGAACGTGTGTGGCCCATAATTTAAATATTAATTTCTATGATTTACTTTTAGTAGGAAGACTTTGTCCATTTCTTTCAAATGCCATGACCTTTTCTACCATCCATCCAATCTTAACCATATCACCAATTTTTGCATCAAGTGCTTTGTCCGGTTCACTCCTGACAATCATTTTATGCTGATCTTCTTTCAGATTTACATGAAGATAAATATCGGAACCAAGATTTTCTTTGTAGGTAATTTTTCCCTCAAAACAATTATTACTGTTGTTTGATGAAAGCAACTCAGTATGTTCAGGCCTAAAACCGAGCATAATGCTTCCTTGTTTTGGAGTTTTCATAGAAAGAGATATTGGAAGCCCCATACAAGTGATTCCTCCCTTGCTGTCACTTTCTGCCGGGAGAACATTGATTTTTGGACTACCAATAAATTCTGCAACCTGGAGGTTAACAGGGTTATTGTAAATTTCAGATGGTGTGTCATGTTGGAGGATCTCACCATCCATCATGACAGCCATTTGATCTGACATGGTCAGAGCTTCGGCTTGATCATGAGTAACGTATATAAATGTTGTCTTTAGTTTGCGGTGCAACTCAGAAATTTCTGCACGCATATGAACTCTCAGTGCAGCATCAAGATTGGATAATGGTTCATCCATCAGGAAAGCAACTGGTTCTCTAACCATTGCCCTACCAACAGCTACCCTTTGCTGCTGGCCTCCGGAAAGTTGTCCTGGTTTACGCTCCATAAGATGTGTTATTTGCAGGATTTCAGCAGCTTGAAGAACTTTCTCATTCAATTCAATCATCTTGGATCTTCGTTTGGGTAAAAACCAGTTTAACAATGGAAAACGTTCCAATCTTGACAGTCGCCGAAGTTTAAGAGGCACCATCAAATTTTGCTGAACAGACAAATGAGGATAGAGTGCATAGCTTTGAAAGACCATAGCCAAATCACGTTCACTGGCTCTTACTTTATTGACTTCACGTCCATCAATGATTACATCACCCGATGACTGAGACTCAAGACCCGCTATGATTCTTAAAAGTGTAGATTTCCCGCATCCCGACGGCCCTACAACTGTAATGAATTCACCGTTGGCAATCGATAGGTCCAGAGACTTGATAACTTTATTGTCATCAAATGACTTTGAGATTCCTTTGAGTTGTATTTCGGCCACTATAGATTTTTCTTGTTTAAGCTAAAAGAACCCATAAATTTTTCAAAACTAAATGATAAGTAAAAAATCCACTAGTAAAATAATTGATAAACAATCAATTCGTGTTTTGTGCTTCGCACATAGAAACTGACACATTCTGTTTTTTTAATCAAGTAAAATGCAGAAATTAAGTATTAGTGTTTACCGTGCTGCAAAAAAATGGGTGCAATGGCCTGTGCGATCAGTTCAATTATTTTACTTGCCCAAACATAATGTACTGCTAGAATGTCAAAATACAATCTAGTTTGTTTTCATAGCCTGTACATCTTGAAATTAAATACTGTTTCGTTTTCATAGCCTGTACATCTTGAAATTAAATACTGTTTTTCGCCCCAACTTTAACATACACTTAAAGCATGAGTACTTACGTAGATTACCATCAGAAGAGCCAGGTTTACGATAAAACCCGTTCTGCAGGCGGGGTTAAAATCATTCGCAACGCATTGGCAGAAAGTAAACTTCCTATGGAAAAACAAATTCTTGTTGATGCAGGATGCGGTACCGGTTTATTTGCGGCGGCAATGGTTAATTATGTTCTGCGTATAGAAGCCGTTGACCTGAATTCAGGAATGCTGGCCAAGGCACAAGAGAAAATGCTTTCTGAAGAAAAATCCGGACTTATCAATTTTCATAAATCTACAATAGATGCACTGCCGCTTCCGGATGAAAGCGTGGATGCTGTGATGACTAATCAGGTTCTGCACCATCTTCCAGACGATGAATCTACCGGTTGGCCGAAACATTACAAAGTTTTTCAAGAGTTTTCAAGAGTCTTAAAACCAGGCGGGAGCTTGATTATCAACAGTTGCAGTCATCAACAACTGGAACATGGATTCTGGTTTTATCGTTTCATTCCGAAAGCTTTACGAGCAGTAAAAGAAAAACATGTAGATCTTGATATGTTGTCCAAGTTA
The DNA here is from genome assembly GCA_902513935.1 of uncultured SAR324 cluster bacterium. The sequence continues at coordinate 15,823 of CABXOR010000025.1, forward strand.
CTGCAACGGAGCGGTTTTACCAACACTCACCATAAAGTGCCGCTGGAAGTAGTAATGCAGGGTGAGGCGCTTTTTAATGCGGAAGGCCCTCTCGATCCGGATTGGCGGAGCGGGGATTCTATCTGGAGTTTGGTTTCAGATGAGGATCTGCCAGGAGTACTTCAATATATAAAAACCTTGGGTGATTCTGGAAAACTTGAAACCTTCATGCAACTGCATGACAAACCGCGAGCCTCCATTGGCCAAATAACTTTCACCATTGCATGCAAACAATTATCTGCGTGAAAGTGATTGTGCGACCACGCAGAGGATTTCAAACATCAGCGTAGCCCCAGTCAAAGCAGTGTTTCCGGTTGGATCAAAAGGAGGCGCTACTTCAACCAAATCTCCACCGTAAAGATTCAGATCTCCAAGTTCACGAATCATTAATTGTGCTTCCAGATTGCTGAATCCACCGATTTCCGGAGTTCCGGTTCCCGGTGCATATACCGGATCCAGACCATCGACATCAAAACTTAGATAAGCCGGTTCATTACCCACAATTGACTTTGCCTCATTGATGACATCTTTCCAGCCACGCTCGAAAAACTCTTCGATGTAAATTACTCGCATTCCTGAATCATGACTGAATTTCCAAATATCCGGATCGTTGAGAGAACCGCGGATACCGATTTGCACGGTGCGCTTTGGATCTAGCAAGCCTTCTTCAACTGCTCTGCGGAAAGGTGCGCCGTGATGAAACTTGGATCCGAGATAATCATCGCCAGTATCACAATGCGCATCAAAATGGACCATTCCTAGGGGCCTTTCTGCAGCAATCGCCCGAAAGATCGGCAACGTCACTGAATGATCACCTCCGGCAGACACAGGTAATGCACCAGAATTATGAATTTCATGGAAGAAGTATTCAATTTCCTGATGACTTTGCTCCAGATTAAATGGGCCTTCCACCCATGCATCACCTACGTCTGCAATCTTTGACAGAGCGTAGGGATCAATTCCGCTTGCCGGATTCATTTTTCTGATAAGACTGCTCTGATTTCGTATTTCACGTGGACCGTGTCTTGCTCCCGGACGGTTGGTCACTCCACCGTCAAACGGTACACCGACCAGAGCGATATCAAGTCCGGATGCAGTTTCCTGAAACGAAGTCCTGAAAAATGTGGGTATGCCCGTGTAACGCGGACGAATCTGAGGGTCTTCAAATTCCGGATAGCGAAAAGTTCGTGACATAAAAACCTCTAATTTGTCTTTGTAGCAAAAAGCTGCGTGGTTTAACTTTTATATTTTTTACAGTTCAGATAATTAAACAAAATGACAAGCCACGGAGTGCCCATCGCTGAGTTCTCTCCACTCGGGGACCTCGGTACGGCAGCGATCTTCGACCAAGGGGCATCGCGTGTGGAACCTACAACCTGGTGGGGGATTGACAGGACTGGGGATTTCACCCTCCAGTTTCTGAGCTTTACGACTATCATCAGGATCGAGAGACGGAATTGCCGAGAGTAAAGCTTTAGTGTATGGGTGACTAGGGTTGTCGAACAACTTACGTTTGGGGGCAGATTCAACCAGAGTTCCTAGGTACATAACTGCAACTTGATCGCAGATATGAGCCACCACGCTTAGGTCGTGACTAATGAACATAAATGTTAATCCAAGTTCGTCCTGTAGGGACTGCAGCAAATTCAAAATGTCGGCCTGTATAGAAACATCGAGAGCTGCAACGCTTTCATCTGCAACTACAAAGTTAGGATTACATACTAGAGTCCTGGCAATGGATATACGTTGTCTTTGTCCTCCTGAAAAAGCGTGAGGGAAGCGCCGCAGGTGTTCCAGGTTAAGTCGGCATTTTGCAGCCATCTCTCGCACCCTTTCATCTGTTTCTTCACGGGTTTGAGTAAGCGCCATGACCTCAAGTGGCTCTGCTATTATGTCCCGGACGGTCATACGCGGACTGAGTGCAGCATATGGATCCTGAAAAATCAATTGAGCCATCTTACGATAGTTTTTAAGATCATTTTTCTCCAAACTTCCAACATCGTAGTTAACATCACGACTGTCAAAAGTAATATCTCCTGAACTGATGGGTACAGCCCTCAGGATGGCTCGCCCTAGAGTCGTTTTCCCAGATCCGGATTCACCCACCAGACCATAGAACTGTCCGGGCATAATTTCAAGAGAGACATTATTGACAGCACGCAACATTGGTGGTTTACCAAAGAGGGTGCGTCCTATAGGGAATTCGACGTTAAGGTTTTTAATACTGATTAATGGTTTCTCTGTCATTCAGTCTTTTCTTTTGAGTCTATAGCAAAACATGAAGCAAAATGTCCGTGTCCTAATTTAATGCGTTGCGGAACAGATGAGTTACAGCGATCAGCCAAAACTTCTGGACAACGAGTGTGGAACACGCATCCGGCAGGACGTTCCAGTGGACTTGGAATGTCTCCTGGAATTGGGGTCAGCGGCTCATCTAAAGAGTCGAGTTTTGGAAGAGCGTTGATTAATCCCCGTGTGTATGGATGTGCAGGAGATTTTAGAACTTCACGAACTGGACCGCTTTCGACTATCCCCCCCAGATACATTACAGCAACTCGGTCTGCAACTTGGGCAATGACTCCAAGGTCGTGAGTAATGAAAAGGATTGCCATACCAAATTCAGAAACCAGATCTTTCATCAGGTCCAGCACCTGTGCCTGAATTGTCACATCAAGTGCAGTGGTTGGTTCATCTGCGATAAGTAATTTAGGTTTTGTCGAGAGAGCCATAGCGATCATAGCACGCTGACGCATTCCGCCGGATAGTTCAAAAGCATATTGATGAAAGCGCTTTCCGGCTTCATCGATCCCGACCCGCTGAAGCATTTCAACCGACAGTTCGGAGCATTCCCTTTTTGACAGCGAGGTGTGTATCAGAAGTTGCTCAACCATTTGGTTGCCAATCGTGATCGCAGGTGCAAAGCTGGCCATTGGTTCCTGGAAGATCATTGAAATGGCTCCGCCACGCACGATTTCCAGTTCACGTGAACTTTTCAAAGACAACACCTCTACAACTCCAGATTCCAAATCAAGATGAATACCGCTTTCCGAACTGTATACAACGTTGGATGGATTTAGCTGCATAAGTGATTTCGCCGTAACCGTCTTTCCAGAGCCTGATTCTCCAACAAGCCCCAGTACCTCACCAGCATTGATTTCGAATGAAACGTTTTCTACAGCTGTGATACGACCTTCGTCCGTATCAAATTTAAGATTTAGATCTTTAACCGTCAGTAGGGTCATTTTTTGACATCTGAATAGGGATCTGCTGCATCACGTAATCCATCACCTACAAAGACGAAAGCCAGAACAAAGGCGATGAAGAAAAGGACAGGGATAAAGTACCACTGATAGTTTAATAGCACATCTGCTTTGGACACATTCTGCATCAATGAACCTAAGGAACTTACTGGATCAATTAGACCTAATCCGATAAAGCTAAGCGCGGTTTCAAGTCGAACCATGTAAGGAAAAGTAATCATCAAATCTACGATAATATAACTCGTGAAACTGGGCAAAAGGTGTCGGCGGATGATGTGGCTAGAGGATGCACCGCATAGTTCGGCAGCCAGCACGTATTCCTGACTTCTTTCGCTCAGCAGGTGTGTGCGGATACGGCGTGCCAGAGTAGGCCAACCTATCAGTCCAAGTAACGAAGAAATCACAAAAAATACGGCTTCTGCACTCCATTCTTGTGGTAAAAAAGCCGCCATTGCCATGAATAAAGGAAGCGGCGGCACAGTCCTCATGGCATCTGTAATCATTTGCAGTACCTGATCAATCCAACCACCGTAATATCCGGATATACCACCAATAACGAGTGCCAGCACAAAAGCGATAAAAACACCAAGTGCTCCACACTTAAGAGAAGTAAAGATCGCACGGAGGGTCCGGGAATAAATGTCTTTGCCGCTTTTGTCAGTCCCAAACAGGTGAACACCCCCTTTATCAACACCAAATAAATGAGTGTTGAAGGTCAAAGCCTTCACGTCCAGATCAAAAGCCTCACCCGGCAAATCCCAGTCAATTTTTATGTAGCTGTATTCCCAGCCTTCAACAAAGAAATTCATGTAGCGCCGGTCCTGCCGATCAATGGAGATCACCCAGCGAAAGTTGGTCTTGATCGAGCGTTCCCGCTTAGTCCCGTAGATGAATGGGCTGAAGGAAAAACCGTTCTCATCCCAGAATTTTGGAATCTGTGGGGGGCCATTCTCATACTGCTTGTCCCTGCCAGCCATGGTCGGGGCATATGGAGAGAGAAATTCGCTAAAAAAACCAGTCAGGATCATCAAAGTTAGAACCCATCCCGCAACCATTGCGGTGCGGTTGGTCTTGTAGCGTGCCCGAATCAGCTGCCCTTGGGAAGCAGTGAAATATGCCTCCTTCTGGTTCTGATCGGTGGCCGCATCAGCCTTGTTTGAAAAAAAGCCCATCCTCTTTATCCCATCAGTCCCTGACGGACCCGCGGATCCATCAGCGCTAGTATGATGTCAGTGACAAAGTTCATCAAGACAATAGCTGCGGTCAAAACCACAAGAATGGCTCCGGCCAACTGCTGATCATTTGAAAAGGCCAGTGCGTCAATCAGCAGAGCACCCATTTCAGTGAGGGTCATGATCAACGCGACTACTGGCAGGTCGTTGAAGATTCGGTTGAGGTCAAAGCCGAGTGAGTTTATCACCGGACCCAGAGAGTGCTTGGCAGGGTAGCGCCAGAGGAGCTTAAGTCCAGAAATGCCCCGTGCAGATGCAGCTGTTACGTAGAGTTTGCCTATTTCATCGAGCATCAGGGCGCGCACTGTCTGCAAAGCAAATGCGGTCGCGGCCCAGCCGAGGATGAAAACCGGCAGCCAGGCCCTTGACATAAAATCCATGAATTTGGCAAAGGACCAGGCCGCGTCTCGGTATTCCTTGGAAAACAGGCCGGACATGGATTCGCCAAACAGCACGGTAGTCGTGAGCATGATCATCAGCGCCAGCAGGAAACTAGGCAGCGCGAGACCGAGGTAGCTGATGAAGCGCACCAAGTTGTTGGCAATCGGGTTCCTGGAAACCGCAGTGTAGATGCCAATGGGGATGGCTACAAGATAGGAAAAAAATAGAGCAGCCAGGCTTATGCCAAGACTGATCCAGACCTTGTCACTGAGAAGATAATTGATGTTCAGTCGAAGAATACAACTGTCTCCAAATTCTCCTTTAAAAAAAACATTGCCCATCCAGCTGAAGGCACGTATCAAATAGGGCCTGTCCAGCCCAAGTCGCCGCTCTTCGGCACGGATGTCCTCCACGGTGATATTCTGGCCCTGTGTGTTCTTGAAGGCAATGTAGCGTTCCGCGCAGTTGCCCGGAACCAGTTCCATCATTGAGAAGACGATGAATGACACAATCACCAACGTCAAAATTGACATCACTGCACGCATCAGCGTGAACTGAAGGAACTTTAACATAAATTAGTAAAGTCTGGCTGAAAAATGACCGGACGAATGAATCGCCCGGCCCGGACACAGTAGATATCAATAAAATCTACTCGTCTAAATACCACTGTGTGCCCCTGTAAGGATAAGTGCGGTAATACTCGTAGGAATGCGTTTTGAACTCAACAAAGTTCTTCAACACATTGCGGCGATAAATCGGAGCGGGCTTCTGGGCCACGCCAATCTTGAGTAGATTTTCAGTCATGTTCTTGACCATCCGTCTGCCCAGTTCCTTAAACCTTGGAGAGCCAATTGAGGTAGATTGAAACTCGTTGACATCAGCAATCAACTGCATGACATACGCCGGAGGCTTCACGCCCTTAGCGCCATTCGAGTCAACATACTCCGCCCAGAGCATTCCGGTACGGTGACCGAAGTAGTTTTCAAACGGCGGAACCCAAAGCTCGTTGTTACCCATCACGATGGCCAAAGGCTGACTGGAACGCCACATGCCAACATCAAGCGTGTTCGAAGATTGCTGAGAACGATACTCGTCCGGAGTGACTTCTTTGACTGTGGTTTTAATACCCACTTCGGCCCAGTTCTGGCCTATCATCTCAACGATCTGAGGATCAATACCCTGCGTGGCAAACTGCATATTGATCACCAGTTTTTTACCATTAGGAAGTTCGCGAGCGCCATCACCGTTTGTGTCCTTCATACCAAGTTCATCAAGCAGGGAATTAGCCATGCCCGGATCATACTGGATCATGTAGCTTTCCCACTTCTTATCGATGAAGTCAGGCATTGGGGAAAAACCCGTGTACTGCTTGGGTGTTCCTTGACCGAACAACGCGACCTCATTGATCTCCTGCCGGTTAATGGCTACCGACATTGCTTTGCGGAAGCGTAAATCACCAAAAACCTTACGTTTCTCTAAATCTTGATGCGTTACATTTAATGAAACGTTAGACAGGGTGATCTCAGGTTTCAGGTAGATCGTGTAATCCCCTTTTTCCTGACCTTCCAAAAGCATGGGAGCCGAGGACAGTTGCAACGACTGTGACTTGTAATCCGCTTCTCCGTTAACCAGAGTGAGGATCCTTAGCTCGTTGTCGTTTTTATACACCTCATCCTGCTCGCTGATGTAAGGAAGCTGGTTACCCTGTGTGTCAACGATGTGGAAGTATGGATTAGCAACGAGATGCCGACCTTCTGTGGTATCAGTGATTGTCATGTGACTTTCCAGTGTCGGAATCACGTCAGCCGGAAGCTTTGCTACCTTGTCCGGAGAATTCAGTAAAGGCGACGGAGTGTCGGTCCAGTCTGAATTACCAAAGTAGGCCTTTATCACTGCAAGACCATTCTCAAATCCGGCTTTTTGCGCATTCTTGTCCGCGTTCGCACTAAGTTCAGGATGATATGGTGCGAGGAAGTGCTTTGGCTGAAAACCCTGTGCGAAAGAAAACGCAAAGTGAGCCAACAAACCCGGCTTTGGCGCAGGCAGATTAAAGACAACTGTCTGTGGATTAACCACATCGACAGTCATGGGTTTGCCGCCAACAAGCACGTAATCCTTGGGCTTTTCCATGATCAGTGGAGAGAGTGCCAGATGATCGTACCAGAACTTCACATCCTCTGCGGTAAACGGTGCACCATCAGACCATCTGTGGCCTTTGCGCAGGTAGAAGGTCAATTGCGTGAAATCGCTGTTCCACTTCCAGTCCTTGGCAATGTTCGGGACGATGGTCTGCAGATCGTCTGAGAAACGTACGAGGTTCACGTGACGCACAGACAGAAAGTCTGAAGTCCCTGCCTCAGTAGCATTCGACAGTACGTCAAGTGTGCCACCGTATTTCCCAATCGATTCGTATGGAGCATAAACTAGCGGCTCTGACGGCAGTCGATTTGCAACGGAAGGAACTGAACTGGGGTTCCCACGGATTTTTCCGTTTAGTCTGGCAATATCCGGATTGCCCTGGAAGGTCATTTTGCAGCCCGCCAGTTTCTCGAACTCTGCAAGTTCGTACTGCTGCGGATATTTGCCGGCTTTAACACCTTTCATATCCGCGACGGTCGAAGCCGGGCATCCAGCCCAGACCGTATTTGCCGCTGTCAGCAGCAAGATGGATACGGCGATAAAGCCTACACCCATCATGGTTCTTTTTATTTTCAAGTAAAGCATAATACTTTCTCCTTTTACTTGGTTAAACCAGATTTCACTGCAAACAGACCACCATGGTCAGGTGCAGACATTAAAGGGGTCTAGCTGATCTGGAACTCAGAAAGACCTCAGCCTACTAAAATCGAAAATATACCACAAACTTTTTAATGGATTACCCAAAAAAAACAGGTTAATTTTTTCGTACAAACAAGCGTATATAGAATTATAAAATATTTCAAGTATTTTTTAACAGCTTCCTTATTAACGTGAATTATCGATCCTATTCCAATGAACAAGTGAACTCTTATTTCATTTTCAACCCTAGGATAAATTCCTTATAAAACATCTTCTGTAATTAAGTTTCCTGGAACAAATTACTTCCCCACACCCCAGAAACAGTACCCGATATGGATATTCCATTTGACAATATATTTAATGAATAATCGAAAAGGACTACATTCAAATAATTTCAGCAACCATGTTTAATACCGATTCCATCTTGCATTTGAGAACCAGAACAATTTAATATACAATCCAGGAATGAGACTAAAAGTCTCATTTAGTAATTGTCCGAATTAGTTTTCTCGCTTTATCTCAAACAGGCCAAGAATAAAACATGAAAAATATTTTTTTTGATAAAGGTTCTGCCATGCACCGTACTCTTGCCATCCTGGAACAAGTGGCAAACTCTGATCAACCCGTTACATCCACTGAGATTAACGTTAATTTAAATCTCCCGAAAGCTACCATTCACCGCCTTTGTTCTAAACTTGAAGATGAACAATTTTTACAGCGTGAAATCGACGGCAAACGTTTTCTACCTGGACTTCGTCTGAGACAAATTGCTTTGGGAGTTTTCAGTAATGAACATTTTCGTACACAAAGACATGCTGTTTTAAAACTACTCTCTGAGGATATTGGAGAAACCTGTAACATTTCTGTTCCAGAGGGGAGTCAAATGAGATATATGGACCGAGCTGAAACCCACTGGCCATTACGCATGCAGCTTCCAGTTGGCACGAAGGTTCCCCTTCACTGCACCTCCAGTGGTAAACTTTTTCTCAGCTTGATGCCTGAAGAACTACTGAAACACTTGATTGGCAGTTTAAATTTAGAACAAAAAACGGAGAATACACTGACAACCAGGAAAAGTTTGGAAAAAGCTTTGGAAAAAATTCGAAAAAAACAAGTGGGAACAGATAATCAGGAATTTATTGAAGGAATGGTCTGTGTGGCAGTACCAATTTACGACAGACGGAAGCGCTTCTTTGCCACTTTGTCAATTCACGCCCCGAGTTCCAGAATGACTCTCGAAGAGATTTCTCGTCATGTACCACGCTTACAGAAAGCTTCTCATGACTTGAGCTTGATTACTGATCCCGATGACAATTAGTCTTCTTTTACAAATAGATCACAAAAACATTTCGAACAGATTACTTCTTTTAAAAGTCTGTCCCTCAGAAGCTACAAATATTTTGTCTAATTTCTATTGCGTCTAAAATCTTATTTACTTTACTCGTGAGACATGAATTATCTTAAGATAATGCTATCATTAACTTATGCATATCATCTCGACTTAAGGAGGAGATCTGTTAAAATTTTATAAGATCCTTCACATAATTCTGAATGATTCGTAAAACTAGTGACTATCGAGTTACTTTAATAATTTAGTATTATTTGCTAAGATGAAAAAACAATACGGAGCGATTCTGCTGGCTGGCGGACTGTCATCACGCATGGGGCGGGATAAGGCGAGCCTCGAAATAGGAGGTCGGACAATGCTTGAAAGGCTATTGATGATCTTGCGTCCACTTGTAGCTGAAACAGTTGTAATGCGTGCACCGGGGCAAAATCTCCCTCGCATTTCCAGGGAGTTACAAGATTGGATCAAGCTTGGCACGGACTCAGTGGCAGAACGTGGACCTCTCCAAGGTATTGTTGATGCCCTACCTCTTTTGAGTCCAGAGATCGACAAAGTGTTCCTGCTTACATGCGACTTACCCTATTTAACTAAAGAGTGGCTTCAAACTTTGCGTGATATTATGACAGACGAGTATGATCTTGTCTGCACAGAAGAAGAAAATATCACTAATCCGCTTTTAGCTCTTTATCGTCGTCCTGTTCTAGAACCAGCAGCAGAATTACTTGCCGAAGGAAAACGACGGCCAATACTCCTTTGGGATGGATGGCGCATGGCCCGTCTTTCCTCTCCTGAAGAAACTCCCTGGATTTGTCAGGATGTAAACACTCCGGATGAATTTAAAAAAGCACAAACATTTTTTCAAAAAATGAAAGCATGATTGATTTATATACAGCGCCTACTCCAAACGGTTACAAGGTTTCAATTTTACTCGAAGAACTCAAACTGCCTTACAATGTAGTCTCTATTGAACTCGAAAAAAAAGAACAAAAAAAGACTGAGTTTCTCAAGCTCAACCCAAACGGCAGAATTCCTATCATTGTTGATCACGAAAACAATGATTTTACCGTTTTTGAGTCCGGAGCCATTTTAATTTATTTGGCAGAAAGGTTCGGAAAATTTCTGTCTTCTGAGCCCAATGGACGCTCAGTGACACTACAGTGGCTGATGTTTCAAATGGGAGGAATAGGACCGATGCAGGGACAAGCTCATGTGTTTTATCGCTATGCTCCGGAAAAAATTGAATACGCAATCGAACGCTACCAAAAAGAAACCCTGCGACTTTACACTGTATTGGATACACAACTCAAAGAACATGAGTATCTTACCGGTGATCTTAGCATTGCAGACATCGCCACCTGGCCCTGGGTCAGGAGTTATCGCTGGGCAGGTTTGGACATTGAAAATCTTCCTCATTTACAACGCTGGCTCGATGTTTTGGCTGAACGCCCGGCTTTTCAGAAGGGAATTGAGGTACCATATAAAACAGATCGAAGTAAGATGACTGCAGAGCAAACTAAGGAAATAGTAAGTAAAATTTTAATATAAAAAAACTAATCATGTCTTCCCCACTTCTTTCTGTAAAAAATCTGTCAGTTGATTTCACACAAGGCGATCGAGTAACACATGCAGTAAGCCGCGCCTCGCTGGAATTGAACAAAGGAGAAACGCTGGCTTTAGTAGGTGAAAGTGGATCCGGCAAATCTGTTACCGCCCATTCTATTCTGCGACTCCTGCCTGCTTCCTCATCTCATCCTGACGGCAATATAGAATTTGAAGGGGAAAATTTGCTCCAAATGTCTGAAGCAAAAATTCGTGGTGTCCGGGGTAACCGAATCGGAATGATTTTTCAGGAACCGATGAGTTCTCTGAATCCACTGCACACGATTGAAAAACAAATAAACGAGGTCTTGTTTGTCCATCAGGGTTTAGGTCGAAAACAGGCGCGAGAACGAACGTTGGAACTACTGGAAATGGTGGAAATTCAAAACGCAAAACAACGTTTAGGCGCATTCCCGCATGAATTGAGCGGAGGTCAGCGGCAGCGGGTAATGATTGCCATGGCACTGGCCAACAAGCCTGATTTACTAATTGCAGACGAACCGACTACAGCACTCGATGTTACAGTACAAGCACAAGTTCTTCAACTTCTTCGTCAACTGCAGGAGCAATTTAAGATGGCCATTCTGCTAATTACACATGATCTTGGCATTGTAAGAAAACATGCCGACAGAGTTGCAGTGATGACTCAGGGCAAGATAATTGAGACCGGAAATACAGAAGAACTTTTTTTGCATCCTCAGCACTCCTACACAAAAATACTGCTGGAGTCAGAACCTGGCGGGCAGCCTGTAACAGTCACGGATTCTGCCACTTATTTTGTCTCAACCAGGAATTT
>CABXOR010000026.1 GCA_902513935.1 uncultured SAR324 cluster bacterium
TCCCAAATCATAGTTGTAGATGTCAGCATTACCCTGCTTCATCAACGTCAGCAATATTGATTCGCCATCCAGATTCCAGCTTGCGCTCAGCGGTTGAAATCCGGAAGGAAATGAAAGAATTTTGGCACGAAGACGTTTTGAAGGCTGAATGGCCAGTTGTGCGCTGGAGCGTGTGAGTGTTGTATAAAGGATGTTATTACCGTCGAAAGACCAACTTGACAGATTATTGGAACCAAGATTGTATGAAAATCGCTTTAGCACAGTTCCATCAAAACTACTAAGAAAAATGTTTTTTCGCCAATTCGATTTTTGTGCAGTGTAGGAAATTCTGCTGGTGGAGACCCCTTCAAATCCTAGCGTGTTTTCTACAAACCAGTCAGCCAGTTTTAACCCGAGTTTTCTCAAATCCTGATTTGTTCCGTCCGGAAACAATTCTTTGGAAACAGGAGTTTTTTCTCCCTGGGACCAGAGCATAATTTTTAATAGAAACGGCTTACTTTTTAGTTCCAGATCAAGGTGAAAGATAACCTTTTCGGACTGATCAAACTCTTCTTTTGATTCACTAACAAACTGAAAATAAAGTACTTTTTCTAAATTAGTTTTGAATACATTCTGCAAAAATACGACTTCAGGACTGCTCTCTTTTGAAAGTCCGACTTTGATAGGAATGAACTTTGGATTTGTGATTTCGAAATAATCTATGGCGGAAACACTGCCCCCGCAAGTAAGCATGATCAATCCCAACAGCAGAAAAAATAAACCAGCCCGCATGCGTAATTTTAGCTGAAAAACATAATTTGTCGACTTCACTGGAATCTTATTATTTGAAGTTAGCTGGACTGAAGCGGATACCAAATTTGTATGAATCTTCTGGATAGGACTTTGGCAAGGCTGGGAGAAATTGCAAGTTTTTCAGTAAATTTTTCACAGATTTGTACAGTAAAGAATTACCGGTTTCTGCATGGTACCATTTTGAAATTCGGCCGTCTTTGTTAATTTCAAACTTAATCACAACGGTATTTGTACTTCCAACCAAATTGATTGGAACTTTCCACTGTTCAGACAAAAACACTTCCAGTTCCTTACGGTAATTCAACAATTCTACCGGATTTAAATTGGTAGTTCCAATATCCACTTTCTGGTTTTGCAGCCCAACCGGTTTCAAAAGTGTTAATAGTGAAACCACTTGGCCGGAAAACGGTTTTTTTGAATCTTTGGATACTTTCAAACGTTCAGGAAATTTTTCTATTTGGCTGAGTATGTTCTTAAAAGACAGTTTTGGTTTAGATTTTTTCTTTTTGCTGGGAGTAATAATCAGGGGCTTTTTTTGTTGCCTGTAAAAAACAATATCAGGAAAAATCAAAGAAGTAGTTGTCATTTTTGCTGAAGTCTCCGGAGTTGTTTTGCTGACTGCACCAGAAGAGAGTAGTATTTTTTTAGCTAAAAACTGAGACCATTCCTGCCAAGGTTTGTCACCCCTTCCGATCATTCCAGGATACCAGTATAGCAAGGCAGATAACAAAAAAAAATGTAATAACAATGAAAACAGGATTCCACCTGAAAAACGCCATTTAAACGTCATAAACCGATCCAACTATTTTTCACTGCTGTGGAACCAGGACAGTCGTGAAGAAAGATTGTGAAAAAAATAATTCTTTCCCATGAAAACTAATTTTGCCTGTCTTGCCGACTCCTGAATGAGAACTTCATCTCCAATTTTAAGCGGCACCTTTTCTTTCCCATCCGCAGAAAGATAAATTTCTTTTTCATGAGTCTGTTCTGATATTACAAGCCTGATTTTGGACTCTCCGGTGACAACCAGATGTCTGGACCTGAAATCATACTCGTTCAAGCCTGCGATTATCATACAACGCAGTTCCGGAATTACAATTGGAGATCCGGCGGCAAGTAAATATGCAGTACTTCCGGTTGCAGTCCCCACGATAACTCCGTCTCCGCGAACCCGTCGTATATGCTTCCCGTTGATGCTTAACTCAACTGCGATTAGTCGAGTTGCACCACGGACTACGATTTCATTCACTGCATAGTCAGTCCCAAGAGAATGAAGGCACTCTAGTACTGAACGTTCACTGATTATATAATTTCCGTCAAGTACACTTTGAAGCATATCAGTCAAATCTTCACGGTCTCCCGCAGTTAAAAAACCGACATTTCCGAAATTGACTGCCAAAACCGGACACTCCGGAAAAAGACTTAATGCTGCAAGTACAGTCCCATCTCCGCCAAATGAGACAATTAAATCCAAACCGGTCTCACTTTTTTCCCCATCAGCGAGAGTGGTAATTTCAATACCGTGAGGAACAAACCACTCTTGCAACAACTCCGTTACCGGAAGCACCAGTTGCTGAGAAAAAATACCGACTTTGCGTAGCTTGATTTTATTTTCGTTCACCACTCTTTATATAAAAAATTTCTATGTCTTTACAGTATCTTCGGGCACTATCGGCTTTCTTGTCAAGTAAAAAACCCCGGCTGGTTGTCTTCTGCATAAATTGATTATAAAAAATTATTAAAATAATGCTTAAAATCCGGTTTTCAGTCTCAGGCTTGCGTTTCCTGTGTATATATGTGATGATTTACAAGTTAAAACAATAACATTTATTTCAGACAACTATGAATACATTCTTACGTAATATCGGCATCTGGCTTGTGATCGGCCTTGTAATGCTGATGCTCTTTAATCTGGTTGGGCCAAGAGAATCAAACGAGAGGGAAATTTCTTTTTCAGAATTTATTTCTCAAATCGAATCCGGTTCTGTGCTGGAAGTTATAATCCGTGGGAGTCAAATTCATGGTGTCAGCGATACAAATGGTTCTTTTCAAACTCAAGTTCCGAATTACCCTGCACTGTTCAAAATATTGGACAGCCATCAAGTACGTGTTAAAGTTGAGCCAACCGATGAAACTAATTTATTTATGGCCATCCTGAGCAGTTGGCTTCCTATGATCCTGATTATTGGTATCTGGCTCTTCTTTATGCGTCAGGTCCAGGGTGGAGGAAACCGTGCCATGGGTTTTGGAAAAATCCGCTCACGAATAACCACCACGGAAGACAATCCGATAAAATTTGAAGATGTTCAGGGAATTGATGAATCACGGGAAGAATTGGAGGAAATCGTAGATTTTCTGAAAGACCCCGGAAAATTTGAAAGACTTGGAGGAGAAATCCCAAGAGGTGTTTTATTAATGGGAGAACCTGGAACCGGAAAAACCCTCCTGGCCAAAGCAATTGCAGGTGAGGCTGCAGTTCCTTTTTTCAGTATCAGCGGTTCCGATTTTGTGGAAATGTTCGTTGGTGTCGGTGCCAGCCGTGTCAGGGACATGTTTGTGCAAGGTAAAAAACACGCACCGTGTATCATTTTCATTGATGAAATCGATGCAGTCGGGCGCAGCCGGGGTGCCGGTCTTGGAGGGGGAAACGATGAACGTGAACAGACTCTGAACCAGTTACTGGTTGAGATGGATGGTTTTGAAGTAAATGAAGGCATTATTGTTGTAGCTGCAACTAATCGACCGGATGTGCTGGATCATGCTTTGCTGCGTCCAGGACGTTTTGACCGGCATGTAGTTGTACCTTCTCCGGATATCAAAGGTCGTGAAAATATTTTGAAAACGCACAGTAAAAAGATTGAACTGGATAAAAAAGTAAGTTTGAACAAAATAGCACGTGGAACTCCAGGATTTACCGGTGCAGACCTGGCTAATCTTGTCAATGAAGCAGCACTTTGGGCTGCGCGTCAGGATAAAGAAACAGTGGATAATGATGATTTTGAATATGCAAGAGATAGAGTAATGATGGGCGCAGAGCGGCGCAGTATCTTAATTAGTGATGAAGAAAAAGAGACTACAGCCTATCATGAGGTTGGACATGCTCTAGTTGCAGCCAGTATTGAAGAAGTTGACCCCGTGCATAAGGTGAGTATAATTCCGCGAGGACGAGCTTTAGGAGTTACAATGCTCCTACCGGAAGAAGATCGACACAGTCATAACAGGCGTTCTTTGCTAGGGCAAATAACCATGACGATGGGAGGACGTGCGGCAGAACATTTAGTATTTAATCGCTTCACTACAGGTGCCAGCGATGACCTGAAAAGAGCTACAGAATTAGCCCGAAAAATGGTTTGCCAGTGGGGAATGAGTGAGAAACTGGGTCCACTGACTTATACTGAAGATGCGGGGCATGTTTTTCTGGGGCGCGATTTACAACAGCATTCTGAATTCAGCAATGAGTCCATACGTATGATTGATGAAGAAGTGCTTGAAATCCTAAATTCATCTTATGAGCGGGCAAAAGCGATTTTAAAAACTTACCGTAAAGCACTTGAATCGCTTGCCCTGACATTGCTGGAAAAAGAAACTATTGATGGAGAAAATGTGCTGCAGGTTATGGAGGAGTTTACACCAAAAACTAAAAAATAGTGTCTGAATATTTTTTGATTTTCAAATGACTTTGAGCTCACAAATTATACTCATCTTTTCCTAATATCGAGATAACCTAAAACTCCCCTTTCCCTTTTCGGAGACTTTCAGTGGAAACACTTTTGCCAATTTTTACAGGTAACTTTACCTTTCGCTGGCAGGATCTGTTTGATATTGTCCTCTTATCGATAATTTTTTATCGCATTCTTCTCCTCATCAGAGGCACACGTTCCATTCCCATGTTAATGGGTTTTATTTTGCTGCTGGCACTTTATCTTGTTTCGCTGATTTTGAATTTGGAAGCCACACAGCTACTCCTTGATAATTTGGGGCAGTCACTGGTGCTGGTACTCGTTGTACTGTTTCAGACGGATATTCGTAACGGACTGGCACAAATTGGGGTTTTCACTCTTTTCCGTGAAAACAGTCAGCAAAAAAGAAATTTGGTAGAGAGCATCCTGCATGCTTGTCTGCAGATGTCACAGCAGGGTATAGGAGCCCTGATTGTTCTTGAACAGGAAGTTGGATTGAAAAATTTCAGTGATCGGGGTACACAATTAAACTCAACTGTCAGTGAACAGCTTTTGCTGAGTATTTTTCATCCATCATCGCCTTTACACGACGGCGCCGTTATTATCAGCAACAAGGGTGATTTGTTGGCCGCACAGTGCATTTTACCTGTTTCGATGAACAGTCGTCTCAGCTCTTCTCTCGGAACCAGGCATCGTGCTGCAATTGGTCTGACAGAAGAAACGGATGCAGCAGTCCTGATTGTTTCTGAAGAACGCAGGGAAATCAGTCTTAGTTACCGCGGTCAGTTAATACGCGGTGCAAATGAAGATATTCGCAAAGCCCTCCTGGATGTGCTTGAAGGCAACATTCCTGGTGCCATCAAGGAAAAGGAAACAAAAGACACCTATATAAAAACTAAGTTGAAGAAAACAAAAAATACCAAGGAAACGTCCGATGATTTTAAAACTCCGGATAATACTCCTGTAGAAACAAACAAAGGTTGACAGATGCGAATAAATGTCTACTTCAAAGTGCTTGCAGTTGTTTTAGCTGTCTTTGTCTGGTTTCTTGCCCGGAAATCTGGAGAACCTATTCAAATGAGTTTTTATGCTCCGGTTGTTTTCAAAAATGTTTCTCCGTCCTTTCAGGTCACTTCCGATCCGCCGCAGGTCAACATAGTGGTACACACCAACAGCAGGGATGCATTTAATCCTCAGGAGATCCAGGCTGTTCTTGATCTCGACAAAGCGCAGGAAGGAACGCTTTCGTATGTGCTGACTGAGAATCACATTTTATCACCGGTGAAGGTAGAGATAACACGCATTCATCCTTCACAAATCACGGTTAGAATAGAGGAGTTGATTGAAAAATCTTTTGTGATAAAACCACGTTATCAGGGTACTCCACAGAAGGGGTACCTGATGAGGAAAATCATAATCATTCCGGACTCCCTTACAATGCGCGGGCCACGCTCAGTACTGGAAAAACTCGACTATGTTTCTGCTCATGAAATTGAGCTGGAAGGACTTAAAGAAAGTGTCACAATGCGGGTTGATTTGGATTTGCCAAGAGGGAATGTGCAAATCATCAATCAGAATGTTGATTTTTATTCTGCAGAAATAACTATCGACAGTTTGCCGATCAAGAAACGATTTTCCAAAATTCCGGTTTTTTTACGGAACATGGATTATGTCAGTGTAATAAATCCTAGTACTTTCAATGTTTTCGTTGAAGGTCCTGAAGATTTGATTGAGGGTTTAAATCTGAATAAACTTTATGGTGAAATTGATCTTTCAACATTTGAACCCGGAGAGTATCCTAAAGTAACTCCAAAAGTTGTAAAACCGGATGGAATAACCGTCCTTCAACAGTGGCCTATAGTTTCAGTTTGGGTTAAAAATGAAAGAAACTAAACGACTGGCAGCAGTCATTTAACGAATAACAGAAAAAAATCGGCAGCAGTTTTTGAATTTTGAATTTGTTTGAAAGAACTTTGAATACAGTAAAGAACTGTAAACCAAAAAAATGATTGCTTTACACATTAATATTGATCACGTGGCGACTGTCAGGCAGGCCCGTCAAATCAGCGAACCGGATCCTGTTACCGCAGCAGGATTAGTAGAACTGGCTGGAGCGGATGGTATCACAATTCATCTGCGTGAAGACCGTCGACATATTATTGACCGGGACGTCCGGATTTTACGGGAAACCATTAAAACTCGAATGAACCTGGAAATGGCTGCAACAGCAGAAATGTTTGCTATTGCACTGGATATTTGTCCGGATATCGTGACCCTTGTTCCTGAAAAACGGGAGGAAGTGACTACGGAAGGAGGACTGGATATTGCCGGTACAGCAGAAATTATGCATAAAGGAATAGCCCAACTCCGGGATGTGGGAATCCGGGTGAGTTTATTCATTGATCCGGATGCAGAACAAATCAAGGCAAGTCAAAAAGCTGGTGCTGAGGATGTTGAACTGCACACTGGCTGTTATGCAAATGCAGAAAATTCTGAAGAACTGGACAGGGAATATCAGCGTCTGGTTTCTGCAGCAGAATTGGCACATCAGGAAAAACTACAGGTAAATGCCGGACACGGACTTAATTACATCAATACCCAGCGTATTTGCGGCCTGCCGCATTTACGTGAATTGAACATAGGACACAGCATTGTCAGTCGGGCGATTTTTGTTGGTATTTCTCAAGCAGTGCAGGAAATGAGAGAAATCATAATTCGAAACTCATAAACTATTTAATGGCAAAAGAAATTATTATAAATCACACTTCTCACGAAACCAGGGTTGCCGTGATTGAAGGTGGAGAACTATCAGAGCTTTATCACGAACGCGAAAAAACGATACGTCTTGTGGACAATATTTACAAGGGAAAGGTATTGAATGTTCTGCCTGGAATGGAGTCTGCCTTTGTTGATATTGGTTCTGAGAGGGCGGCATTTTTACATATTGATGACATTCTTCCGGAAAATGAAATTTTTGGGGAAACTCCTAATAATAATTTAGAACAACAAAAGATTGGTCAGTTGATTAAAGAAGGACAGGACGTTTTGGTGCAGGTTTCAAAGGGTCCAATTGGTACAAAGGGTGCCCGCATAACCAGTCATGTTTCAATTCCTGGGAGGAATCTCGTTTATTTGCCTGCTACAAAAACTCTTGGGGTTTCCCGTCAAATAAATCAGGAAAAAGAACGTGAGAGATTGAGGGAGATTGTGGACCGTTTACGTCCGGAAAATGCTGGATTCATCATCCGGACGGTTGCAGAAGGACACAGTGAAGAAGATTTGCATTCTGACATCAATTATCTGGTTTCTATTTGGAATGATATTCTGGAAAAATATAAAACACTTCCTGCTCCCTCGCTTCTGCATTCAGATCTGAATGTGATTTTCCGAACGATTCGTGATCTTTTTTCAGCAGATATCAGCAAGTTGGTTGTTGACGACAAAAGTCAGTTTAATAAGGTTCGTCAGTTTGTGCGCTCTTACTTGCCGCGATATGGGTCTGTAATTGAAAATTATACTAAAGCAGAACCTGTTTTTGATCATTACGGAATCGAAAATGAAATTGACCGCGCTCTCGGGAACAAAGTCTGGCTGCGCTCCGGAGGTCACCTTGTAATCGATCAGACTGAAGCATTAACTGCAGTTGATGTGAATACAGGACGCTTCGTCGGTAAGGAAAGTCATGAAAAAACAATTTTGCGTACAAACATTGAAGCTGCTGAGGAAATCGTTTACCAGCTGCAGCTGAGAAATATTGGCGGAATTATTATTATTGATTTCATTGATATGGAGACACAGCAGCACCGGCAAATTGTTTATCAGACCCTGAAGGACCAACTTCGTTCTGATAAGGCACGCAGCAAAATTCTGCAAATAAGTGAGATGGGCCTCGTCGAAATGACCCGCAAGCGTGATCGCGAAAACCTGAACCGCTATCTGTGTGACCCTTGTCCGTATTGTGATGGAACAGGCCAGATAAAATCTCCGTCCACAGTTTGTTATGAAGCTTTCCGCGAAGTCCGTCGCAGCTGCCGTAGAAACACAAAAGGATCTGTTGCAATATTTTTGCACTCAGATGTTTTTAAATATATCCAGGAGGAAGAACAGGAAGCCCTCAAAACGCTGGAAAATGAAGTGGGCCGCAGCATTACCATTAAATTATCTGATGATTTGCACCGCGAACAATTTGAACTTTACGAATACTGAGTTGACCAGAGAAACAGCCAGACAAAATTTCAAGAATCACATTGTAGAAAACGTCTATCCGGGACGCGGGATTGTGATCGGCCGCAACCAGAAGAATTCGTGGATTGTTATATACTGGATTATGGGCCGCAGTTCAAACAGTCGAAATAGAATTTTCAGGCACGAAAACGGAATATTACATACTGAAGTCGTCGATCCTTCTCTGGAGGAAGATCCGTCACTAATTATTTACAACGCCGTTCGTGATGTCGATGATTGTGTAGTTGTCACAAACGGAAGTCAGACCGATACAATTTGTGAAGGTTTTATGCAGGGTGAAAGTTTTTACGATTCACTGCACAAGGAAAAACATGAACCGGATGCACCGAATTTTACACCCCGTATTTCCGGAATGATAGAGCAAAAAAAATCATCAGTGACTTTGGCCAAAATCAGTAAAAGTGATTTTTCGGCAGAGCAGTCTGTCTATCATTTTTATCGCTATAATGAAACTGGAGCTGGATTTGGATATTGCCTGACCACATACATGGGCGACGGGAATCCGCTTCCCTCTTTCAAGGGTGAACCAATTCTGCTTCCGCTGGAAGGTGATGCAGAACAAATTGCTGAAAAATACTGGGAGGCGCTGAATCAGGACAATCGTATTTCTCTTTCCGTTAGGGAATTGACTGTCTCTGGAAAGGACAGCATGAAAATAACTAATCGCTTTGATTCCCGCGACGGGGAGAAAAAATAGTCCGGATTAAATATTTCTCACCAGATCAAAGATATTTATCACAATCGCAGTCTCATCTCACTTTAATTAAAGAATTAATCGAAAAGGCAGGACAGGAGAGTTTTCACTTATTAAATGATATAATTAAGTTTAATAAATTTTGCGAACATTACAAGTAAATAACAGAATCGGCTGATTGGCCCCATCAAGAGACGCTAATGGAAAGGAACCCCAAATGGTAACTGAAGAGGAAATAAATCAGGAAACAAAAGCTGAAGTAGATGAAAATCTAACGGAAGATGCACTTGAGATTGATCTGGAAGATGACGATTTAACAGATTTGTTGGGATTGGAAGAGGAGGAAGAAGAAAATATAGATGCGCATATTGAAACTGCTGAGATCGTAGAACTACCTGAACTTGAAGAGGTCGGTTTGGAGCATTTCGAAGAAGTTGAGTTGAATGAAGAAACAATTGCTTCCGAGGGTTCTATTTTGGAGGAGGACTTTCTGCACAAATTTACTGAGGGTGACCTGAGTCCACTCAGTTTTGCCCGAACGCAGGTGGTGATCTTTGCAGTAGAAAAGAAACAGGCTGAGCTTTTGCAGCGCTACCTAATCGAGCGTGCAGGAATGGAGGTTGATTGCGTAACCAAAAGACAAAATCTTTGGCGGTTGCTAAAGTTGGATCCAATGGATTTGGTTATTATTGAAACGGGAGCAGTTGAAAATCCTGACGCTTTGGAAGTTATGCAGCAAACAAAAGATCAATTCCCAGAGGTCCATTATATTTGTCTTTCTGGACCTGTCAATTTAGAAAGACGATTGCAGTTCCTGAATGCAGGTGCCCTGGATTACTTGACCCGCCCCATCCATTTATCTGCAATTGCCCAAAGTATTTTGGTGCATTTGAGCCGCACTGATACTTATGAAAATGATGGAGAATTTGTAGATATTGATTCTGTGGCAGATGGTATTCCGGTGGAAGAAACTTTGGTAGATTCTGCTGATAGTTATCATGATGAAGACTTAAGCGGCATTGAAGGTTTGCAGGAAGATGATTTAATACTTGGAGATGAGATTGATTTAATCGACGAGGATTTCTAGATATTTATAAAGCCCTCACACAATTTACCCAAAAGCAGCTAAAATCAGATGCACTACAACAATCCATTTGAATAATAAATTATCATTCCCTCGAAAGTAGGAATCCAGATGCGATATTTCAAATCGTGTATGCAGCTCGATCTAGAATCTGGATCCAGGATCAAGTTTTGGATGAAAAGAGATTATTTTTAAGTCCTACTTAATTTCTTCGACAATTGTCCGTACAATTGGTACCTGAACATATCCGCTTTCAACGCTCCAGAAATAGTAATATCCGCTTGTGGACCCCTGTTCATCTTTGTGCGTTGTTACTTTTCCGTCCTGCACTGTCCAGCTTTTTACAATAGCTCCGCTGTCAGCAACATAAGAAACCCGCAGATTCTTTCCTAAAACATTATCTGCCTGCTTGAAAATTTTATTTCGAGATTCTTCTGTGCAACCTCCCATAAACAACAGGAACAACAAAAATAGATAAAAAGGTTTTTGCATAGATCCTCTTTAAAGTGTTTTGTCGAAACTTGTTTAAAATATTTTTTTCAAAATAATTGTCCTAAAAACTTTTCTATGGGATTTCATTTCTTTGTCATTCCCGCGGAAGAGGAAATTCAGGAGTGTTCCCACAAAATGTATCTTCTTTCTACATCAGAAAAAATTTAAATCCAATATCCATTCTAGTATCACTAAACTTTTTCTGTATATCCTTGAACGAAATAGTTCCTACATAAAATTAACTTAAATTACAATGCAAGACAAGCAGGAAGATAAATAAAATTTAAAAAAATTGCTTGACAATATTTTTCATTGGTTTATCATGTTCAATATTTGAACATCTTTATCTTGAATATTAAATCACTCTAATCAGGATCTTTTTCAAGATGACACCTGAAGAACTCCGTACACTGACTCTGTTTAATTCTGTTGAGAGCAGCCCTGGGATAAATCAGCGCCAGCTGGCTCGGGAGTTGGATGTCTCTTTGGGGCTGACGAATACCTATTTTCAAAGAGTGCTCAAAAAAGGCTGGATTCGAGCCCAGCAAGTCAAACCACGGCGCTGGCTTTATTTTCTCACTCCAAAGGGAGCACTGGAAAAAAGCCGTCTCAGCCTCTCCTACCTGCACCGCACCCTTAACTCATTTCGTGCATTAAAAAGCAAGGGGGATGAACATTTGCGCAACCTGTCTAAAAAAGGGGTGCGTGGGATTCATCTGTGTGGAGAGAATGATTTGACTGAAGTCCTCAGTTTCTGTTTTTCCGGATTTGAGATTGAACTGCTTTCTGTGATTCCGGAAAAAGATTTGCTGGATAATCCTGAACAAAGCGAGAATCCGATCTTGCCGGAACTGAAATCCAGCGAACTGATTCTGCTTGCATCGTTGGAGCATCGGGCTCCGCTTGCTGAATTGCTGGCTCAGCAGGGATTGCAGAAAAATCAGCACTGGGTTTTTTTTCATGAATAATTTGCATCGACGTTCATTCTGAAAATATTATGCAATATTGTACTGAAAAAAGCTGGTATGTACTCCGGGTACGCTCCCAGGCGGAGCGCTTGGTACACGTGGGTTTGCACCAAAAACAATTTGAGGTCCTCAATCCAACTTATCAGGCATTGAGTATTCGCAGGGACCGCAGAAAGGTTTTGACACGGCCTATTTTTAATGGATACATGTTCGTTCGCACCCTGCACAATCCAGAATGTTATTTGGAAATTCTAAAAACACCTGGGGTGGTTGAGATTTTGAAAAGCCCCAGTGGACCAACTCCTGTTCCGGAAGACCAGATTGAAAATGTCCGTTTGCTAGAAAAACACGTGGGGGCCTGTTTTTTTGGAACAGATTTTGAGGTTGGCGATGTCGTTTTTGTACGCGAAGGCCCGTTGACCGGTTTACGAGGTGTGATTGACAGGCGAGACCGCAAAAAACTGCACATCCACGTGGATGCGATTCCTGGGTCAGTGATGATAGACGTTGAACCGCATCAGGTACAGTTGGAAATAGACGCAGTCTATCAATTGGTTACTAACAGATTGAAATAATGTTTTTGTAGACAGGATGACATTATTTTCACGATTAATCTTCTTGTGAAATTAGACTTATGATTTTAAATATTAACATGACATTGTCATTCCGGACTTGATCCGGAATCCATGGGAATTACTTCAACCCCTGTGAAAAAAACTGATTGATGTTAAATTTCTCGTATCAAGTTCGGGATGATTTATTAGTATAACTTAGATTTTGATAGACAGTTGATTGGTTTCAATCTGTTTTTTCACTAATCCAATCTGAGTTTATTAAAGACAGTTGTTTCATTTTAATGCGGAACACTTACGTGACGCAAATAGCGGAGCGATCCCAAAAACTTTTTTTGTTCGTGTCTTTTTCGTGTATTTCGCGGTAGCAAAAAAATACACCCAGCATCACACCCCTGCCTTTTTGTCTTTGCTTGAGACAACAGCGCCCTGCTTTGAATTAGAAAGGCCTGTTTCTGCCATTCATAATATTGATTTGGATGTATTCCCAGATTCTCACATACTTGTGATACTGGAACTCCATCTTGGGAGTGAGGCAGGACTGCTTTTGTTTTTTGAACTTCTGAAAATTTGCGACGTGGACGTCTGGACATAAGGCATCTCTTTCAATTGGTTTAGGGTATGGTAACCAATTATAAACGATATGCCAATATTTCGTATTTCAAGTGAACCAAGACAGTTGTTAATAAACTTCGGAACCCCACTAATAAATGACGGTATCCAAAGAATAGTAAACAACCTCCCTGAATAACCGCTTTGCGCCTTAGGATCTTTGCGTGAGTAAGTAGCACCCAGTTTAGAATTTGTAGTTCTTTGCGCCTTAACGTTTTTAGGGTCCACTATAAGGACTAAAATTTCAATTGATTAAGACATTTGTTATTATCGTTTCTTTATTGCTAATTTGAAACGAGTTACAATTTACTGCTTCCTGAAACCTGTAATCAAATTGAGTCAACATTTTCCAAAAGGAACAATATGTTAAGAGATAAGAAGATATTAATAACGGGTGGGACTGGTTCTTTTGCCCATAAATTTGTTCCCATGACTCTCGCAAAATATAATCCGAAGAAGCTGATCATATTTTCCAGAGATGAGATGAAACAATGGGAAATGGCTAAATTATTTAATGGTGATGATCGGGTTCGATTTTTAATTGGTGATGTCAGAGATAAAGAAAGGCTATTTCGAGCCCTTGATGGCATTGACTATGTTGTCCATGCTGCAGCGACAAAAATTATTCCTACGGCAGAATACAACCCATTCGAATGTATTAAAACCAATATAAACGGTGCAATGAACCTGATTGATGCCTGTATAGATCAAAAGATAAAAAAGGTAGTCGCACTAAGTACAGATAAGGCGTGTAATCCGGTCAACTTATATGGGGCCACCAAACTGGCTTCCGATAAAGTGTTTATTGCGGCAAATGCCTATTCTGGAGAGCATCTGACTAGTTTTTCAGTTGTCAGATATGGGAATGTAATGGGGAGTCGGGGTTCTGTTATTCCTTTTTTTCATTCTTTGAAAGATACGGGTGAAATTCCGATTACTGACACGCGAATGACGCGTTTCATGATCACACTTGAACAAGGAGTTGAGCTTGTCTTCTCCGCTTTTGAGGATTCAATGGGAGGAGAAATTTATGTGAAAAAAATTCCTTCAATGAATATTGTTGATCTGGCAAAGGTCGTTGCTCCTGATGCAAAGCATAAAATCATTGGCATTAGACCTGGCGAAAAACTGCATGAACAAATGATAAGCACAGAAGACTCATTTCATACATTTGAGTATGAGGATTACTATAAGATATTACCATCAATCTACAACTGTTCACGGGAATCCCAGCGAATTAATGGTGGCAAGAAATGTCAGGAAGGATTCAGTTATGCGAGTGATACCAATACAGAATGGATGAGTGTTGAGACGCTTCAAAAATGGATGGAGTCAGAATTAGGATCTGTTGTAAACAGTAAGTAATCCGGAACAAAATCAGGGAATTTTAAATTTAAACCGTGAATTAGTTGTAAAATGATACCTTCAAAAATGCTGATCACTGGGGTGAGTGGCTTGTTGGGAAATAACCTGTCGCTTTATTTCAGGGATAAATTCAAAGTTCTAGGGCTTAGTCATCAAAATCCAGTTGTAATCCCAGGAGTTAGTTTTGAATTGGTCGACTTAAGAAAAAAAGACCAGGTTGAAAGACTAATTTCGCAGTTTTCGCCTGATATCATAATACATTGTGCTTCGTTGACCAAAGTCGATTATTGTGAGGAAAACCCGGAGGAAGCAACGGCATCGAATGTCAACTCAACACAAAATCTCTTGGATTGTATCGAAAAGGATTCTCGTGTTAAATTTATTTTCATTTCAACAGACTCTGTTTATGGTGAAAACGAAGGCTCTCAACACACAGAAGAAATCACAGGACCCTGCAACGTGTACGGAAAGACAAAACTTCAAGGGGAGAATGTTGTAGTTGATATCCCAAATTCTCTCATCCTCAGGACAAACATTTTCGGCTGGAATATCCAGGACAAAAACAGCCTGGGAGAGTGGATACTTCATGAACTTAAGCAACGGAATCAAATCAGAGGATTTAAAGATGCATTCTTTTCGACAATCTACACCTTTGAATTAGCCAGGATTATTGATACATCAATTAGAAATAATATAGCCGGGGTGTATAATTGCGGAAGCCGGGATTCTTGTTCCAAATTTGATTTTGCGGTAAAACTGGCGGACATGTTCGGGTTTGATAGAAATCTAATAAACTCAATTTTTATAGATCAGCATAATTTCAAAGCCAAACGAAGTAAAGATCTCTCCTTGAGTGTTGACAAAATAGAAAAAGCATTGGGTTTTCAACTTCCTTCAATCGATTTTTCTTTGGAGCAGTTTTATCGCGACTATCAAAAAGGTTTACCTGCTGATATTAAAACAAACCACCAGCAGTCAAAGAACATTTTCAATGATATCCCCTATGGTCGGCAATGGATAGACGCCGAAGATATTTTGGCAATTGAGGAAGTTCTAACATCACAGAATTTAACTCAGGGACCGAAAGTAACAGCTTTTGAAGAAGCACTAAAAAACGTCACTGGTGCGGGTCATGCGGTTGCTGTAAATTCAGGGACATCCGCGCTTCACATCGCATGCCTAACCACAGGTGTTACGGTTGGTGATGAAGTGATTACATCTCCAAACACGTTTGTAGCCTCTGCAAACTGTGCCGTATTCTGCGGGGCAAAACCTGTATTTGCAGATATTGATGCAAGAACATATAATATATCTCCGCAAGAGATCGAGAAAAGGATTACACCGAATACTAAAGCAATAATACCGGTTCATTTTGCGGGGCAGAGCGCCGATATGGAAAGTATTCACCAACTTGTTAAGACTGCTGAAAAAAAATATGGCCATAAAATTTACATTATTGAAGACGCAAGTCATGCTTTAGGCTCTGTGTATAGGAATACCAATGTTGGATCGTGCACATATTCGGACATGACCGTTTTTAGTTTTCACCCGGTTAAACACATTACAACTGGAGAGGGAGGAGCAGTTCTTTCCAATGATGAAAACATTGACAAAAGACTTCGGCTATTCAGTAGCCACGGTATCACCAGGGATCACGATCTCTTAAAAAATAATCTGGGTCCTTGGTATTATGAGCAGATTAATTTGGGATACAACTATCGAATCACGGATATTCAGAGTGCGTTGGGAATTTCTCAATTGAAAAAACTTTCAACTTTCAGGAATCGTCGCCGGGAAATTGTAGACCGCTATAATAATGAATTACAAAGTATCCCTCTTTTGCAAATACCGTTTGAATCAAAAGACTGCCAATCCAATTTCCATTTATATGTCATTCTGTTTGATTATGAAAAAGCAGGCAGGACGAGAAATAATTTTAAAGAAGCCCTACAAGCAGAAAATATATTGACTCAAATTCACTATATACCAGTTCATACTCATCCATATTACCTGACAAATTTCGGGACAAAATGGGGTGACTATCCAAAAGCAGAAAACTATTTTGCAAAATGTCTGTCAATTCCGCTTTATCCCGCAATGAGCGATAATGATGTCACAAAAGTTATTGAAACTATAAAAGATACATGTAGAGGGAACAGATGAGTATACAAAAAAGTTTAGCAATGCAGGAAAGAGCCAGGAATAGAATCCCAGGCATGACTCAATTGTTATCAAAACGACCCGATATGTTCGCAGAGGGCATATGGCCAGCTTATTACCAAAAAGCAGATGGGGTTGAAGTCTGGGATCTGGATGGAAATCGGTATATTGATATGAGTATTAGCGGCATAGGCGCCAATGTTCTCGGCTATGCCGATCCGGATGTTGATCAGGCAATCTTGGAGGCCATATCAAATGGAACCAGCTGCTCTCTTAACTGTCCTGAAGAAGTTGAACTAGCTGAGTTATTGTGCGAATTGCATCCTTGGGCGGAGATGGTTCGTTTTTCTCGTACAGGAGGTGAATCTATGGCAATTGCTGTTAGAATAGCGCGAGCTCACACGGGTCGAGATAAAATCGCGTTTTGCGGTTATCATGGATGGCACGATTGGTATCTTGCAGCTAATTTAAATTCAGAAGAGGCATTAGATGATCATTTGCTTCCTGGTTTGAGTCCTCTTGGGGTTCCTAGCGGATTATCAGGAACGGCTATTCCATTTCATTACAATCAACTTCAGGAATTGGAGGCGGTTGTATCTAAAAATCGTCAGGATATAGCTGCAATCGTCATGGAACCGATTCGAAGTGAGAAACCCCACCCAGCATTTTTAGAAGGGGTTCGTTCCATTGCTGATGACATTGGTGCTGTGCTGGTTATCGACGAGATTTCAGCAGGTTTTCGAACCAATACGGGGGGGGCTCATCTGAATTTAGGGTTGGAGCCAGATATAGCCGTATTTTCGAAAGCGTTGGGCAATGGCTATCCCATCGGTGCAATTATTGGGAATTCATCTGTGATGGATACCGTCCAAAAAACTTTTATTAGTAGTACTTGTTGGACAGAAAGAATCGGGCCAGTGGCAGCATTAGCTTGTATCAAAAAGCATAAGGAAGTGAATGCAGGGGCTTGTTTAACGGCGATTGGTCAGCAAGTTCAAGACGGATGGCGGCGTTGTGGTGAACAAAATGAATTGAAGATTCAAGTCAGCGGAATTCCTCCGTTGAGCCACTTTACTTTTGAATATGAGAATGCACTGAGTGTAAAAGCACTCTTTATCCAACTAATGCTTGAAAAAGGTTTTTTGGCTTCGAATCTGTTCTATGCAATGGTCGCTCATCAATCAGAACATGTTGTAAAATATATTCAGGCTGTAGACGAATCTTTCTCTTTTATTCGAGAGGTGTTAGAGAATGGAACTCTAGAGACCCACCTGAAAGGAAAACCTTCAGGAAGTGGATTTAAACGTCTAACCTAATTTATGATGGCTTTGACCATGCCAGATGCTTTAAATGGACGTCTTGTTTTAGGGACAGCGCAATTGGGAATGTCCTATGGAATTGCAAACATAACAGGACAGCCTGATCAACAATTGACAACCAATATTATTCGAGAAGCTTGGACGAGTGGTATTCACGAATTTGACACAGCACAAGGGTATGGCATTAGTGAAAGCGTTTTAGGAAACGCTTTTTCCGCATTGAAGATTACAGAAAAAGTTCGGGTAATCAGTAAGTTTGATCCTAGCTTAGATCATTTAAATCATGATGTAATGTGGAATACTCTTGATGCCTCCTTAAAGGCGTTGAAGGTAGCAAAGCTCTATGGGATGCTCCTGCATCATCAGGAAACGATGATTTTATGGGAAAAGGGGTTAAAAGAAATTTGTCAGACTTTTATCGATTCTGGTAAAGTGCAATATTTGGGGGTTTCGGTTTATTCTCCAACGGCTGCAATCAAAGCTTTAAATTCAGATGGAATTTATTTGATTCAGCTTCCATCCAATATTCTTGACCGACGTTTTGAAGAAGCAGGTGTTTTCGAAACTGCTCAAGAAAAAGGGAAACAGGTTTATATTCGTAGCGCCTTTCTTCAGGGATTGATATTAATGTCTCTTGATAAGATTCCAGATAATATGGGTTATGCCAAACCAGTTCTTCAGCGACTTAACCAATTAAGGCTGGAAACAGGATTAACCTTGCAGGAAATTGCCTTGGGGTATTTGAAAATGGAAATGCCGGATGCTCGGATGGTTTTAGGTGTAGAACATATTTTTCAGTTAAAACAAAACTTGGAATCTTGGGGCAAGACCTATTCTCCTGCTTTAATCCCAAAGATTAAAACAATGTTTACAAATATTGATGAAAACATCTTAAATCCAGTTTTATGGCCTCCTGTCATTTCTAAATAAATTTTTGAAACATTCACCATTTTATATAAGATTCGCATGCAGGAAATAAAGATGGGTTCCAAGTTACTCAGTCATTCGAACCCAACTTATATTATTGCTGAAATGTCAGCCAATCATGGGGGCAGTTTTGACAAAGCTATTGCTATCATACATGCCGCAAAAGAATGCGGAGTAGATGCCATTAAGTTACAAACTTATAGAGCCGATACCATTACCCTTGATTCTGATAAAGATGACTTTCTAATTCCTTCTGAAAATCCATGGGAATCTCATAAAACTTTGTTTTCACTTTATGAAAAGGCTTATACCCCATGGGAGTGGCATGAAGGTCTTATCTTGGAAGGTAAAAAATTAGGGCTGGATGTGTTTTCCTCCCCATTCGATTGTTCAGCGATCGATTTTTTGGAAAGTTTAGATGTTTCTGCCTATAAAATTGCGTCTCCAGAAATTACAGATATTCCATTAATCCAAAAAATTGGAGCAACCAAAAAACCGGTCATTCTTTCTACTGGGGTTGCGAATCTAGAAGATATAGCACTTGCAGTCAAAACTCTTAAGGGCCAGGGGTGCCCTGGAATTGTTCTATTGAAGTGTACAACCGCTTATCCTGCCCCTCCTGATGAACTTAATTTGCGAACCATTCCTCATATGGCAGAGATGTTCGATTGTTTAGTCGGTATTTCTGACCATACTCTTGGTGTAGGGGTCCCCATAGCTGCTGTAAGCCTTGGGGCAAAGATGATTGAAAAGCATTTTACCTTGGCAAGAGATGATGGCTCTGTTGACGATTTTTTTTCGTTGATTCCTGAAGAGTTTAAGCTAATGGTTGATGAAGTAAGAAAAGTGGAAAAAGCATTAGGAAAAGTGACCTATGATCCAACTCCTGAATCCCAAAAAAATAGTTGGGTACGGAGATCACTCTATATTTCTAAAGCAATAAAAAAGGGTGAAAAATTAAATTTGGACAATGTAAAGTCGGTACGTCCAGGTTTTGGATTACACCCAAAGTACCTGGATGATGTTTTGGGTAAAAAGATAAACAGGGACTTGGAAAAAGGAGATCGACTTTCCTGGAATGTAATTGAATAAGTTAGGGAGATAGATGATTGGTGCTATTGTACAAGCAAGGATGACTTCGAGTAGACTTCCTGGAAAGGTTTTAATGGCCGTTCGAGGAAAAACCATGATTGAGTACTTATTCGCTCAACTTCAACGGATTCAGAAATTAGACAAGATCATTTTAGCAACGACTATCAACTCAGAAGACGATCCTCTTGTGGAATATGCGGAAAAACATCAGATAGCTTATTTTAGAGGATCAGAACATGATGTTTTGGAAAGATATTATAAAGCTGCAACCGAGTATAATCTCCAACATATTCTAAGAATTACAGGAGATTGCCCATTGCTTGATCCTGCTATTTGCGATCAAATCATTGATTTATATCTTAAGGAAAAAGCCGATGTAGTAGGAACAGGGCTAACTTTTGCGGAAGGAGAAGATTGTGAAATATTTTCTCTATCAGCGATAATAGAGGCACATCAGAAAGCAAAATTAAAATCGGAAAGAGAGCATGTCTCTTTGTTTTTATATAATCGAAAAGACCACTACAAAGTCATTGAAGTTCAAAATGAAACGGATGATAGTCAATATCGATTTACTTTAGATGAACCAGAAGATTTCCAAGTGATTGAGGCCATTATTAACGGCATTTCTCTGAAACCTTCAGAAATATTTACTGTGGAAAAAGTTAAATCTTTCTTGGATCTACATCCTGAAATATTCCGGTTGAATACCAGCATTGTTAGGAATGAAGGATTACTGATTTCATTGGGAAAAGATGAATCGGTTAATCAATAACTATTCTAGAGGACAATGAAGCTTAATGAGTTTTAGGAAAAATATTAAAACTTTTTAATCAATACAAAAACCTATTATCTTTACCAATTAGTGTGAATAAACGATTCCTTTTTAGATGCGATGCTGATCAAAAAAATGGTTTTGGACATTTTTCTAGGTGTCTTAACTTGGCAAGGGGAATCAAAACAAAATATCCAAGTGCCGATTTATCTTTTTTCGGTAACTTTAATGAGTTTGCCACTAACTTATTAAAAAACTACCAGATTGATCAGATTTTAATTCCGCCCCGATTAAACAATGATCATAAGTATCAATTAGGCATAGCTAAGGAGTATGACTATTTCGTCCTGGATAGCTACCTAATTGAGCAAGATTATATAGATTGCTTTTCAAATCAAAGTTTTAAATTTGTCAAAATAGATGATTTCAATGACCTTAACTTAGAAGAGGTGGATTTAACGGTTAATTTTTGTTTTCAGGCACACAAATTTAGTTATCTATCTAAAAAAGTATGTTTGGGGG
The DNA here is from genome assembly GCA_902513935.1 of uncultured SAR324 cluster bacterium. The sequence goes on from CABXOR010000026.1 coordinate 21,297, forward strand.
TATCCTATTTTCCGGTCCGAGAAGAACTAAAATCTATTCGCATTAAAAATGAGAAATACCTGAATGAAACGATAGAAAAGATTGTGATCTTTATTGGCGGAGCAGATCATTACAATGTCGGTGAAAAAGTCATTATCAGTTTGGATGAGATGTTTAGTAATATCAAAATCAACCTCATCACTTCAAAACCTTCAAACAATCATTTTGAGACCTTACATTCTAATGATATTTCCTGTTTGCCTGTTATTCCAGAAATAGAAACTTACTTAGCAGATGCTGATATGGTGGTTACTGGAGGAGGCTTGACCAAATATGAGTGTGCATACTGCGGCATTCCCAATGCCTCTCTAACACAAACCTCTGACGTCTATGCCGAAGCACAATCCTTTGCAGAAGCAGGATTGACCTACGATTTAGGGATGGCTGTTGATTTTGAAAAACAGAAAATAATTAATGATATTACTCGGTTGAGTTCTTTTTCTTTGAGGAAAACGATGGTGGCTCATTGCAATGAGAACTTTATCCTTAACTCTACTCAAAATTTTGTTGATTCAATCATAAATTAAAAAATTTAGTCTTTCATGAATCAAATTGAAATAAAAAAAACAGAATGGGATGATCAAGCAGATAGCACCGATAACCCTTGTCATCAGGTATGTAGAACGGTAGACAACTCAGAGTTGGCAGAACTGATCACTGACATAACCATTAAACTGAGTATCCCCAATCAGCTACCCAGTATTCTAGATATTGGTTGTGGGAATGGGTTAGTATTAAGTCATTTTAAAAAAAACTTTACAACGGTTTATGGGGTCGATTTTTCTCCTAAGATGGTAGAAGCCGCTCAACAACTTATTCCTGATGGTAAATTTCAGCAAGGTGAAGCCACTACCCTCAAATTTGCGGATGATCAATTTGACAGGATTCTCTCTTATAGCATTTTTCATTACTTTCCTGATGAGGAATATGCGATCAATGCGATACAGGAAATGATTCGAGTTTGTAAAAAGGGTGGGGTTATCTTGATCGGCGATATGTTGGATCAAAATTATGAAAATGATATTAAGGGTGGCAGTAATTTGGAGTACGAAAAGAAAATTCCTATTATTCAAAGGTACTCTCAGTGGATTTTCTATGATTTAGTAAAGCTACAACAAACTGTTGAACAACAAGGATATAAAGTTGAAATTCTCTCCCAATCCGAACACTTTAAATGTGCCCACTATAGAAAAGATCTAAGAATTTACACATGACTGCTTTATTTGAAGAAGAATTACAAACGTTAACGCAAAGACAATTTGTTTTGCCGACCAGTTCCGGTAGCACTGCTATCATTGCTTCCTTGATCGCTTCTGGTATACCTCCTCACTCGGAGGTCATTATACCTTCGATTTGTTGTGCCGCTGTATTGTTTGCTATAAACCTTGCTGGTTTTACTCCTGTTTTAGCAGATGTCAGCAAAGAAGATTTTTGCATGGATACAGAAAATATAGCATCTGAAATGTCCTCAAAGACGAAGGCAATCATTGCTATACACTCGTATGGGCGATATTGTAAAATTCAAGAAATACAAAATTTTTCTGAAGAAAATGGATTATTTCTCATTGAAGACGCATGTCTTGGTTTGGGAGGAATGATCAATGAAAAGCCATTTGGTAGTTTTGGGGGAATTAGTATATTTAGTTTTGGGTATGACAAAATTATTGATGCTGGAGGAGGAGGTGCGCTGGTTACTGAGAATGTTGACCTATTTCAAAAAGCTCAGGCATTTTTAAGAAATAATCGTTATTTTTCTTATCAAGGGGACTCCGAACACTTAAATTTTATCAAACGAAAACTTAATACTCTTCCAGAAGCAATCAAGATCAGAAATACGAACGCAAAAATCTATCATGAACATCTGAGTCAAAAAAAGTTTTCCAAACCTCCATTTAAGGAAAATATTGTTTACTGGCGATATTCAGCCTTATATGAAGGAAATCGGAATTTATTGGTTGAAAGTGCAAAAAAAGAAGGTGTCATCATTACGGCGCATTATAAAGGGTTGCATCAACTTAGAACCGGAGAAGTTCTGCCGAACTCCGAACTGATTTCCAACCAGATCATCAACTTATTCGTAAAACCTGAAACTCCTTCAGAGCAAATTCATAAAACAATCTCCTTTATTAATGAATTCGAAGATAATTCTTTAAGAGTATAGGTGGGTTTGACGCATTAAGTTACTTTGAAGATATTTTTATCATTAATAAATTACAGCAGTGCTAAATTATGAGAGGTTCAATACTCCAACCGACTTACCTACCCTGGTCTGGGTATTTCGAGATGATCGATGCTACCGATACCTTTGTTATCTATGATCATGTTCAGTTTGTGCGAAAAAGTTGGCAGAAGAGGAATAAAATTAAAAGTGCTGCGGGAATAATTCAATTATCCTTGCCTGTAAAAAAGGCACCTCGAAATGCTCCGATCTATGAGATTGAGATTTCATATGATAGGAGCAATCCGTTACTTGAGCACTGGAAAACCATTCAGCATGAATATCAGAAAGCTCCTTTTTTTGAAAACTACTGTGAGGAATTTGATAAGATCTACCAAAAAAAATATGAATTATTACGAGACCTCAATGTTGAAATAATTCAAACAATTTGCAAAATTTTAGGCATTAAAACCACGTTTGTTTATGCTTCTGATCTTAACATAGATGACGAGAATTTAGGAAAATCAGAGAGAGTGATCAACTTATGCAAGAAAGCGGGGCTTTCCTATCTATACGATGCAAAAGGTGCGGAGAGTTTTCTGGATGTGTCAATGTTTGAAAAAGAAAACTTGGAAATAAAATTTCAAAACTATCAACCTACCCATTATCCTCAACTATATAATGATCATGTGGAATACCTCTCCATCATTGATATGCTTTTTAATATGGGAGATGAGACCCTAAACATGATTAGAGCAGGCAGATTAGATTAGACTTATTTGTATGGTAGTTGTTAATATTGAAACAGATCGTTTAATTTTAAAAAATTTAGAAATAGAGGATCTTTCTATAGATTATGTTAATTGGCTAAACGATCCCGATATAAATAAATATTTAAATCCCTCTGAAAATATTCAGACTCTGGAAAGCTGTAAAGGATATGTTAAATCTTTCCAAAATACGAATGAAAAGGCTCTAATTGGAATCTTTTTTAAAGAGAATAAATTACATATTGGGAATCTGACTCTTTCAACATTAGATTTTAGAAGAAATTTAGGAATTATTGGTGTCAGCCTAGGGAGAAAATAATATATGAGTAAAGGGTTAGCACTGGAAGCACTAATTGGATTAAGGAATTATTGCTTTCATAAAATAAAATTACACAGATTAGAAGCCTATACCTCTGAAAAAAATTTAGATTCAATCAAATTATTTCTAAGAAGTGGATTTAAGGTAGAAGGATTATTAAGAGAGTCCGAACTAATGGATGGTAAGTACCATGATACCTATTTATTAAGCGTTTTGGAATCAGATTTATAAGTTAACTTTATTGTAACAAAGTTTATTTTCTACTAGTAAGCATAGTAAATGCATAATTTGCTCACCAGATTGTTTAGATTTTTTAGAAGTATTACTATTAATTATTTTAGACAGCCCCATCAACCTAATTCGTAAGACAATCCCTAGACTTTTTCTCCAAGAGGTACCCACTAAAGTCTATTACTCCAACTAGATAATTACAAACTGGTGGAATATGGAGTATGCCTATCTTAAGGATGAAACATAGGAAAAAAACTGTTGGTTACCAAATTTGAATTATTACCACTGATTATAAGTGGCAGTAATTAGACGAATTAAAAGTGTATTTCAAGAATTCCACTTTAAATTAAAGATTAACAAAACTTTCAGGTTACTTTTTTGTTACTAGCAGACCAGCTGATTCTTTATTATGGAGAAGTAAAAACTCAAATACTAAAAAAATATGCTAGAAGATATTAAGAGAGTTCTGTTTTTGCTCTCTCAAAAAGAAAAAAGACAACTATTCGGAATTGGGATAATCATTCTCATCACTGCAATTTTAGACATGATAGGTGTAGCCTCAATTTTTCCATTTTTGTCTACTCTTTTAAACCCTGAGATAATTAGAACAAATGAAACCCTTAAATGGATCTACAACTTTTTAGGCTTAACCTCAGATAAAGATTTTTTTCTTATTTTAGGGGCTATAACTTTTTTTATTTTAATTGCGGTGAACGTTTTTCGCGCACTTAGTGAGTGGCTCATCGCCTATTTTGCGATGAACAAATTCTATTCTCTGTCCAAAAACTTGATCAGTTATTATCTTTTTCAGCCATATCCATTTTTTCTTAATCGCAATAGTGCAGATTTGTCAAACTCTTTAGTGATCCAAGTTAATGCTGTAATTGCAGGAGTTATAACTCCATGGCTCTTAACTATTACCAGGTCAGCAGTTGTAATATTGTTAATAATACTTCTGTTTATTACTGATCCTGTTTTAACAATTATTTCTTCTTCTTTGGGAATAGGTGGTTACTTTTTAATTTTTAAAATATTTAAAAAAAAACTTACTTCATCTGGTCAAGAAGTTGTCAGTTCAAGCAAGGAAATGATGAAGATAGCAAACGAAGCTTTTGGT
>CABXOR010000027.1 GCA_902513935.1 uncultured SAR324 cluster bacterium
AAATAACCCTGCAGCGTACCTGGCGGGGGATGACATTTTGGGGCAGAATGAAAGTCTTGAGTCAACTTCTTTCCAGTTTGTTTGTACGTGAAGAAATCAGCAAGGAAGAAATAGAAAAACTTAAGGAAAGCGATGCACTTTCTGAAGCAATGCAGATGCTGGCAGAACAGTCTACTGAAATGAAACGTATTCTGATTGATGAAAGAGATCAGTTTATGGCAGAAAAAATAAAACTGGCTCAAGGCAAAAGGATTGTGGCAGTAGTTGGAGCCGGACATGTAAAAGGACTGACGGCAGAATTGGAGTGGGAACATAATTTGGCTGAATTAGAGACAGTGCCTCCTCCCGGGAAAATTGGTACCTGGCTCAAATGGGGTATTCCAACCCTGATTGTAGGGTTGGTTGCTTACGGATTTTTTACTGTTGAAACGGATGTTAGCATAGAAATGATTCAGCGCTGGTTTTTGATCAACGGCACACTTTCAGCGCTCGGAACTGCTATTGCATTTGGCCATCCAATAACAATTGCAACTGCATTCGTGGCTGCTCCCTTTACTTCTCTCAATCCTGCTGTTGCTGCAGGTTGGGTAGCAGGATTAGTTGAAGCATTTTTACGTAAACCTCAGGTACGGGATTTTGAAAGCCTTGCAGATGATATCACACATTTGAGAGGTTTTTGGCAAAATAATATCACCAGAATTTTACTCGTAGTCATGTTCGCAAATTTAGGCAGTGCAATCGGCACATTTGTGGGAGGATTTGCCATTGCATCGTTACTTTGATCGGGAAGCAGAGATATTCCATGTGCAGATACTCATGTAACAATTGGGCGAAAAATGCCTTCGGGAGTTGCCTCAAAGCACAATTCTCTTTGCAGGAAGTTTAATTGATCAGCTGCGACGTGCGTTACGTAAAGTATTTGTGTTGTTGTGTTTTGTCCAACCAGGTCAACTAGTTCTAAAACGCGGTTCCGGTTTGTACGATCCAATCCCTGGCAGGGCTCATCAAGAATGAGTAAAGGTGGAGATTTTATCATTGCTCTTGCAATTAAGATAAGTCGTTGCTGTCCATACGAAAGAAGCGTGAAGTCAAGATCAGCAAAATTTGAAATTTCCAGGAGTTCCATCAAACTGAATGCCTTTTCTTTTTGTGTTACAGATGCTGGCTGATAATAACCGATTGAATCAAAAAATCCTGAAAGTACCACTTTCAACGCAGTGACAGGTTGCCTATAACGTACCTGAAACTCAGAGGAGACAAATCCTATTTTCTGCTTGATGTCCCAAATGCTTTCACCCGTACCACGACGACGCCCAAAAAGATAAATTTCATTTGCATAAGCCTGTAGATTATCTCCGCAAATTAAACTGAGCAAGGTCGATTTACCGGATCCATTTGGACCCACAATTTTCCAGTTTTCTCCCTTTTCTACCGACCAGTAAAAATTTTTCAGCACCACTTTTTTACCATATTGAACATTAACGTTCCTCATCCGGATAAGACTGTGCTTTCTATCTTTTTCAGGTACTGATTCAAAGAAGTCAGTCTGAATTAGGGTTTCATTTAATTCTGCAGAATTTTCGTTTGTTTTTAAGTTAGTTCTCTCATGATCAGCTTTGTCATAAAGGCCCTCCATCACTTCATTAATCAAAACTTGCGAGCGTAAACCTTGAGCAAAAATTTCTCCCGATTTCAAACAAAGAACATGTGTGATTTCCGGAACTAATTCCTCAAAACGGTGACTGACTAACCAGACTGCTAATCCGTTATTAATAAGATCTGAAAGTGCTTTTTTAAGCCACAGAACAGATTCTGTGTCCAATCCTTCAAAAGGCTCATCAAGAATCATCAATTTTGGTTCAGAAAGCAGGGCTTTTCCAATCAAAGTTTTACGAACTTCACCATTTGAAAAGTAGCGCAAAGAGTTTCCCAGTAAGGACGAAAGTCCAAGTTGTTCTGCAATCTTGAGAAGTGATTCCGGATGCTTACCTTCCGGATCCATGACTTCTTGCCCGGTTAAAAAATGTTCTTCATTTCCGCTGTATTCTTCGTAGCGGTCTTTTTTTTCTTCACGGGCAACCAAGATTTTTTGCTGCTCAAGTGAAACATGTGCGATTTTGCCAAAATCCTCAATTTCCTGGTGACGTTTGATGGTACCGCAATATGGAATTTGCCCCAGTAAAACTTTTATCAGAGTTGATTTCCCAGCGCCGTTTGGACCTAGAATCGCCCAGCTTTGTCCGAATTCTGTGGACCAGGAAATGTTTTTGAGAATCTGCTTATCCCAGAGTTGATTGGAAACGTTTTTGAGAGAGAGCAAAGGGAAGTACGAGTTTTGAGAGTTGGATGTTGGGTTTCGAAATGAGATGGATTCTCAACACTGTTCAGGAATTGTGATCGTTTTGAAGTGCCCACATTTGTTGATAATAACCGGTACGTTGAATCAGGTCAACATGTTGTCCCTGATCCACTATTTGTCCTTTATCAAGGACCAGAATCAAATCTGCATGTTCCATCGATGTAACACGATGGGAAACGATAAGCAGGCTTCCTGCCAGGGCTTGTTGATTATTAATCGGTTTGAGGAGATTGTGGATTTCTCTCAGCAGATGGCGTTCTGTTTCATAGTCAACTGCAGAAAGGACATTGTCTAAAATCAGCAGGTCACAAGGTTCCATCATTGCCCGTGCCAGGCTGATTCTTTGTTTCTGTCCACCGGAAAGCATGATTCCTTTTTCGCCGACCACAGTTTTTTCCTGTTTTGGGAAACGTGCAACTTCCTTGTCAAGAGCTGCTGAGTACAAAATTTTCTGAAACAATTTCCGGTCATCGGATTCCCAATTTTCCAGAGCAAAGTTGATATTATTTTCTACAGTATCTGAAAATAAAAATGGTAACTGAGTGACAGTTCTGATGCAGGTACGGACATCTTTGTCGCTGAGAGTTGCTAGGTCCTGGTCTCCTAAATAGATGGACCCCTTACCCATGTCCAAATAACGATTCAAGCCATTGACAAGGGTCGATTTCCCAGAACCAATTCTTCCCAGTAGTCCAATTACCTGGCCTGGATGGATGGAAAAATTTATGTGCCTTAGTACATCTATCTTGCTCTGCGGGTAGTGGTAACTTAAATTATTTACTTTCAGTCCTCCTTCTGCAAAAAGAGATTTAAGTTTTTTCTCCGTAAGTGAAATAAGGTTAGCACGAGGCAGGTCCTGCTGCAAAACAGTCTGTATACTTGTCAGTCCCACCAGACCCTGCTGGAACATGGTTGTTACCCAGCCCAACCCCATCAAAGGAAATGTCAATAATGCAGAATATGCAATAAAAGCAGTTAACTGACCAATGGTGAAGCCTTCTTCGATTACCATGATTCCACCAACAAGCAAAACCAGGAGTTTTAAAAAATGCTCCAAATTACTTAACATCGGCATTACAAAAGAGCGGGTCCAGGCAATTTTCATTGAACGTCGAAGCATGTCCTGATTTTCTTTCTCAAAACGCCTCGTGCTCCATTCACGCATTGTCGGGGTTTTAATCAGGTCTATTGCCGAGAGAGATGAAACAGAAAAACCGGAAAGACGCTGTAAGCTTTCCATACGGGCCCTCATATTACGCACCAGCACATTCATGCCCAGGCGCACTACTGTAAAAACAATGATAATCGGAATGATGCAGTAAAGTGTGAGATTTGGTGAGAGTTGCCACATTTTAAAAGGCGTCATTGAAAGCGCAGTTATGATATTGAAAGCCTGCATGAGGCCGAATCCGCAAATCATACGGACTCCAGTGATGTCATTATTGATACGGGAAATTATGTTTCCTGAAGGATTTTTATCAAAATAATTTTTTTGCAGTGCCATCAATTTTCTGAACATGTCATTTTTTATCTGACACTCTATGGCACGTCCTGGATTAAAAAAAAGAATCCTGGAAAGTGTCCGCACCACCATCATTAAAAGTGCTAATCCAAGCATGATGAACATATATTCCCACAATAAATCCTGCCTTGACTTGAGATCATTATTTAACAAATCAATACTTAAACGCACATATTCCGGTATACTGACAGCAATCCAGTTGGTACCTAAAATAGCGACCACTCCCAAAGAATAAGAAAACAAATGCTGCCGGATATAGTAACCAAGTAGGGCAAATTTGCTGCTGGTTTTAGGCGGCATTTTCAATAACGGAATGAATGAAGAATCACCAAGTTGAATAGATTGGGCTGAGGACATGGGACTATAATTTCTTTGAGGAAGCTTTTTTAGCTTTGCGACGCATTGCCTGACGGTTCTTGCGGTTTTTCTGAAAATACCAAACTGCCTTATTGTGTTCCCGCAGTGTTTTTGAAAATTTGCTGCTTCCATCTCCGCGTCCGACAAAATAAAGGAACTTTTTGTCTGCCGGATAAAGCACACTTTGCAGGGATGCTAGACCGGGATTAGAAATTGGAGTAGGCGGCAATCCGTATTTGGTGTAAGTGTTATACGGAGTTGGTTTTCGTAAATGCTTTCGGGTCAAATTTCCGTTAAAATTACTCAGTCCGTAAATTACTGTTGGATCACTGTCGAGCCGCATTCTGCGTTTGAGTCGATTATGAAAAACGGAAGCAATCTTTGGTCGGTCTGAATCAACTCCGGTTTCCTTTTCCACAATAGAAGCCATGGTGAGAACTTTATACTCGCTCATTCCTATTTCTTTGGCACGCTTATGAAAATCAGCATTAAAAACCTGGCGGTATTGAGTAATCATTGCTAATAAAATTTGTCGCTCTGTATCTACCCGTGAAAAAAAATAAGTTTCCGGAAACAAGAATCCTTCCAGAGAGGTTATGTCCGGAATTCCAGTTTTTGCTAATAACTCCGGATCTTCTTTCAGGGACAGGATCACGTCTTTATCCGCAATTTTTGCGTGCTGTAGGCGTTCTGCAATTTGCTGAAAATTTTCACCCTCCGGAATGGTAATACGATGCCGGATGCTTTTCCCGTAAATCAGATACTGCAGCAACTCAGAGGTATTCCAATTGTGTTGAATTTTAAATTCTCCGGCCTGTATTCTGGAATGTACTTTTAATTTTTCCGCCAAATAGTCGTAAAGTCTGGGATAGGGCAGGAGTCCCTTTTTTCTGATACGTGCCGTAACGCTGTCAAAGGTGGAACCTCGAGGGATCAAGATAACAGAATTACCATCCGGAGCACTGCTCATGATGGGGCTATAGTAAATTTGATAAATATATCCTGCAACACCAACCATGCACGAACCCCCTATTATAAACAGGACGGCAAGCAGAAGTTTCTGTTTGTTGGTGATGAACAACTTCATTGAGTTGAAAAATACAGATAAATGTGAGTATTGTTAATATTGAAATCAATTATATCGACAGACAGAACAGAACGCAATACGTTGAACCTTGGGGCTTAACTTTCTGTTATATTGTGAATTCGTGAAATGTTCATAATTACTACATTTTTGAAACAGGCACTGGATGAATGGATTATGTATGCATAAAATTAAACTTGTATTCCATTCAGAAATCATTTATTATTTTACATTAACAAATTAAAAAGCGCTCCGACTATGCATGAGCGTTTATAAAATAAAGAATTATAAGATAGAGGACTCCATGTTGAATGGTCTATTAGCACGCAAGATTGGTATGACCCAAGTTTTTGAAGAAGACGGAACTGCACTTCCAGTGACCGTTCTTCAATCCGGACCTGTCACAGTTGTCCAAAAAAAGACCCTGGAAAAAGACGGTTGCAATCATGTACAAGTCGGTTTTGAACAAATACCGGAGCGTAAAGTAAATAAACCAATCAAAGGGCATTTTAAGACACAGGCTCCAACTCGCATCCTGCGCGAATTTGAAGTAGAGAACATTGATGAAGTAGAAGTTGGACAGGTATTTGATGTAAGCTTATTTTCTGAAGGAGAAAGTATCACTGTTTCCGGGAACTCAAAAGGTAAAGGATTCACCGGAGTTATGAAACGTCATGGATTTCATGGTCAACCTGCCAGTCATGGGCACCGTGGGCACCGCGGTACAGGAAGTATTGGACAGTGTGCAACTCCTGCCCGTGTTTTCAAAGGCAAGAAAATGCATGGTCGCCACGGCAACAGTAAAGTAACTCAACTCGGCTTAAAAATTGTTAAAATTCTTGTAGATGAAGCAATTGTACTTGTCAAAGGTGCAGTTCCTGGTCCCAACGGCGGATTGGTAACAATTCTCAAGAGTAACCGCTAATTTGTGTTAGCAGCATAATGTGGGCGGCGCTTTCTGTGTCGCCTGTCTTTTTATATTCCCCGATATTTATCTTAAAGTTTCCGGCTGTTCTGCCGATAACGAACTATGAGGTTTGGATTGCTTTCCCGTTGGAATGGCGGGGAGAGTTATGTCTGGAATTCCGTCTGCTTAACTCTATGGGGAGTGGTTTGTTCGCAGGGTGGTCCTGATTTATGTTCTTGTAAATAATAGATGAATTGATGTCATAACAAATGCAGCGTATTGTTCCGGTTTTGTGAACAATCGCCTGTGGAAAACTGCTTACTGCATGGTGTGGTTTCGCAGTTTGTGATGGCTTAGTCTATCGAAATGACAGGTTGAAGGGCGGAGTTTCCCATTATTTTGTGAGGGAAAATATCCATTCTTTGAAGCAGTAAATTAATAAAAAAAAGGGGAAAAATGGCATTCAAAACCAAGGTGGTTCTGGTAGTCTTACTTGCAGCTTTGTTGATTGGAGTACCTCCGGGACTTGGTCAACAACCTCCTGCAGACAACAGGGGGGACCTGTATTCCATCTGGTTGAAGCTCTCAATGATGGGGCACAACCAGTCTGAGATTGAGGGTATCCTTACCGGAATAACGGAGCAGCAACTCCAGCGTCTCAAAAACCGCTTACGGCGGGATGTGCTGGAGACTTTAATGCATCATAATCTGCATAATGAAATTGAGTTGAGCAGGACCGAACAGGATCTGGTGATGATTCGTGACATAATCAGAACGGAAATACGTTTTGCAGGATTGGAAAACGACCACCTGCTGCAGCGCATGATCCGCCATAAATTCGGAATTGCACTGCAGAATATTTAAAGCAAATGACATATTGTGTGAGTGTTGAATTATAGTGTGCTCTCTTTGGTCCTCAAGAAAAACCCAACACTCAACACTTTCACATCTTAATGCCAGCGGTATAATCTCAAACCCAGCGCGAAACAAACACCTCCTATCCCAAATAAGCCAATAGCCGGTTGGATGGCTTGAGTCAGTCCGATTCCTTCCGTTATTACTCCACGTAACGAATTGGTTAGTATCGTTAATGGAAGTACCTCAACATAAGGAATGAGCCAGTCCGGAAAGTTGTGGTAACTGAAAAATATTCCGGAAAGGATGAACATTGGCAGGGTCACGCTGTTAATCAAACCGTTGCCGCTTTGCGTATTTTCTGCTCGGGATGAAATGAGAACGGCAATTCCGGCAAAAGCACTGTATCCACTCAAAAAAATCAAAGACAGTGCCAGGAGACTCCCCTGAATTGTAATATCAAAATAGAAGTGTGCAAAAACATAAAGTAAAACCAGTTCTGCGGCACTGATAAACATGCGGTTCAAACCGTGCGAGAGCAGGAAAACTGATTTCTTTAGTGGAGTGGCAACCATCCGGCGCAGTAATTTTTTGAGACGTAACTCAATTAAATTCCAGCCGATTCCCCACAAACATGCATTCATGATGGAAATGGCCATCAAACCCGGAATCAAAAAATCAATATAGCGGATGCCGATTGTGGTCAAAGGCAGGACTTCCGTTTTTCGATTTAAAGATTTTTGCTTCCGGAAAGCTGTCTCTAAAAGTAAATAAGTCAGCCGTGCATCTGTATTGTTTGGATCAAAGCGAAAACGCAAATCTCTTTCCGGGCTGCCTTCGATCCAGAGTGCAATTTGTCCTCTTTTGAGAGCAAGTATCGCTGCATCTTCTGACATGACAAGGAAACGAAAGTGTGCCTGTTCTCCATGCTTCTCGCCTACTTTCCACTCAAGTCCGGATTCTCTGCTATACTTAGCGGATGCAGTTCCTGTTTTATTAAGCAGCCATTCAGGAACCAAGTAAACCTCTTCCTGATTTTCTGCAACAACTGCAATATTCCGCTCAATCTCACCTTTGTTAGCAAAGGCAATTCCCAAAATCCAAGCCATCAAAACCGGGAACCCAAAAGACCAGAACACGACGCCCGGTTCCCTGAAGAATAGTTTGAATTGAGAAATAACGAGCCTGAAAAGCATCTTATTCATCCAAATGCCTCCCGCTCATGGCCAGGAACAAATCATCAAGAGTACGCCTGCGGCACTCAAGGGAAGTCAAAGAAGCTGTAGAAAATTTTATCAAATCTAAAAAATCTGGCAATGTTTCTGAAATACTTTTTACTATCAAAAGTCCCTGTCCACTTTCTGCATGCCACTGGTAGCTAAGTACTCCGGAAAGAGCTTTTGCCCGTTCAATTGGAAATGTTCCATCAATCGCATATTCAATTAAATCCCCCTCGCTGAATTTTTCCAGCAATTGACTTAAAGAACCTTCTACGAGAATTTTACCCTGATCCATCATCACGATTCGTTCGCAGAGAAATTCTGCTTCCTCCATGTAATGTGTGGTGAGAATCAATGTGGTTCCGGTTGCCTTAAAATCTTCGAGGATTTTCCAGAGATCGCGCCTGGCGTTCGGATCAAGGCCGGTTGTAGGTTCATCGAGAATGAGGATTCGGGGCCGGGATAGAATTGCAATACCCAGGGCGAGACGCTGCCGTTGTCCTCCGGAAAGCTGGACAACCCAGGTTTTGCGCTTACTTTCGAGCTGAATGATCTTGAGGACCTCGTTTGTACACTTCTTTTCAAGATGATAAAAACTGGCAAAAAGCCAGAATGTTTCTTCTACGGTCAAACGGTCCTGAAACCTTGTTTCCTGCAGGGCAAGGCCTATTTCCTGACGCAAAAAACTTTCATCACTTTGCCAGGTTTTTCCAAGGATCAATATTTCGCCGGAATCTGGAGTTTGAACGCCTTCTATCATCTCCACCAAAGTTGTCTTGCCAGCACCGTTTGGTCCAAGCAAGGCCACCGCTTCTCCGGATTCAACCCGTAAATTGACGTTTAAAACCGCATCAACGTCTTTAAAGGATTTGCAGACGTTCCGGACTTCAATCGTCATAGAATTTTCCCGATCATCCGCCGTAAAAAGTCTTTTCACCAAGGTCCTTCAGCAACAGAGTTGCCTCATCTGCACGACCTTCCGGTTTCTGGGTTACTCCTGCATCAACGACTTCTCCCACAAAAATGGAATGGTCTCCTTCCTCCACAGTTTTTACAAGTCTGCATTCAACGAAAGCAGGTGTGTTCTCCAAAACTGGTGCTCCGGTACTTCCTGCACGAAAGGGTTCGCCGCTGATGTTTTGTCCGTCTCTTTCAGCCGGTTTGAAAAACGCATAGGCCGCACCCTGTTGCCCCTTGCCCAAAACATTGAGTGCAAAATTTCCTGCTGATTTAATAATGTCATGTATCTGGGAATCAGCTTTAACGCCGACAGCAACCAGGGGTGGTTTGAACGAAGCCTGTGTGACCCAGTTCACAGTAGCAGCAGAAATTCGTCCATCTTTGTCTTCGGCTGTTATAACGTAAAGTCCATAAGGAATCATCCGCAATGCGGTTTTTTTAACATTCTCATCCATAAGGCCTCCTTTTGAGAAAAATAGAAAATAGTTGAAACTGCAGTGTTTCAGAAATGAGTTAGATTTGTCAAGTTAAGTTGGCGAGACACTTGGATTTTGCACATATTCACTTCGGTAGTTTAGCAGAAAATATTCCGCAGCGAACTATACATTTTGATCGGTGTCAATCAGCAGGCTTAAGTAAAATTTTTCCAATGTGGGTACTGCTTTCCATCAGGCGATGTGCTTCTGACGCTTGTTTGAGCGGAAATGTTTGATGGATGATCGGTCGGATAGCTCCGGATTCCAGCAATGGCCAGACGTTTTTTTGCAGGGCTTGAGCGATTTTAGTTTTTTCTTCAACGCTGCGGGGTCGCAAGGTGGAGCCGGTCAAGGTTACACGTTTGAGTAGTAAGGAGCGAAAATCAACTTCTGCTTTGCTGCCCTGCATCAGAGCGATTTGCACTAACCGACCTTCGTCGGCCAGCAACCGGATGTTTTTTGGAAAGTATGGGCCGCCAACCATGTCAAGAATCACATTTACGCCTTTTCCTTCAGTCAAGCGTTTGATTTCTTCGGAGAAATTCTGTTCTCTGTAATTGATGGCAGCATCGGCACCAAGATGATTACAAAACTCACATTTATCCGAAGTTCCTGCAGTGGTGTAAACAGTTGCCCCAAAAGCTTTTCCGAGTTGAATGGCAGTTGTTCCTATTCCACTGCTGCCACCGTGTACCAACAGACTTTCTCCGGCTTTGAGTTGTCCACGTTTAAAGACATTTGTCCAGACGGTGAAAAAGGTTTCCGGAATTCCAGCGGCATTTACTAGCGAAATTTTTTCCGGAACCGGCAAGCAAATCGAGGCTGCCGCCAGACAATATTCCGCATAACCGCCGCAGGTCACGAGGGCACAAACTTCAGAATTGATAGGGGGCTCGCTGACGTTTTGACCCAGACTCACTACAGTTCCCGAAACCTCCAGTCCGGGAACATCGGTTGCGCCGGGAGGCGGTGGATAAAGCCCTTTACGCTGCATCACGTCCGGACGGTTGACTCCCGCAGCCTCGACCTTAATCAATACTTCACCGGGGCCTGGTTCCGGAACCTGCATCGAATACAGTTTTAATACTTCAGGATCCCCATATTTTTCGTTCTGAATGTAGTTCATTGATTGTGGTATGTTGTTCATGAAAACTCCGAAAATAAAGTAAACTTAGTCAACTGTATCAATATGACCTTATTTCTTTTTAAAATTTTTTTGTGCCAGATTGAGTTGTGATTTGCTCCAACTTTAACAATCGTTTTTTAATCGGCAGCCCGCCGGCATATCCGACAAGCTCTCCATTACTTCCAATTATACGATGACAGGGAATTATGATTGCCATCGAGTTAGCGCCGTTTGCAGCGGCAACTGCCCTGACTGCTTTTTCATTCTTTATATTTTTGGCCAGTTGCAGATAAGATGAGGTGATTCCATAAGGAACATTTAATAAAGCTTCCCAGACACTTTTTTGAAAATCTGTTCCGACCACTTGTAGAGGGACTTCAAACTCTTTTCTGTTGCCATGAAAATATTCATCAAGCTCCCCCCGGGTTTTTTCTATTATTTCAGAGTCTTGTTCTATAAAATCAGAATTTAATCCTTTTTTAATTCTTTCATCAACAGTTGTTCTCATTTTTCTGTATCTAAAATCAAGCAGACAAAGTTTGCCTTCAAAGGAACCCAAAATCAGCTCGCCGATTTTGGTTTTACAATACTGTATGCTGATATGTTTCATGCTAGTTTGTCTAATTTTGTGTACTTTAGTTAAACCATCGAAGCTGGAATATCAACATTTATGGTCTCAGAAGGTTGGGATATTTTTCCAGCTTTAAAAGTTTCTTTGTTGACTTGCCGTTGTGTTATTGCACTTAAAATTTACGAAGTTTTTTTGGATAGTAAATCCAGACACACAAATACCAATAACATCAGTAAGAGCACTGACAGCAGATAAAGAGGAATCACTTCTAAACCATAGATTTTCGCAAGCACTCCTGCGAGCGATGGAACAATCATAATTCCAAAACTTGCCGCCGACATCTGCATTCCGATCGTATTTGCCTGATGCCGGAGCCCAACACGACTTGTTGTGCTGGAAACCAGTCCGGGAAAAATTGGAGCAATTGCAAAACCGGTCACTGAAATCCCAAGTATTGACGTCAACTGTCCGGAGTTTGTCAACAAAAGTGCAGTCCCCAAAAACGCAAATGAAACACCTAGATAAATCAGTTCACTGTCAGCAATTTTTTTCGCATACACACCCGCTAGAATACGACCTAAAGTAAACATCGCCCAATAACTTCCAGTCACAACTCCCGCCACTTCCGGAGCAACACCGCGTGATTCTGTTAACAGCGAATATATCCATAGTCCCAATCCTAATTCCATGCCTGTATAAAGAAAAAAGATCAACATACTCAGCTGAGCTGGAATTGTTTTCAGCGTTTCCATGAGAGAGGCTTCACTCTCGTCATTATTTTCCTTGCTACCATTTAAGGTAGTGCCTTCCCAAATGTTTTTTGTTACAAAAAAAGTTACGGCAAGAATTCCCATTGCAATGGAAACGACAAAATATCCACTTTGCCAGTATGATGTCATGCTGATTCCCAAGGTCATGATAAAGGGCCCGGAAGTAATTCCAACGCCAAAACTAGCGTGTAACCACTGCATCATGCGGTTGCTATGGTACTTTGCAATATAGGTATTGATACCAGTGTCAATAGCGCCTGCGCCGAGCCCGCCAATTAAAGCAAACATGACGAAAATCCACCAGGAACTGGTGTTGGCGTAAACAAACAAAGTGCTTGCCGTGGCCGTGCAACTTAGACTCAACAATTTCCCGATCCCTAAACGACGAATTAGCACGCCGCTCAAAAAGCTGGAAAGCATGTAGCCACTAGTACCGCAGACTAGGATGATTCCAATAGCATCGACAGGCAGTCCAAAATACTGACGGATTCCAGGCCATGCTACGCCCATGAGTCCGTCTGGTAAGCCCAGGGAAACAAAGGCAAGAAAAGAGATAATAATTAATCCCATAGTTTTTAGGGAGAGTTTGTATGTGTTTTAATTAACAATTCTGGTCAGGATATTGAGTGAAATTTGGAGGAGTTGTTAACAAAAGTGCTGAGGGTTTCCCTGAGACATTTGCCAAAGGAACAATATTTAGGAGCCCACTGTTTTTTTTCAATGGCCAAATATCCGTTCTTCCATTTTTTGGATTTGGCGTAAATGTAACCCCATCAGAATCATCAGCATAGCCTGGACTTCACCGTCCCGGAAATTGTTTTCAAAAAAACCGGCAACCATGAATCCGCTTACACCTGCAATTCCAGCCCAGAGGATTGAATTTTCAAAGCTGTAGGGAGTGGTTCGGTAGAGTGCTAAGATGCTTTGCCAGAAAAATATAATCAATATACTAAGGTATCCCAAAAAACCGAAAAGGCCGTAATTAATCCAGGTTTGCAGATAAATATTATGGACTCCGGCGCTGGCTTTGTTGTTAAAGCGATGTCCTGTGCGCTCAATAATTTTATCCCGGTAAACTGGCATTATTTCTGAGTCATTTCCATAACCGATTCCCAGCCAGAAATGATCCTGTATCGCAGATATTCCTGCTTCCCACATTAAAATACGATCCTGGTTAGATTGGGGCATGAAGCCGCTGATGAAGCGTTGCTGAAGGGCATCGACATGATTTGTTGGTGTGCGGTTTTGAAAAGAAGGCTCACTAAATTGTGAATAAAAATAAGTGCCACCTGCTATAACCAAAATGCTGAAGGCCAGCATAAATTTAGGTGAAAGTCGAAAAAGTAGAATAGTGATTGCGACAGCAGTTCCCAGCCAAATGCTCCGACCAAGTGAGGCCCCTATACCAAGCAGTACCAAAACTGCAATAATGGCCGTTACAAGACGGGCAAATGGACTCCAGCCTTTACAAAAAATGAGTGAACAAACCAAAGGAAAACAAAGCAATAAAAAACCACCATACGTCAGGTGGTGCGAGAAATTTCCTTTACCGTGAAAAACTGGACTTTCTGTTGAAGTTCCTGACGAAAATAGTGTAGTTAATTGTTGCCCTTCAGGACGCAGCCAGTCTACACCGGTAAAATACTGAATGATACCGTAAATTGAGATTAACATTACAAATCCAAAGAAAACGGACAGTAACTGTTCTTCATCAACGTCAGCTAATATTACCGCAAGCAATAAGGGCAGTAGCAAGCGCCAATTTGTACGGAGAGCCATCAGGTGCTCCGTTTCGTATGCATTCAGCAATCCGGAAAGTACTGCGGCAGCCATGAAAAATAAAATTGACCATAACAGTGGGTTCCTGAGTTGCGACATTTGGCGGTACCAGATCCAGCTAATCGTGGTCATTAAATACAGGATTGTGATAGAGGCATCAGTACCGGCAATGCTGAAAGTGCTGCAAATGAATAAGAGATATAGGAAGAATTTATTCCAGTTTTTAGTAGAAAAAAAACTGTTCATAGCTTTATAACAATTAACAAATTGGGATACTGTCTTAACAATCTAACTCTCAAACTTGTTTGTCAATCTTGCATTTTGCTAAATCCGGGACATACATTTCTTCAACCGGACGATCACGTTCCAGAAGTTTTTGCAAGGCCTGAGTACAGGAAACTCCTTGATGCAATACTTGATAAACTGCGTTACAGATTGGCATTTCAATTTTGTGGCGCTCTGCCAATTCTTGAATCGAAACCGCGTTACGTACCCCCTCTACCACCGCACCGCCTGACGAGAGACAGTCTCCCAGCGAAAACCCCTGCCCCAGTTTTTCTCCAAGATTATGGTTCCTTGAAAGATTACCGGTTGCAGTCAAAACCAAATCTCCAATTCCGGACATACCCATAAATGTTTCTGCAGATCCTCCCATTGCAGTTCCGAGCCGAGACATTTCTGCAATGCCTCTGCAGATTAAGGCTGCCCTTGCATTCAGTCCCAGTTGCATTCCATCTGCAATTCCGGAAGCAATCGCAATCACATTTTTAATGGAACCACCCAGTTGTACGCCAATAAGATCAGTACTGGGGTATATTCGGAAGCGATCTGAATGAAAGCACTTTTGAAGCAGATTGCCTGCTGTTTCGTCTGCACAGGCCAGTACTGAGGCAGATGGTAAATCCAAAGCAACTTCACGTGCAAACGTCGGTCCGGAAAGAACTGCTAATTTCGGCAGGTTGTCGAGTTCTTCCGCAAAGATTTCACTCATCAATGCCAGAGAATGCTGTTCAATTCCTTTGCTAACAATGAGCAAAATATGTTCGGCAGTGATCTCCGGACGTATTTTTTTTGCAATTTCGCGGGTTAAGTGCGAAGGAGGTGCAGCGACGAGAATACGGGAATTCCGGACGATTTCAAGCAAATCAGTGCTGGCTCCAAGTGTTTCCGGAAGTAGAATATCCGGTAAAAAGGAGGTGTTGACGTGTTTCTGGAGGATGTCTTGTTTAGTTTCAGGTTCGCGGCACCAGAGTTGAACGGAGTTGCAGCTGCGGGCAAGCAGCCGTGCCAGGGCTGTCCCCCATGCCCCAGCACCAATCACACCAATTTTTAAACCATCAGATCCCATAATTTTGGCAGTTCTCCTGTGCAGCAAAAATATTATTTTGCAGATCAACAAGCGGAGCAGACAGTGAATTCAGTTCTGCAGAAAGTTCTTCAATTTGCAGGCTGGTTTGCTCCGAGGACGGACTACCCTGGTGCTGTCTGAGTTTCAGAATTTTTTGAGGATCATGTAATTCTGCCAGATCTTCTACAATTTCTGTTGGATGACCGGATTCTGTCAATGCTTTCTTCAATGCAGCAGTTGTGATTTTTGTTACCGGCGAAGAAAGTTTTACTGCCCTCGCCAGTAGGTGGTAGCACTCACGAAAAGAGAGGTTTAGAGTCCGTGCCAAATGATCTGCAATATCCACAGAATTCATAAAGTCGGTTTCACAGAGTTCCCGCATTTTTTCGGTATTGATTGTCAAACTTTCGAAAACACCCTGCAGAATGATTGGTGCAGCTTCACACTCCCGTACAAGGTCCATTAATAAATATTTAGTGGCCTGCGTGTCACGGTTATAGCCGCTCAATCCACCTTTTTGAATTCCAAGCAAGCCTGATAATAATCCATGGGCTAGAGATGCTTTTGATTTAATGACTTCGGCGAAATCCGGGTTCTTCTTTTGCGGCATGATCGAAGAACCGGTCACATAGTCATCATCGATCTGAAGCAATCCTGAATATGGATGACTCAAAAACATGAGATCCTGAGACATAATACTAAGATGATTCATCAGCATTGACCCTGCATGGGCCAGTTGGGCTTCATTTTCCCAGCGTGAAACGATGCAGTCCAGAGTGTTGGTATCAATCTTTTCAAAAGCCATCAGTTCAGTTGTGAGTTGCCGGTCAATGGGCCATGATGTCCCAAAAGCTGCTGCTGCTCCCAAAGGATTCCGATTAACTAGTGAGATGGCAAAAGCCAACCGTTCCAGGTCACGGCAAAGTCCCTGAACATAAGCACAGATCCAGTGACCCCACGTTGTGACCATCGCAGGTTGGTAATGAGTAAATCCTGGCATTACACTTTCTGTATTTTTTTCTGCTTGTACCAACAATGAGGCCGCTAACTTTTTCACAGAATCAAACAAGCTTAAGCCCACAGCGCGTAAATACAGCCGCATGTCACATGCCGACTGATCATTGCGACTGCGACCGATATGCATCCGCCCGCCTGCTTCAGCCCCTTGATTTTCTGTTACAAAGGATTCAACGTTGATGTGAACATCTTCTTTGGCTGGGTCAAGTGAAAAATTACCCGCCGCAACCAGTTTTTCCAGTTTGTTAAGTCCGGCCAAAATACTGCTTAAGCTTGCTGATGGTATCAGTCCCTGCTTGTTAAGCATTATGCAATGTGCACGATTGGTCCAGATATCGTAGGGCAGAAGCAACTCATCTGCCATTGGTAATGGTTGCACATCCCGTCCTGCGCAGAAAAGGAGGTTCTGCTCGTTAGGTGGTTTTTTAAGGAGACCTCCCCAAACTTGTGCTCGTTTTTTATCCATCTTTCCTCGTGATTAAAACTTTGTTTGTCTATCTTAAGCCGAATCAGAAAAAATGCAAGCAGATCACGCTGGCTATAACAATCAAATACATTCTAAAAGTGGCCCTGAGATTGCATCTTCATCACAAATATCATTAGTTGAATACTATCCAAAAATAAGTGGTTTCATGTCAGGAATGTTTGAAAATAATATATTTACATTGATTCAGAAGACACTGGACTTTCGCACACAGCGACAAGATTTGCTGACTTCAAACATTGCCAACAAGGACACTCCCGGCTATAAAGCCGAGGATATGGTATTTGCAAAAAGTCTTGAAAAGGCACTGCATGCCGAAGAACCAGGTTTGCTCAAAACCACAAATTCCAGGCATTTTGATGGACGCAACACGCCGCCGCTGGAACTGGTTCAGGCACAGCGAATTCACAGCGCTTCCCCTTTTCCTGATTTTGATGGAAACACGGTCGATTTGGATCGTGAAATGGCTAAAATGGCTGAAAACCAATTGATGTACAATGCCAGTATAAAGATGCTGACTCACCAGTTCCGGATGCTCAAAACCGCAATTACAGAAGGTCGATAATGAGTTTCCAATCCTCTCTTAATGTGAGTGTTTCCGGAATGGCAGCGCAGCGCCAGCGAGTCAATACTATTTCCGAAAACATCGCTAACGCCAGTACTACACGGACTCCGGAAGGCGGGCCGTATCGTCGTCGTATAGTTACGCTTGCAGCAGTTTCCAATGACAGGACATTTGAAGAAGAACTGCGATCACAGCAACGTTCTCTGGACACTGCTACCGAGGTAAAGGTGGTGGGGATTTCACAAGACAACAGAGCACCGATTTTACGTTATGAACCAGGACATCCGGATGCAAATGAAGAAGGGTATGTGGCCATGCCTAACGTAAACATAATGGAAGAAATGGTGAGCCTGATGGAAGCTTCGCGTTCCTATGAAGCAAATACCGCTGCTTTTAACGCCACAAAAAATATGGCACAATCAGCCCTCGATTTGGGCCGAAACGTTTAGAGTAGATCGTCGTAGTAATAGTAAATAATTACTCAATTTGATTTATTAGATGTTAGATTAGAGACTTTATGAATATCAATTTACCATCAGTTGGACCAGCTTTAGAGGGTCTGAAGTCTGAAGCTGAAAGTCAAAAGCAGTCTGTTGAAAGTGGCATCAGCCGGACGTTTGAGAAACTGCTGCAGGATGTCAATCAGCAGCACCTGAACGCGGAAGCAAAACAAGTTGAGCTGCTGGTCACAGACAATAAAGATATTCATGGAACCATGCTTGCCCTGGAAAAAGCGAACCTCTCTTTACGTCTCATGCTGCAAATCCGCAACAAACTGGTAAGCGCATATGAAGAAGTGATGCGTATGCAGGTCTGATCACTTTATTCCTGTTTTGAATTAAGGCGACACAAAACTTAATACAAAAAAGACAATCCCCTCTTCCCATAATTTCCATTTATTTCCCCCGTTTTCAATCTTAAAGAAGCACTTTAGCTCCGGAATTCAAGGGTGTTATTCAAATCTTATCTTAAAGTTGATTCGTCTGTTGACTAACATATTAAGTCCGGGATATTAAAAGTTTGACTTTTTCATAGCCAAGTCAAAATATTCGCCCGAATCTACTCTGAGCCTGCTATTATTGTTTATTATAAAAAGAGAAAAATCTGTTGATTGAAATACAGTTATGCTACACTCCAACGCTTAGCAGCTATTAATAATTATTTATAAAAGGGAGTTTTTGATGAACTATCAATCGATCAAGTTCTCAGAAAAACTAGATAAATTTTCAGATCTATGGCAACCAAGAGTGATTGCCGAAATGAACGACTATCAATTCAAATTGGTTAAAATAAAAGGAGAATTTGTCTGGCATGAGCACTACGATACAGACGAGGTATTTATAGTGCTGGAAGGAGAAATGGAGATTGAGTTTCGTGATGGAAGTGTTGAAATGAAAACCGGAGAAATGTTTGTTATTCCAAAAAAAGTTGAACACAAACCTGTTGCTAAGGACGAGTGTAAAATTTTACTTGTAGAACCAAGAGGTTTGGTGAATACAGGTGGTTCCGGCGGCGAACTAACTGCGGAAAACGATGTCTGGATATAAATTTGCGGGTTAAATTATGATGATAATCGCAGAATAAAATCGAAATTAATTTTCTAATATAGAATGAATAAAAAATGGAGTGGACAAGAACACATTATTGTGGTGATTTGAGGATAGAGAATGTTGACCAGGAGGTCGTATTAATGGGCTGGTGTCAAACCCGGCGCGATCATGGTGGAGTGATTTTTGTGGATTTATTTGATTACACTGGTATCAGCCAAATTGTGTTCAAAATGGAAATCAATGAAACATCACATGTTTTAGCAGATTCAATTCGGGGTGAGTTTGTTTTGGCAGTAAAAGGAAAGGTTGCACACCGCATAGAAGGCAACGTAAATCCAAAATTGCCGACTGGCGAAATTGAGATTATGGTGGAGACTTTGGAGATTCTCAACAAATCGGAAACACCACCCTATGTCCTGGAGAATCGTGAAAATGTGGATGAAAAATTAAGGCTCACTTACAGATTTCTTGATTTGCGTGATTCCACTTTGCAGAATAATTTAATGCTGCGTTCGCAGTCCTTGCAAATTGTCCGTAATTACTTCACAAGTCAACGCTTTTTTGAGATTGAAACTCCGATACTGACAAAATCTACTCCGGAAGGTGCACGTGATTATCTGGTGCCTTCAAGAGTCAATCCCGGGCTTTTTTACGCATTACCGCAATCACCGCAACTTTTCAAGCAGTTACTGATGATCAGCGGTTATGACCGCTACATGCAGCTTGCCCGTTGTTTTCGTGACGAGGATTTGCGTGGAAACCGCCAACCGGAATTTACCCAAATTGATTTGGAATTGAGTTTTACTGAACCGGAAGAGATATATAAGCTTACAGAAGGTTTGATGGTTAAGCTTTTTGAAGAAACCATAAGTGTAAAAGTCGAAACGCCTTTCCAGCGCATGACTTATCAGGAGTCGATGGAAAACTATGGTTCCGATGCTCCGGACATCCGTTTTGATTTAAAGCTCAAAGATATTTCTGACATTGCCTCTGAATGTGAATTGCGTGTCTTCAAACAGGTGGTGGACAAGGGCGGGATTGTAAAAGCTATTTGTGTTCCTGGCGGAGCAGATTTTTCGCGCAAAGATCTCGATGACCTGACAGAATTCGCTCAAATTTATGGAGCAAAAGGTATGGCTTGGATCAAGGGTAACCAGGACGGTTGGCAGTCGCCTATCGGTAAGTTTTTCACTTCCAAACAAAAAGAGGCATTGGAAGAGAGAGTCGGTTTGAATGTAGGAGATCTGGTGTTGTTCTGTGCCGACACCACAAAAGTTGTTCATGATGCACTTGGTAATTTGCGAAAAGAAATTGCGCTACGTCGGGGCTTGATAAACAACAGCGAATATCGTTTTGTCTGGGTTACAGATTTTCCTCTCTTTGAGTATAGTGAAACTGAAAAAAGTTTTACCTCCAGCCACCACCCTTTCACCATGCCGGATATAGATGATTTAGAAAAATACGGAAAGCAGAATCCTGAAAAAATCCGTTCAAGGGCCTATGATGTGGTATTGAACGGAGTTGAAATTGGTGGTGGAAGTATTCGGATTCATCGTGAGGATATTCAAAATAAAGTATTCCGTTTGCTGAAATTAACTGATGAAGAAATTGAAAGTAAATTCGGTTTTTTGATGAAAGCACTTTCTTATGGTGCTCCGCCCCATGGTGGTATTGCTCTTGGGTTTGATCGCATCATGATGTTTTTGCTAAAAACAGATTCGATACGTGACGTGATTGCATTTCCTAAAACTCAAAAAGCCGGCTGCTTAATGACTGATGCACCATCTGCAGTTGAAACAGAGCAACTTGATGAACTGCATATCAGGGTCAAAGCTTCGGCTTTGCAACCGGAGTAGTTCTGGGATAAAAAGACACTTTTTAAGTGAACCATAGTTATGTCCAAAAAACTAACAATCGGCCTGATTTGTGGAGGTACCAGTGGTGAACATGAAGTATCATTAATATCGGCCTATAACATTCAAGTTGCTCTTGACCGGGACAAATATGATGTACTCTTAATTGGAATTGATAAAAGTGGTGCTTGGTTTTTGGGAAGAACTCCGGAATTTTTTGACAATGTAGATGATGTTCGTCAAGTTAAGTTCAGAAAAAATTTACCTATCCTCCTTCCTCAAACCGGAAACTCTGCTGGCGAAAACCTGGCATCAACAGAACAGTCCGGAAACGAGCTAGCTAATGTTGATGTGTTTTTTCCAATCACTCATGGAAAACATGGTGAAGACGGTGCATTGCAGGGCTTTCTGGAATTGCTTGGTAAACCGTATGTTGGTGCGGATGTTTATGGTTCAGCAATTTGCATGGACAAGGATGTGTCAAAACGGTTACTTTTACAGCGTGGAATCCCTGTTGCGCGATACAAACTTATTCGGAATCCGGATGAATTGTCTTTTGCAGATGCAGTGGAGGAACTGGGTGAGCCACTATTTGTAAAACCTTGCCGGGAAGGCTCTTCGCTGGGTGTATCCAAGGTCCAGACCGTAAAGGAATATACGCAGGCTTTAGAGAGGGCTTTTGCAGCAGACCGCAAGGTTATGGTTGAAGAAGCAATTTACGGACGAGAAATTGAATGCTCTGTGTTGGGGAACGATTCTCCGGAAGCTGCAGCGATGTTAGGTGAAATTGTTCCGCTACGTGAGTTCTATTCTTATGAAGCAAAATATGTGGATGGAGATGGTGCGGAGTTAATCATTCCTGTGGAAATTGATCCGGACGTTTGCATGCAAATCCGGAAGGTTGCAGTGGAAGCATTTCTGCTCACTGAATGCCGCAGCATGGCCAGAGTTGATTTCTTCCTTCGTGAAGACAAAACTTTCATCCTTAACGAAATCAATACCCTGCCCGGATTCACTAATATCAGCATGTACCCGAAACTTTGGGATACATCCGGATTAGCTTACCCCGAACTGTTGGACAGGCTGATTGAACTTGCATTGGAATAAACAGTAAAAAGTATTTCAGAATGCAGTTATTTAGCTTCATCCCATAAAAGTCTGATGCGCCTTCACAAAAATCCACCTCTTAATATTGTTCTATACGAACCTCAAATTCCACCCAATACAGGCAATATTGCGCGGCTGTGCGCAGCCACAAAATGTCATTTGATTTTACTGGGAAAACTGGGGTTTGAATTAAGAGACAAACAACTCAAACGTGCCGGTTTAGATTATTGGCAATGGGTGAGCTGGGACCATTTCCCTGATGCAGAAGGTTTTTTTTCAACACTTGTTCCGAAAAACTTTCATTTCCTTTCTGTCCATAATGAGCGCCCCTATACAAAAATTCGGCCACAGGAAGGCGATTACTTGTTTTTTGGTAAAGAAACTTCCGGCCTGCCGGATGAATGGATGGAACGTTTCCCTGAGCGCTGTTTTACTCTACCAATGTGGGAAAAAGGGGTGCGAAGTTTAAATCTTGGATCATCGGTGGCGGTAGTGGTTTATGATGGATTAAGACAGTTAGGGAAATTCTAAAAAAATATTTGTCACTCCTTGTTTGACTTATTCAGAGGTATTTTTTCCTCTTCAGGTTGGACAAATTTCACTCATTCAATCACAATTCTGTTAAGATGGTGTATTAATAGATTACCCCAATAATGATATCTTTGTAAAAAGTCCTAAAACCGTTTCATTTAGAGCTAAACTAGAAATATGGCATAGACTATGTTACTAATATCATTAATATTTTACCTAAGTAGAAATGCCTGTGTAGATTTCAGGCTTTTGCGAAACAATCAAAACTAACTGAGTGATATGAAAGAGCAATACGGTGTAATGGTCTGTGGACACGGAAGTCGGGATACAGGAGCAGTTGAAGAATTTCAAGCGGTCGCGAAGGGACTTAAAGAACGATTACCGCAATATGAAACGGATTGGGGATTTTTGGAATTTGCAACTCCTGTGATTCGCACAGGTTTGGATGCGTTGAGGGCCAAGGGCATACGCAAGGTTTTGGCTGTTCCCGGAATGTTGTTTGCTGCAGGTCACGCAAAAAACGATATACCTTCCGTATTAAACGCCTACCAAACACAAAATCCGGAATTGGAAATTTCGTATGCGAGGGAATTGGGAATCGATCTCAAACTGATTCGCGCAGCCGGCGAACGTGTTGAAGATGCTTTGCAGAAAGCCGGAGACGGAGTTTCTCGTGAGGATACTTTGTTGGTCGTGGTTGGACGGGGCGCTTCTGATCCGGACGCAAATTCTAATGTGGCAAAAGTGACCCGGATGCTTTGGGAAGGACTTGGACTTGGATGGGCGGAAACGGCTTATTCCGGAGTGACTTTTCCCTTGGTGGAGCCGGGACTGGAACACGCGACACGTTTGGGCTACAAACGGATAGTAGTTTTTCCATATTTTTTGTTTACAGGAATTCTCGTTCAACGCATTTACCATTACACTGACATTGTGGCAGCTAAACATACGGAAATAGAATTCATCAAAGCTTCTTATCTTAACGATCATCCGCTGGTTTTGGACGCATTTGCGGAGCGAGTTGAAGAAATCAGAAATGGTGAAAACAACATGAACTGCCAGCTTTGCAAATACCGTGAGCAGTTTTTGGGTTTTGAAAATGAAGTTGGTCTGCCCCAGGAAAGTCATCATCACCACGTTGAAGGAGTTGGAACAGGGATGGGCGAATGCTCAGATGAGGTCGAGGATTCACATTCTCATGTTCACGAACATTCACACGATCATAGCCACAACCATGGACACCATCCATATCCACATGCAGATCATCCTTTGGGTCCTGTAACTTTGGAAAAAAAATCTGGAAAGTCTGGTGCCGAATGACAGGAGGTTATCTTCGAGATCCGAAAGAAATTTATCGTCAATCATTTGCAACAATCCTCAAGGAAGCGGATTTATCAAAACTACCGGAAGATATTGCTGACCTCACAGTACGTTTAATTCATGCTTGCGGAATGCCGGATATTGTGGAGGATCTAGTTTTTACTCCTGACGCTGCACAAGAAGGATATGCCGCTCTGCTTAAAGGCGCTCCTGTTTTGTGCGATTCCAGGATGGTGGCAGAAGGAATTATTCGTTCGAGTCTGTCTGCAAATAACGAAGTTAAATGTTGGAATAACCATCCGGAATGTGCTCCACTTGCAGACAAAATGGAGACAACACTCTCAGCGGCAGCAGTGGAATTTTGGAGGCCACAACTTGCCGGTGCAGTTGTAGCCGTAGGCAATGCACCAACAACTCTGTTTCGGTTGCTGGAAATACTAGCAGAAGGGGTAGAACCCCCAGCTGTTATTTTTGGATTCCCCGTTGGTTTTATCGGTGCTGCGGAATCAAAAGAATTGCTCGTAAAACAATGCGTGGGAGCCGTGCCTTTTTTGACACTATCCG
>CABXOR010000028.1 GCA_902513935.1 uncultured SAR324 cluster bacterium
TTGATGGACAATTACATCTAATCCTGCCTTGTCACGTGCAAAGGCGAAATATTCATTGATCGAATTTGTACCTATGGTTTCTTCAGATTGGCCGTGCAGTTCTCCCCAATATGGTAACAGTTCAGAGTCTTCGACAATTCTCAGCGGATTTGAACGACAAACAAAAGTACCGGATGAATCATTAAGTTGTATTAACAAGTCTCCCTTTTCAGCTACAGAGAGTCCCCCCAGTAAAAAAATTCCATCATTGTGTGGACTTAATTTTATCTCCTGCGGGAGTCCGTAGACCGGCAAGTTCGAAGTGAGCTGAAATTCTACATCAGTTTTGGTCGTAGGATTTCCCCAGCGGTCTTCAGCCTTAAGTTGAAGACGGAACTGTTCATCCACTCTTCGCATAGTTGGAAGCTGCATTACCCACTTTGTTGCCGGTCCCGGAACTATGTTTAAAACCGGAGATTCCGGTATTTCAACGTACTGATATGTTGCAAAAGCATCAACCAAAACTTTTAATTCAAATGTATCTTCGCAAAATGTTTGCATGCGCATACCGGAACAACCGCCGATTGGATCACCAAAATGTACAAGAAGTTTGTCTCCCTCACGAAAAAAGCCCTTAACGATCTTGATGTAAATCGTTTTGTCCCATGGTCGGATGTTGTCTTTCGTGTCAAAACGATACTCAAGAGTGGCCCCATTGCTGGCCACAATACTTACGTAATTCGGTTGATCTGGAGCAGTGAACTGCGGTCGTCCCATGTCTGTAGCAAAACGGGTACATATTTTGATGCTGCCGGAATCGTCAATTCCAAAATACCCCGCAGTGTATGTGATAGTAAAATTGATTAACTCACCCGCAACCACTGATTCAGATCGGGAAATAATGGCTGAACCTATACGGGATTGAATTGAATTAGAATTCATTTATTAATTTATTCACCTCTGCAAAGTTAAAGTAAGATTTGGAATTTGGAAGAAAACTAACTTTTTCAATTATTCAGGCCAGACTCACCAACTTTTTATGTTGATACGCTTCAACACCCTCAATCCCACCTTCGTATCCATAACCACTGTCTTTAAATCCGCCATAAGGCAAATCACTCGGTACGGGTGCAGCAGAATTTACAGCTATCCCTCCTGTTTCGAGAGATTCAACAAGTATCTCAGTAGTCTTTTCTGATCGTGTAAAGACATACGCGGCCAAACCGTAAGACAGGGAGTTGGCCTTTAATATCACCTCTTCCAAAGAGTCAAAAGCTATTATCGGCACTAGTGGCCCAAATGGTTCTACTAGCATTATTTCGGAGTCTTCCGGAACATCTGTCAGAATTGTCGGTTCCCAGAAAAAACCAACTTGTCCCCTGCGTTTTCCTCCTGTTAGTACCTTTGCACCCCTTGTTACAGCATCCTGAACTAGGTTTTCCATTGATTCTATCCTACGAACATTTGACATTGGTCCCATAGTTGTTTCTTCTTCAATACCGTCACCCAAACACTGTGATTTAGCTGCTTCTACAAAGCCCTCTACAAAAGAAGAATAGAGACTGCGGTGAACGAAGAAACGACTTGGTGCAATACAAACCTGTCCGGAATTTCGGAACTTAAAAGCAGTAAGAGTGGAGAGTGCGGCATCGAGATCTGCATCCTCACAGACAATTGATGGAGAATGTCCTCCAAGTTCAAAAGTACATCTTTTCAGTCCCGAAGATGCAAGGTTGGCGAGTTGTTTGCCAACAGGGACAGATCCTGTAAAACTTACTTTTCTAACAATATCAGAAGCAAAAAATTTATTTGAAATTTCTGCAGGTACACCAAAAACAAGATTGACTACACCTTCAGGAAGACCTGCATCGGAGAGAGCACGAATTAGCGCCACAGCAGTCCCAGGAGTTTCTTCTGATGCTTTCAAAATCATTGAACAGCCTGCTGCCAATGCTGGAGCGAGTTTCCTTGCCACAAGGAACGCCGGAAAATTCCAGGGAGTTAAACCTAGAGACACCCCCACAGGTTCAACTCTTACGCTTTGTCTTAAACCGGTTTGACGAAGAATGGAGCGTTTTTCAATATTTTCAATGGCATATGCTGCATTCCATCTGAATGTTTCAACTGTCCGTTGTAATTCTCCTTGAGATTCTCTAAGTGGTTTGCCTTGTTCTAAAGTTATGATTCTTGCAATCTGCTCACTTCGTTCTTCAATCAAATCTGCAGTTTTTTGAAGGATCGTAGCACGCTTCTGAACCGAGGTATTCTTCCAGATTTTAAAACCTCTTTGGGCAGATTCAAGAGCATCTTCAAGATCTTTCCGAGAGGCATGTGGCAGAAATGCCAACACACTTTCATTGGCCGGATTAAGCACATCTTCACCTTTTCCGGGGCCAGTACGCCACTCTCCATTAATAAAGAAACCTAATTTTTCATACATGAATCGTTCTCAAACGATATGAGTGTTACGCAGTTTTATTGTAACCACTTTTCCAGGAAGCACACAGACCGTTATTCATCATTACCGAGCAAGCGAAAATCCTAGGACTCATCCGTACCCTGTAATTGGTTGAAGGATCACGCCCACAAAGCTTAGCAGTAACTAAACTTACTCTACGGTTTATATAATTGGAACACACCGGCACCTTCATGTACCAGTAGTACGGTTGTCAAAGAAGGCCAAAAGGCAATAATGAACCATGCTATCATCAGCGCAATAAAATATGGCCAAACATGTCTGACTATTCTGAAATATGGAATCCCTGTTATACCACTAGCGACATAGAGATTAAGTCCATATGGCGGAGTAATAAACCCAATGGCATCGCCCACTAGAAAGATTACTGCAAAATGAATGGGATCAATCCCAATATTTGCAGCAATTGGTGCCAATATTGGTGCCAAAATGATGGTATCAGGTAGAGTCTCCAAAAAAGTCCCTGTTATGAAAACCAATAGCATGCAAGCAAACAAGATTGGATAATACCCCCCAAGGCCGCCTATGATTTCCGTGATGTATTGTCTGGCCCCGAGCAAAGATAGAATTTGCTGCATAACAATTGAAACAGCAATTAAAGGAGCCAACAATCCTGTGATCTGTCCAGAACGAAGAAGAATATCTGGTATAGCTCTGATTGTGATACCCTTCGTAATGAATAGCCCAGCCAACAAGCAGAATCCTGCAGTTACCCCGGCTGCTTCAGTAGGGGAAAAGATTCCTCCGTAAATTCCAACAATTACTATGAAAATAGCCGTGAATCCTAAATATGCTTGTCCTCCTTTCACGAGACTATTTTTGAAGTTGAAGGGAATTAGTTTTCCCCAACCTTTTTTTTTGCAAACCAAGTAACACGCAAGTTGCATGGCTATGACCATAAGGATACCTGGGAATAATCCCCCAAGAAAAAGATCACTAATCGACAAATTCATCAAAAAACCATAAACGATAAAAATGATACTGGGGGGTATGATTATTCCTACCGTGCCTCCGGCTGCAACTGTTGCAGCAGCAAAATGTTTGTCGTATCCTCCTTTTGTCATTTCTGGATGCATGATAGAGCCAATTGTAGCAGTCGTAGCAGAGTTCGATCCAGATATCGCAGCGAATAAGCCGCACGCTCCTAGTGCTGACATTGCAAGCCCTCCACGCAGCCAACCGAGAAAACTGTAAGCGAAATCAGAAAGACGCTGGGCGATTCCAGCTGCTTTGATTAAATCTCCGGTTAAAATAAACAAAGGTAAGGCCAGTAAACCATAAAAATTTAATCCCTCGTAGAGCGTTACCCCCACGTTAGCCAAGGTAAAATCAATCAAAATGCTAATAGCGACAACCCACAGACCAATAATAAGGAAAATTGGTACTCCTAGAAAAAACAAAGCTGTTATTCCAATTGAAATTAACCAAACCCAAGTTGAATTATCCATCATTTATCCTATATCTCAATTTACTCACTTATATTTGTCATTGCATTCTGTATTGGGAGTGGCTTCCCTTTTAAAAATAATTTTATATCTTCTAACAAATTTTGAAGAACTCTGATCATTAGTAACAACCAAGCTAAAGGTGTGGCTATATAAAACCACCATTGCAAAACATTATCAGTGCCTTGAACTATCATAAAATTTTCTCTAGCAAGATGTACTTGTTCAGTAGAATAGATAACTACGATAATTCCGAACACAATCCAAAGAATAGCATCAAGAACCTGAAGTAGAAATTGAATATTATAAGGCAACCGGATCCGAATCTCATCAAACTTAAGATGACTTCGAATTCTAACGTTATAACTTGCTCCAATCCATGTTATCCACAAAAAGAGATAAATGGGAATCGTCGTACTCCAAGCTGCTTGTTGACTAAAAACAAAACGGCGTACCACTTCTACAAAAACGATTCCAGCCATAGAAGAGTAACAGATAAAGATGACCAATTTTTCAATGTTCCGGTCAAGCCATTGTAACAATGCCATGATAAAAACCTACATTTAATTGTTTGTGTTAACAGAATTAGGGGGAGAGGCGCTGTTATAATAACAGCGCCTCCTTATAGTTGGATAGATTTACTTCCACCAACGCCGTGGTTCAACATTTTCTGCCCGTGTATCAGCAGGAATTTCGCGGGCAATTTTGTAAGTTGAGGAGTAGGTGTCAATTCCACCAGCCCATCCATTGATTCGCTCTCTCCATTGCTCCCAATGTTGAGGCTGGAATTCTGGTGAACACATTTCTTCCGCCTTTCTCCTTTCACTTGTAGAAATGTTTGCTACTCTGGTACCATGCTTTGCAAAAATAGTATTAGGCATTTGCGGGTTAGTAGCTCCACAAGTATGAACAAGGGATGCTTCATGCACACCCTGTACATGAATTTGCGTAGTATAAGCTGATTCCATCACAGCGTCCTGAAGCACGCTACCCAATTTGTCAAACACCTTGGCACTCATAGCGGTATGTTCTGTTCCACAGAAGAATCTCAGGTCCACACACTGAGAAACAACAGGAGACATATTTGCGTAAGCTACAGCTGACATCCAAGTTTCAGCACCGTCAATAAGTCCTTGTTTTAGTCCATCTAATGTCTCTTCCCATGCAATTGGTACGGGATTAAGATTCATTAAATTCATTGCAATACGACCTAATTGAGTTCCTGTTACACGGTTCTTTGTGCCAGCCAATTGCTCAACAGAGGTCACTGTCGGTTTGTCTTTCCACTTCAATCCAAGCATAATTCCTCGTAATTCAGCATGAGAAAATAGAAATTGAATTCCATGCCTCCGTCTCATAGGTTCACGTAGGATTTTCTCACTGTCAGGATGATAAAGGAAATGGTAAATTGCCGCACTGCTTGGAAAAACATATGCATAATCCAGAACATTCAAATACGGAGCTCCTCCAGCAGCATTCTGGGTAGAAGAAGCATAAATATCTGTGATTCCCTGCATTGTCTTTTTTACACAATTTAATTGACCACAGAGTTGATTACTTCCTATAAATTCAACTCTAATTGCACCATCTGTTCTCTCTTCTAAATCGTTAACAAACTGAAGACATCCAGCTCTTTCAATTAGTAGATTTCGCTCGTTTAAACCAGCCGCACCAAACTTCAATGTAACCTTCGGGCTATTTTTAAACCGCTTTTTATATGTTGAATTAGCCGCTGTGGCCAATTCCGGAAGGGTTAACGCACCTCCCAATGTGGCTGCACCTAACAACGTGGAACTCAGTCCGTAACGACCTGCCACTTTCATCAAGTCCCGTCTAGATATTTTGTCTGTAAACATACAATTTCTCCTTAGTTCATGATAGTTAGAAAAAAACGACCTCTCTCACAAAAGGCATTGAATGAGACTAAAAGTCTCCTAAAATGAAGCAAAACGCTTCGATCTAAGGGGGAGTCTATCATGTATAATTATTTTGTCAAG
Source organism: uncultured SAR324 cluster bacterium (assembly GCA_902513935.1). Next base: position 5,898 of record CABXOR010000028.1, read on the forward strand.
GTTTTATAAATTTTATTTTTAAGTTGATTTTATATTATATCCTACTGTTTTTTATAAATTTTACTAACAATATTAATTGTTGTAAGCATGAAGAATTGTAAGTCTTTTTTGAAAATAATTCTAATCTGTAAGCAGAAAACCTTTTGGTACCCTGAAATCACTAAAATGGATCAAGCGCTTCGAAAAAGTTTTGTCAGTACAAACTCTCGGTGCCCGAGCGACTCCGCACAGGTGTGGCGTCCATTTGCTGTACGTACAGTAATATTTACCAGTTCACTGCCAGCTTGATCGAGGTTCATTTCACGTTTTAGAATTCCTGATACATCAAGATCGATATGCTCACTCATAGTCGCTGCAGTATTAGGGTTTGCAGTAAGTTTTATCACGGGCTCAATAGGATTACCGATCACATTGCCCTGACCGGTAGGGAAGAGATGTACCGTGAAGCCAGCCGCTGCTTGTAACGTTACGCACTCTGCAGCTGCAGAGGAAGTATCCATGAAATACAACCCCGGCCCTTTAGTTGGTTCTTCTGCGGGTTCTAAAACATCAATAAAATTAGTCGTCTTTCCTATCTTCTGTAAATTGCCAAACGCTTTTTCCTCAATGGTTGTCAACCCACCAGCTATATTACCCTTAGTCGGTTGAGACTCAGAAAGGTCATTGGTCTTGTTTTCAAGAATGAAGTCATTGTAGGCATTCCAGGTGTTGAGAAACTTTTCTTTAACTTCCGGGGTTGACGAACGATTGGCGCAGACTTGCTCAGCCCCGGTTAATTCTGAAGTTTCACCGAAGCAGAGGTGGACACCAAGCGGATCAAGTTTGTCCATTAAATTGCCGACTGCAGGGTTTGATCCAAGTCCGGAAGTGGTATCAGATTCTCCGCATTTAACAGAAATCCATAGATCAGAAAGCGGACATTCTTCACGCTGAAGTTCAGTTGCCCACTGGACATACTCCTGAGCCTTTCGGGAAGCTTTGGCAACAGTTTTGAGGTCACCTTCCCCTTCGATACTAAATCCTGAGACCGGCTTTCCAGTCTGAGCAATTCCATCAACAACACGTTGAGTCCATCCGGGCTCGATTCCAATCACAACCACTGCCGCAACATTTGGATTGCGTCCGGTACCAATAATAGTGCGGAAAAACAGTTCCAGATCAGCACCAAATTGCAAACGTCCGTAGCTATGTGGAATTGAAAGTGTGCCTTTGATATTGTGTCCGACCATTTCAACAGCTGCATTTGAAATGTCGTCTACTGGAAGTATGAGAACGTGATTACGAACACCCACTCGTCCATTTTCGCGTCGAAAACCAAAAAAAGATTGCTGCCAATTCCCCATTACCACCTCTTTGTTTTTACGTTATGGACATGCGCATAACCCCCTTTGGGAATGTCCGACACTGCACGTCCAATGTCGTTTCCATATTTAATTATAGTGTCTTCATTTTTTATATCTGCCAAGGCAAGTTTGTGCCCTAACGGAACCTCTACAAGTGCTTTTATGGTTACTGTTTCATCAGTTTCCATAATCCAACCTGTGGCTTCCTGTCCTGCTAAAACTTTCTCCACAACCACCACTCCAACAGTGTCCGCGGCATCATGTGCAATAAAATGTGTTTCCATTGAATCCTTTCTTAAATTTTAAATATTTTCGTCTGGGAACATGATACTTAATAGCAGCTCAGAGAGTCAACATATTAAACTGTCTCCCGGCTTTGTTTTTGAAGTAGTTTCCATATTTTTTGAGGATAAGCAGGCATGTCAAAAGTACGCACACCTCGCTCCCACAATGCGTCTAAAATTGCATTGGCTATTGCCGGAATTGAACCTACAACTCCAATTTCTCCTACTCCTTTTGCACCCAGAGGATTGGTTAGACAAGGTGCGTCTGTGTATGTTGATGATTCAAAAAAAGGAAAATCATCAGCCCTGGGCATTGCATAATCCATAAAAGATCCGGCCAAAATCTGTCCCTCTGAATCGTAAACAGCCTGTTCCAGCAAAACCTGACCAGCACCTTGTGCTATCCCTCCGTGAAGCTGCCCTTCAACAATCATTGGATTAATCGGATTTCCGGTATCATCAACAGTTCCTTGCCTGATCAATCGTACGCTTCCGGTTTCCGGATCAATTTCAACTTCTGCTATATGGCAGCCGTTTGGCCAACTTCGTTCTTCCAGGCTTTTCTCTGTCTCAGTTGAAAAACTTTGCTCTGCCTGCCTGGCAGCCAATTCAAAAAGACCAAGCCCGATCGAAGTTCCCACAACCTCAAATCGACCGTTCTGGTAGGACATATCTTCAACTGCCGCTTCCAATTCCTCTGCAGCCAGTTCCTTTCCTTTTTCCAGAAATTCCTTGGCCCCTTCCAGCAAAGCGCTTCCGCCGACAAATAGCGAACGTGATCCAAAACTTCCCAGACCTTTAACCTGGTCTGTATCTCCCTGTACAATTCTGATTGCTTCCAATGGAATCTCCAATTGCTCTGAAAGCAGTTGGCTGAAGACGGTTTCCAAACCTTGACCCATCCCCTGGGTTCCGGAATAGAGGCTAATCGTCCCGTCTGCCTCAGCTTGAATCCGCACAGTTTCAGTTAATTCACCACCGGTCCATTCAACATAACAAGCCAATCCCCTCCCGCGGAGCAGTCCACGGCTTTCAGATTCAGATTTTCGATCTTCAAAACCAACCCAGTCCATTTGTCTGACAGCCCTTTTGATGACCTCCTTAAAGTTTCCGCTGTCAATAACATCTCCAGCAAGTGTTGTATATGGCAGACTTTCGGTTCGAATCATGTTGTGTTCACGTAATGAAACAGGATCAATACCCATTTCACGGGCCGCCATGTCCATCAAACGTTCCATCGGGTAAATGCCTTCCGGACGCCCAGCACCTCTGTATGCGCCAATTGGAGCTGTGTTTGTGAGAACACACTTAGTATCCAGATACATTACCGGAATATGATAGACTGAGGTAATCACCTTGGACATTAACCCAAGTGGAATCAGCAAAGCTGGATTAGTGAGATACGCGCCGGTATTGGCCAGTGTATGAACTCTCAGGGCCAAAATTTTTCCTGTTGCATCAAAGGCCAGTTCAGCATAATTCCTCTGGTCACGTCCATGTACAGAAGCTTGAAATTCCTCCGTACGTGTTGCCGTCCATTTTACAGGTCGCTTTAATTTTTTTGCTGCATAAACAACCAAAATATCTTCCGGATGAACGGCTACTTTAGTTCCAAACCCTCCACCGATATCCCGGACAATAATTTGTAGTTGTTCGGGCTCAAGTTGTAAAACTGCACATAAAACTGAGTGAAGTCGTGTCACGCTTTGATGCATTGAGTGCAGAATCAGTTTCTCTGTGTTTTGGTAAGCCTCACAAAGCAGACCCCTGGGTTCAAGCGGACTTCCCACCACACGGTTGTTAACTAACTCCATTCGGGTAACATGTTCTGCCTGAGCAAAAGCCTGCTTCACTTCTTCCGCATCACCTTCAGTTTGCGACGCTCCAATATTGTCCGGAAGTTCATCGCAGAGTCTTGGTGCATCTGGAACTGCAGCTTGCTGTAAATCCGTAACTGCAGGAATTTCTTCATATTCAATTTCCAGACACTCACCTGCTTCCAGTGCTTCTGCTTTGGATTCCGCAACCACGACTGCCACAGGTTGCCCCACAAAACGCACCCTTTCCTGAGCCAAAGCGTGATACGGAGCGGAAAGAGCAGGTTCGCCTCCAGACCGTTTGTAAGGCAGGGTCACCGGGATGGGAAGGATTCCATCACGAGCTAAATCTTCTCCGGTAAAAACTGCCAGCACTCCGGACAACCCACTGATGGAATCTATTATAATATTTTTAATTTTCGCATGGCCCAGATAGGAGCGTACAACGTGCAAATATGCCTGTTTTGAAAAGTTCAGGTTATCCACAAATCTGCCTTGCCCACGAAGCAAACGATCATCTTCAAGACGTCGCATTGGTTGTCTGCTTTTTCCAAAATTTGGATTCATTGTGTTCATGCTTTCTTTGATGCCGTCGAAAAAAAAAGTCTTAAATCCGCGTCATTTCGAGCGGAGAGATAAATCTTGTATATTATTTACGCACAGGAGACACGACTTTGAGGAAGTCGACCAAAAACGTCACTGATGAAGCGCCCAGTTTCGATCAGTTTTTCTATATCAACACCCGTCTTAATACCTATTCCATGAAGCATATAAACCACGTCTTCAGTGGCCACGTTCCCGCTTGCTCCCTGTGCATAGGGACATCCGCCCAAACCGGAAACAGATGCGTCGATAACAGATACACCAAGTTCCAAACAGGCATAAATATTTGCCAATGCCTGCCCTCGGGTATCATGAAAATGCAGGGCAAGGTTTGAGACAGGGACTTTTTCTGCAACTGTTTCAACCATTTTTTTAGCCTTCAGTGGTGTTCCGATTCCAATTGTGTCACCAAGCGAAATTTCGTAGCAGCCCATTTCCGACATTTTTTCCGCTAAATTTACCACGTTTTCAATGGGGACCTCTCCTTGATAGGGACAACCCAAAACACAGGAAATATATCCGCGGACACGAACACTATTTTTTTGTGCTGCTTCTAAAACAGGCCGGAACCGTTCGACTGATTCAGAAATGGAGCAATTGATATTTTTTTGAGAGAATGCCTCAGAAGCAGCACCAAAGACCGCAACCTCAGTCACACCTGCCTCCAATGCCCTTTCGAGACCTTTCAGGTTTGGAGTCAGCACCGGATAGGTTACTCCGGGACGGCGCTCAATTCCCGAAAGCACCTCAAATGCATCCTTCATTTGAGGAACCCATTTTGGACTGACAAAACTTGCGACCTCAATTTTTGTAAGTCCTGCATCAGCAAGTTTCTCAATCAAAGCAATTTTAGTCTCAGTCTCAACCCATATCTTTTCATTTTGCAAACCATCTCTCGGCCCTACTTCAACGATCTGGATTTTTTTTGCTATCATGGTTCTTTAGTTATACATGAAAGTTGACTATGCTTTTCAGGTTCATTACATGTGGGATGTTAGGCTAACATTTTTTACTGCCAACTTAAATCTTTTTCCGGTGCAGACATTGTAATGCATGTTGCTGTTTTTTAAAGAGTCCAATAGAATGACGTTCAAATCAAAAGGCTAATAACTTATTTCTAAATTAATTATTTAAGGGCAACCGTAATGCAACTAAACAAGTACCAGGAACGCATTATCGAGATCGGACAAACAAAATCAGCAAAACTTGTACTTCCTGAAAGAGATGACCCACGCGTATCCCTTGCAAAAAGACATCTGCGTGACCTGGGTTATGAGCTTTTGGAACCAGAAGATTTTCGAAGCAAAAGAACTCAATACCAGGAAGTTTTAGAACAAGAACGCTTCTTCAAAAAAATGACAGATGAAGCAAAAGAAGAATATATGAAAGACACTCTGAATTTTAGCATGATGATGGTCAGCAATGGAGATGCCGACGGCTTGGTCGCTGGTTCAATCACTTCAACCAGCAATGTGCTTCATGCTGCAATCCGGATTGTAGGAGTAAAACCAAAATCAAAATGGGTTTCGAGCAGTTTCTTCATGATTTCTCCGAATGCGGATACGGCTTATACTTTTGCGGATTGCGCGGTTATTCCGGAACCAACAAGTGATCAACTGGCTTCCATCGCTAGCGAGTCTTCCGCACTGCATTACTTGCTGACCGGCAAGGAACCGCGTGTAGCATTTCTTTCTTTTTCCACAAAAGGAAGTGCTAATCATCGCCGCGTTAACCACGTTCGGGAAGCAATCAGGATTTTTGCAGAAAGCAATCCAGACATATTACATGACGGTGAGCTTCAGGTTGATTCAGCTTTGATACCGGCTGTAGCTGCTGCTAAAGCAAAAGATTCACCGCTCTCAGGAAATTCTTCTGTACTAATTTTCCCTTCTCTGGAAGCCGGGAATATTGCTTATAAATTAACTGAACGCCTGGCGGGATATACAGCGTGGGGTCCCCTTTTACAAGGTTTGAAAAAACCAATCTACGATTTGTCAAGAGGATGCTCTTCAGCAGATATTGTTAATGTGGCAACAATTGCGGCAATGCAGAAAAATGGAAGTTAATTTAACTTTGAAAGTCTCACACCTCGAATTGGGAATAATTTTAAAATATTTTGCTTGCACAACTCATTTTAAAAAAGGCACAACTTGATTACAATTATGATTCAGAAAAAATAACAAAATGAATGAATCTATTTTAACAGCAAACTTCAAAAACACTCCTTACTGGTGGGAAAAAACGCCCCGGCCAATTATCAAAGAAATTGACCTGCCAGAAGAAACCGAAGTCGCAGTCATTGGATCAGGATATACAGGATTATGCACAGCCATCCAAACCAGTAGAAATGGTCTGGATACAGTTGTTTTAGATGCTCAGGATGCCGGCTGGGGCGGTAGTTCACGTAATGGAGGACAAGTCAGTACCAGCCTCAAACCCAGCTTTCAAGAACTTTCCCGCAAGTATGGTAAAGAAAGAGCACGTGAACTTTTGAAAGAAGGGATAAACGCCCTGAAATGGATTGGAGATTTTATTCAGGAAGAAAAAATTGACTGTGATTTTAAACGTGCCGGACGTTTCTATGGTGCTCATTCTCAAGCTCAATTTAAACAGTTAGAAAAACGAATTAGAGAACAACCAGAAGGTCTGCAGATGGATGTAGATCTTGTCTCAAAATCTCAACAGCATACAGAAATCGGCAGTGATTTTTACCATGGCGGGATAGTACATCCTTATCATGCTTCTCTTGATCCTGCAAGATTCCATCGCGGATTACTTGAAAGAGCACTCGCCGGAGGTACGCAGATAAAGACAAAATGTGTGGTGAAGAAGATTGAGAAGAAAGGCGAAGTTTTTCTGCTTCAGACTGAAGCAGGGACAATGACTGCCCGTCAAGTTGTTGTCGCCACCAGCGGATATACAGGTGCTGCTACCCCCTGGCACAGAAGGAGAGTTATTCCAATTGGGAGTTACATTATTGCTACAGAATCTCTTGAGGAAGGATTAGTCGACAAGTTGATTCCAAAGGACAGGGTAATTTCTGATACAAGAAAACTGGTAGTTTATTACCGGGCTTCGCCTGACCGAAAGCGTATTTTGTTTGGCGGCAGAGTATCTCTGAATGAGACTGATCCTGTAAAATCAGTAAAACCTCTGCACATACAACTCACGAAAATATTTCCTCAATTAGCAGAAACAAAGATCAGTCACTCATGGATGGGCTTTGTGGGATATACCTTTGACCACATGCCGCATACAGGTAATCAAGATGGTGTTCACTATGCCATGGGATACTGCGGCTCAGGTATTTCTCTGTCAAGTTACTTTGGAACAAAACTTGGTCAAAGGCTGGCAGGACTCCCTGAAGGGAATACTGTGTTGACAGATATCAAGTTTCAAACCCGCCCATTCTACTCAGGTAATCCATGGTTTCTGGCCCCTTCTATTCTATATTACCATTTACTTGATCGCTACTTAAGTTGATTCCCTAAAACTTGGAAGGGATTCAAGAACTCTAATCCGCTTCAAAAATCAATAATCAATTGGGCTTGATACCTGTTCACATTGGATTTAGATGGGGAATAATTTGGGAAACAAAATGGCCAAGGAACATTCACTTGGTCTAATGGGGAAAAGTATAAAAGGGAATGGTATAATGGGAAACGAAGTAACGGGACAAAATATAACCAACAAAGATTGTATTTTGAACCAAAACATAATATGTTATTTCCAGTAAGTGTTTTTCCACAACTTATTTGATTGAGTTAAAGATGAAAAAACTACTATACGTTTTTCTAAATTATTAGCTAATAAACAAATTAAGAAAGGTAATGTGTTATGGCAAATCTTGAAAAAAAGTCTTTCGATAATCCTGATGAACTGAAAGCTCCAGAAAAGACGAATGCAGCGGTTGTAAATTTTGGGACAGTTGCTGCTTCACGATTAGTTCTTCAACCTGGGTGGAAATGGTCTGAGTGCATCAAGCCCGTGGTAGGAACTGACAGTTGCCAAGCAGGGCATGTTGGTGTTATTTTACAAGGAACCCTCAAAGTTGTTCATGATGATGGGTCAGAAATCACAGTTTCAGCTGGGGATGCCTATTCTTTTGCTCCAGGGCATGATGGTTGGGTCGTCGGAGACGAAGAGGTTATAGGATATGAGTTCAACAATTCAGGTAAAGATTACGCTGTCTGGAAGAGCAGCGAATAAACTTCTATACGTTCTCAAAATTTACCCCGCCAGTATGGGACATGGGACCTGAGATGCTTTTCCTGCTTTTGAAAGCACTTATTAGCATCACAGCCCCATTCTCACCTACAAGGATTTGTTTCGGTCCTGTACTGGCTCTCTCTTCTGCCCTTTCACTACAGTCATCCCTGTCAAAGAGTATTGATATAGAAAGGCCTATAAGAGAAACCAGTCCGGAATTTTAATTCAAAAGAGACTCCGGAAGAGCTTGAGAGGGTTGCGGATAGGATAAATTAAATGATAACTAGAGAATATAATCAGCTTGCTGAAGGAGGAGTATAAGCTGATTGCATTTGCTTCAGGTTTTTTCTTATTGAATCAACCGAAACAGCTTTAATTGAAATCATTCCATCAAAATCATCTGACATCATTGCTCCTCCCTTAGCGGCGATTATTTGTTCTGAATCACCTTCTAGGACCAAAATAAAATCATATTCGCCTTCAGTGATATCATAAGAAATGAATTTGCACCCCATCGCTTCACAAGCTGACTTTACGACACTTTCCCTGTTTGAATCACCGGCCAAAAAACCCTTTACACCTTTTTGACTGAAATTTCCCATCACATAATATCTAGCCATACACACCTCATTAATGAAAAATTAATATTTAAAGAAATGCACTCATGCATGTAAAAATATTTTACTAACTGACTTTAATATCAGGTTTTACAATAGTATGTCAAGTTTTCCTCAAAGTCCTTTTAACATAAGTCCCAACTAATTCTTCACAATCAGACAATCAACACAAATATTATCCCCAATTAAACCCCCGTTAAGTCTTATACATATTTCTTCCACTAAGTTCCCAATTTCTTGTAAAACAAATTTTTAGATGTTAAAACGGTTATAACTATAAACTGAATTATAAAGATTTTGGTTTTGCCGATGGGTTTCAAAATTAATTCTAGCAACTTTTCTATGAGCATTTAAGACTATACTACATTTTTTTAGATGTAAACTAGACATGACTATTTTTGACCCTTTTGAATTAACACACATCCCCCCAAATCATTTCAGTTTTGGCGGGCTTGACCGAGATGTTATTGTTCGTGAACGTGAAGATTGTCTTGATTTTATTTTAAGACTTCCTGAGACACGCATAGTTCCTGTTTGGCGCTCTCACAACCTATTTTCCGTAACAGGTGAAACTGGAACAACACCAATACCTGTATATTTGTCACCTGAAGAAGCAGCAGCATTAACTGTCATTGTCAAGGATATGGTTTATCTGGGCAAACAAAATTGTGATGATATTATTATCTCATATCTGGCTATAGACATCTCGATATTAGAGAAGGATAAAGCTACAAAAAAATTAGCGTCATGGGGTAAGTTTGTCGATTTACGGGAAATTGGGCCTCTTATTGGGGGGGGTAGACGGCTCAATCCTTGCCTATGCGAGGGGAATGATGTTTTGGCATAGCAGAAATAAATTTTGCAGTGTTTGCGGTGCAGCAACTATAGCAATAAAAGGAGGACATCAGCGTAATTGTACAAAAAAAGGATGCAATAGCCTACACTTTCCACGTACCGACCCTGCGGTGATAATGCTTGTTCATGATGGGGATCGAGCACTCCTGGGACGCCAGAAAATTTGGTCCGATGGTGTGTATTCAACACTAGCAGGATTTGTCGAGCCTGGGGAAACGATTGAGCATGCTGTTGCACGCGAGGTATATGAAGAAGCTGGAATCATTGTAAAAAATATCACCTATCAGCATTCTCAGCCATGGCCATTCCCTTCTTCTCTGATGCTTGGATTTACTGCAGAGGCATGTACAAAAATTATCAATATTAATGATGATGAAATTGATGATGCTCAATGGTTTACAAGAGAAGAGATACATAATTTTGAGGCTCAGAAAAAGTTTCTGCCTCGTAAATTGTCCATATCCAGAAGGCTTATTGATGATTGGCTATCTGATCATTTATGAAAAATGATATCATGGTAATACTATTTTATTTTACTTTGAAAATACCTTCTTTCAACTGAGATGAGGCTGAAACAGAGTGAGTATTTAAATAAAATTAATAATTCAAACTTTGGCTACAGAAGATATAAAACTGCTAAAATTGGTGAGAGATACTGTGGGGGAAGGATTTTTACATGTAAAATATAATCAGTAACCAGTACTTTTAGTTACTGATTTTATTAATTTTATAATGCCAGAAAAGCTGGCGGGGTCGACGAGACTTGAACTCGCGGCCTCCTGCGTGACAGGCAGGCGTTCTAACCAACTGAACTACGACCCCGGTATCCGGATGTAATGGTGGGCGATACAAGGTTCGAACTTGTGACCTACGGCTTGTAAGGCCGTTGCTCTCCCAGCTGAGCTAATCGCCCAACTAAACGTTTAATGGTATTTAATAATCAAACGGAGTGCAAGTTGTTTTTTAGTTCTTAACAATTATTTCAATTTATCCAGGCATGGTTCCCTCGAAGAAGTTTTTCCAAATTACCAATTCCCTTTTTTTCTATTTGTGATTTGATTTGTTCTTCTATTTTCTCTCCGTAGGTAGGACACTGCACTTGACGAATAATTCCCATAGGCACCGGGAAATCCGGATAATCAAAACCACTCAACAAATTTGCCAGAGTACTGTCTTCACAAAATTGGTCGTGTATCAGTAAATCTTTTTCATTAACGCCTTCGTCCAAATTCACTATTTCAGGTTTCAATCCTCTTAAACGAATACCCTTGTTATGATCTTTTCCGAAAACTAAAATTTTTCCATGATTCAGACGCAAAATACGATCTGCACGTTCAGAACGTTCATAGGCCGCAGAAAATGTTCCATCGTTAAATATATTGCAATTCTGATAGATTTCAACAAACGAAGTCCCTTTGTGTTTTGCTGCTTCTTTAAAGATATCCTGCATCCCTTTTGAGTCTGTATCAAAGGTACGCGCAATGAAAGTTGCGCCTGCTGAGAGCGCAAAAAGCATTGGATTTAGCGGTATATCCGGAGAGCCAAAGGGGGTACTTTTCGTCACTTTACCTTGCTCAGAAGTCGGTGAATACTGCCCTTTAGTCAGGCCGTAAATTCGATTATTGAACAACAAAACATTAACATCAAGGTTGCGCCGCAGCATGTGCAGTAGTTGATTCCCACCGATGCTCAACCCGTCTCCGTCACCTGTGACAATCCACACTGAAAGGTCCGGGCGCGCCACCTTAAGTCCTGTCGCAAATGCCGGCGCCCGTCCATGAATGGTATGCAAACCATAAGTATTCATATAATACGGGAAACGGCTGGAGCAGCCTATTCCTGAAACAAAAACGATATTTTCCCTGGGGATATTCAGTTCCGGCATTACTTTTTGAACATTAGCCAGAATTGAATAATCTCCACAGCCTGGACACCAACGCGGGGTTTGTTTTGAAACAAAATCCGCTTTGCTTAGTTCTACAGTACGAACAGGTTTTACTTGTATATTCATAATTCTTATTAAGATTATTTCTAATTAACAATCCAATTAAAGATTAATTCAGCGACTGGCAATCCTGCCTTATTTAATCAATTCAAGAACTCTATTACGGATTTCAGAAATCAAAAAAGGGCGCCCCTGCAGTTTTGAAAATGAAATTGCATCCACCAAATATTCAGCTCTTAGCAGGCGTGACAACTGCCCTAAATTCATTTCCGGTACCATTACCTTTTCAAAATTTAGCAGTACCTCACCCAGCTTTTCCTGAAAAGGATACAATTGTTTGAGATGCAGCATGGAAACTGGATATCCTTCTGTTTGCAAATCACTAATCACGGAAAATGCAGGGCCAAAAACACTACCCCAAGTGACAACCAGGAGCTTATTTTTTTCAGGTCCAATTAATTCCAACTGTGGTGAATCTTTGGCAATACACCTAATTTTTTCATCACGGAGCAGAACCATTTTTTCATGGTTTTCCGGTTCATAATTGATTTCTCCAGTAACAGCGTCTTTTTCCAATCCACCAAGTCGATGTTCCAGACCGGGTGTTCCTGGAATGGCCCAGAGGCGTCCCAGCGTTTCTGGATTGCGAGTAGATGGAGAAAAGTTTTCTGGATCAGTGTGAAATTTTGGAGTGAGTTCAGGTAATTGTTCAACATCAGGAATTTTCCATGGTTCCGAAGCATTGGCCAGTCCTCCGTCACTGAGGACTATCACGGGAGTCATATATTTCAGAGCAAGGCGAAAGGCTTCAAGCACCATGTAAAAACAATCGCCGGGAGTTGCAGGAGCAAGCACCGGAACAGGAGCTTCACCATGGCGGCCGTAAAGTGCTGCGAGTAAATCTGTTTGTTCCGCTTTTGTCGGCAATCCGGTTGAAGGTCCGCCACGCTGGACATTTAGTACCACCACAGGCAGTTCTGCCATCACGGCATAACCGATAGCCTCACTTTTCAAATCCAACCCCGGACCGCTGGTTCCGGTTACTGCTAAAACACCGCCAAATGCAGAACCGATGGTGGAAGACATTGCCGCAATTTCGTCTTCTGCCTGTATGGTTTTTACGCCAAAATTTTTGTACTGTGCCAACTCGTGAAGAATGTCAGAAGCAGGAGTGATCGGATAACTTGAATATAACAGGGAAAGCCCGGAACGTAAAGAGGCGGCTACGCAACCTAATGAAAATGCCTGGTTCCCGGTGATTTGTCGATACTCACCGGAAGGCAAAACCGCTGGTGGGACATTATAACGTGCCTGAAATAACTCGGTTGTGATTGCATAGTTGTATCCCGCCTGCAGCGCAAGTACATTGGCTTTCACTATTTCAGGTTTGTTTTTGAACTTGTCCTCTATCCAATCCCTGGTCTGGTCTAAAGACCTGACAAACAGCCATTGGACAACTCCAAGCGAAAAGAAGTTCTTGCAGCGGACTCCATCACGATGTGAAAGATCGGTTTTCTCAACAGCTCTCAGAGTGAGCTTTGTAATCGGAATTAGCACTACACGATAATCATTCAGTTCTCCGCTCTGAAGAGGATTTGCAGTATATTCTGCCTTACGCAAATCATTTTCTGTAAAATTGTCTGAATTTACAATCAGGATTCCTCCTTTTTCCAAATCCTGCAAATTCAATTTTAGTGCTGCAGGATTCATTGTCACCAACACACTCAGATAATCTGCAGTGGCATAGATTTCATTGCTGGAAATACTGAGATCAAAACTTGATACTCCTGCTAATGTTCCTGCAGGAGCACGAATTTCTGCCGGATAATCAGGAAAGGTAATAACATCATTTCCTGCCATGACTGAAGTTGCAGAAAACCGGGTTCCAGTCAACTGCATACCGTCACCTGAATCTCCTGCAAAACGGATGGTGGCTTTCTCTAGTTCTGTTTTGGGAAGTTTAGCTTGAGATGATACGGATTTAGCGCGAGGAGGTGCCTCCACTGAAGACATTTGTAGTCCTGATAATTATGATGAAATTGTTTGTGAAAATAAATAAAGAAGACAGAAATAAGTTAATTGATTCTAACAAAAAACTTCCTGAACTGCAAATGAGAAGCGAAAGTGCTTCAAAATAAATTTTGTTTCAGGCCAAATACAATATTATTGAATGTTTGCAGGTGTCGAATGGATGCTCATATTATCGCTCGCAGAAAAACTACGATAGCTAGCCTCAAGACCTGAACCAGTCAATCCGGCATAGAAACAATAATATTAATGTGGTTTGAGTAACGGGATATGTTCTATTGTGTTGATCAATATTATGAAACTGTTGAAATAATGGTGTTGACCTATTAGTAATGTCGATATAGAAATAATCTTTTCAACCATCTGTTTTTATATAATTTTTATTCAGTAATTGTATTTTTTGTGAGATTATATTTCTTGACAAAATACAAATATTCACCGAAAGTAGGTGAAAATGGTTTTGTCACCGTTAACGTAGATATAGTTTTTCTGATTTTCATAGTTTTGTCGGGAAGCTTAATTTTTCAGTCCACTGAGTCCGCCTTTTTTGCCGGTGGCCGGTATGCATTTCCCACAATTATATACTTCATAATTTGAGCCAGCTTTTCCAATTTACAGGAATTGATTCCATAATTATCGCTGAAACCCGCAATAAACTACTAGAGCACTATGATGTATTGGGAAAAAATATGGCAACTTCGTTTTTTCAGGGCAGTCACGATTACCATATTCTATTTTTTGCTGTTTTTGGGAACGGCCCACGCTCAGGAAAAAGTGATGTCCGCGGAAACGGAAGTGCAATCCGAAAAAAGTTCATCCCTGGAATATACCTGGCATTATGCTGCCGTTTCCGTCACCCTCGTTTCGGCTTTGATGTCCTATAATGCCGCCAAGTCCTACAACGATCTCTCAGCAAAAAACAGTACGTTGGCAAGACAATATGCAAACTCCAGCAGCAGTAGTGAACAAGCTAGTTACAAAAGTGAATATGACAGCAACTCCAGTAAAATGGAATCCTATAAAAGCAGTATGCAAACATGGGATATTTTAACTTTGCTCGGTTTAGGCTGGGAAGCCTATTTGCTGATTAGTGATGAATCCGGTTCCAGTGCTGGGAATTCCGGAAGTATTCAATTTCCATTCATTCCCCGGTTGGCATATCAAACATATCCTCTCGGAACAAAAACGGTCTTACATTGGACCATGAGTTTCTAATACACTGGATTTTATGATTTAAATCAATCATATCAGCTGGTCTAACCGACTTTTATATAGTTGAATACAATAGTTCCGGGAATAAACAATGGATCCGTAATTTGGGAACTTAGATCAGCTTATACTTATAGCTTGTTCCAAATCTCTTGATGCATCGTCAAACTTTTTCCCTGCTGAATTTCTTTTCTGCGTAGGGAAATTTATTTTGCAATGTACTTTGTTAAGATTGGCTGAGCAAAAGACTCAAAAAGTAAGAAATAATTACAGGAAATCTTAAGTAATGAAATACTATTTTTTGTTAAATTAACTTCATGCCACGACAACCAACCCGTACAGACTACATTGTGCTGTTTGCCCTTGGTGCCTTGTGGGGTTCTTCCTTTGGTGCAATTAAAATTGCTCTGCACGGAGTTACTCCTTTGACAGTAATGAGTGTGAGAATTTTGCTGGCCGGTGCTGCTTTGTTACTACTTATTCTAGTACGTAAAACTCCTCTCCCACGTGGAATACAAAACTGGATCAAAATTGGCTGGATGGCCCTTTTCGGGACATTAATCCCTTTTTTTCTTGTCCCCTGGGGGGAATTGCAAATTGACAGCAGTTTGGCTGCAATTCTTATGGCCGTCAACCCTTTATTCGCACTTACCCTAGGACATTTTTTTAGCGACCATGAGAGTTTTACTTTACGCCAATTATTGGCAATGCTGGTTGGATTTTCTGGTATTTTGCTGGTATTCGGTGAAAATGCTATTTCCTCAATAAATGGAAATATCTTGGCACAATTAGCGGTAATCGGTGCCGGATTCTGTTATACTATTTCCGGAGTAATTGTATCTCGTGTTCGTGGTGCTTCAGCCGACTCAGTCAGCGCCTCAATTTTTATCTGCTCATCTGTGATAGTGTTTCCCCTGTGGATGATTCTTGAACATCCCTGGAGCCTCCACTTTGAAATAGAAAGTCTGTTGGCCCTGACTCACCTGGGCCTAGTTTCAACCGGAATGGCTTTTTTGATGCGCTACTACATCATACTCAGAGCAGGTGCAGTCTTTTTGTCCTATGTAGCCTTTATAATTCCTATGTTTGGAATATTGTTTGGAATATTGTTTTTAGACGAAACTATTTCTGTAAATACCATGGGCGCAGTTGTACTGATTCTTTCTGGTGTTTTTTTGGGACGCAAGTGATAATAAGCGGATCTTTAGATCAACAAACGCATAAGTTTCCACCATCCTTCTATTAAGAGATTAACATGTACAGTTCACTAATCGCTCCCAAAATTGCAAACGAACATCTTGACGACTCAAACTGGCGTTTTTTCGATTGCCGCTTTGTATTAACAGAACCAGAGAAAAAACAAGCCGAGTTTGCTCTTTCTCATCTTCCCGGTGCTACATATGCACATACCAACCGTGATCTTGCCGCACCTCATATACCCGGAAAAACTGGACGACATCCTTTACCGGAAAAAGAGAGGCTAATAAAATTATTTTCAACTTGGGGCATTGATAATTCTGTTCAAGTTGTTGTTTATGATGATACAAGAGGAGCACACGCGGTTCGGCTCTGGTGGATGTTGCGCTGGCTCGGACATGATGCTGTTGCTGTGATGGATGGTGGATGGACCAGATGGATTCAGGAAGGACGACAAGTAACAGCAGCTTTAACTGTTTCGGAACCAAAAAAATTCAAAGCTTCTTCGCGGAATAATTGGTTAGTCACAGCTGAAGATATTGTAGCAGATTTAGATAATTATGAAGTCCGAATCCTTGATGCAAGGAACTCTGACAGATTCAATGGTAGAAACGAAACCCTGGACCCAGTTGCCGGACATATTCCGGGGGCTGTATCTGCACCATTTGTCAAGAATTTGGATGAAGATGGGAACTGGAAATCTAAATCCGTACTCCGCCTGATGTATGAAAAGTTACTTTCCGGTTCTCCGGCAGAACAAACCGTTTCTTATTGCGGTTCCGGAATCACCGCCTGTCATAACATCCTTGCCATGTACCATGCCGGTCTGGGAGACTCACGTCTCTATTGCGGTTCCTGGAGTGACTGGATCACCGATCCCAAACGCCCAGTAGCTTAATTCAGAGCTGTATAGATCAAACTCAGCTGTTAAGTCAATCTTAGCAAATTTGCGTAAGTAAGATTACGAATTATCAGAATCCTTTCTGAAGTTTATCCTTAAAGTCTTTCTTAAGAAAATGAGTAAAGTAATTGAATCTTTTGGTCAGGTAATTAATGCACAAAATTTCAGTGAGGGACAATTCAAAAATCAGTTTGGCTGTTCACAGAAGGTAAGGCATAAGACAATGCTTTATTGGGCAACACAAAGGCGTAAATCTCTGTAAAATGACGACTCCTAATCTGCCTGTGCCTTTTGGACTCATTCTCACCACGAGGACTTGTATTGAATTTAACAGTTTGGGAGGAAAACTTCCTGTTGCTGTAATAAACCAGGTTATGCGCAATTACTGAAATTGAGATTCATCAAAGCAAATAGTTTGGTGATCCTCAAAATCCGCTGCTAGTTTCCGTCCGCTCCGGTGCTGTTGTATCAATGCCAGGAATGATGGATACAAATCTTAATTTAGGCCTTAACGATGAAATTTACTAGGGTCCAATTAGAATAGAAAGTTGAATAACAATTTTCAATCTTCCGGTTATTTACGAAATCCGCACAACCAGTTATCCCATTATACCCCCACCCCTCTAAAAGTCTCATATAATCGGTAATTCTTGATCATTTACTCGCCAAAGGAACAGATTTTGGATTGTTTATTTAAATATGATGTGTTAAAAGTAAAAAACTTAATTCTTAGGTTTGTTTGAGAATACAAATGAAATCCCGTAGATTTGACAATTTTATCTGGATTACTTGCTTAGTTATTGTGGTTACACTTGGTTGGTCTTCTACTTCTGTGGCACAAAAATCGACTGACACTATTTCCACTGTTGTTATCGACAGTGCCCCTAAAAAGCTGTATTCAGAGCTGTATTCAGATGAAACCGGAAATCAGTTCATGGTGGAAATTTACGAAGAACCACAGGAGGGAGAAAACCTTATCCATTTTAGATCCTTCAAAAATGGGGAAATAATTGGCCGCAAATCACAAGCACTTGCAGATGCACATAATTTTACTTTTTTTATTGACGAAACTGAACAACGCATCATGCGTCAAGATACTGAACAGATGCTCTATAACGTACTAAAAAAACTGATGGAGGAGTCTGACCAGAAGTTAAAAACTAATCTGGAAGATCTATTCGATCAAGATAAAATGGCCCAAACCCTTTCTGAAAAGATCAAGACACCCGATGAAGAAATTGCAGCTATGGCTACAAGAATT
>CABXOR010000029.1 GCA_902513935.1 uncultured SAR324 cluster bacterium
TAAAACCTAATACCAAGAAGACATAGACTGGCATGTCCAGCATGGTGTATTCCAACCAAAATGTTTTTCCTTGAGATGTCATAAAACTGCAGATGATCAGGAGAATGAGGACAACACCTTCCAGTGATCCTATTTTTCCAAAATGCAATTCCTTTTGGATACTCTGCTCCAAATAGGTCAAGGTAAATGCAATAAGGTTGAGCCAGATGGCTAAATAAAAAATCCAGTCAAGTTCGATTTGGAGAATTCTAAAAAAAAGATAAAGGATAATGGATCCGTTGAAGACATCACTGTAATGGTCTAAAATTTCGCCAAGAGGAGATCCAGTTGCTGTTATTTTTGCCTGTAGTCCATCAAAATGATCAAAAATAACATAGATGATTATTGCAAAAAAAGCGATAATGATATCCCCTTCATCCACACTGTCAATGCCTATGAAATATAAGAAACAAGACCAAATTACAAAGATTGAGACTAAAGTTAAGTAGTTGGCAGGAATACCATAAGGTATGTAGCGATGAAGAACCGAAAAGACATTTTTCTTTAAGAATGGGAGCAGGATAGACTCATCCAAACACCTGTATTGGTAAGAACTCATTAACAATGCAATTAAATTGAATCAATTAATTAAAATTAAATTTGTTTTTCTGGAAGTTCTAAGATTATTCTTGATCTTTGTCTTAGTTTTTCAAATATTCAGGATCGCCATATATTATACATATCGTGATTTATTTAATAATCTGGATTTTTTGAAATTAACCGAGAGCCTTTTTCTTGGATTACGTTTTGATCTGTCCTCTACTTCTATCCTGCTTTTCATACCCATTGTTCTTCTAATTTTTCCACTCCGGATAACGGGACATCTGTTTTTCCGCAGATTTGTGGCAAGCGTGATTTACTTGGAGTTGGTCGCAATGATCATCTTCCTGACTTCTGACTACATGTATTTCAGCTTTGTCAAAAGGCATATCACAAATGAACTACTATTTTTGCTCAATGATTCAGAGTATTTGATGACCGAAGTGTCTGTCAAGCTTTTGCCTGTCATTTTCCTAATAGTTTTAACAATTGTATTTTATCCACTGTTTCTCAAAGTGATATGTCCAAAAAAACAGGAAGTTCAACGATCAATTTTGAGTTTCGTTCTGATTATACTGGTACTAATTGTTGTTGGCCGCGGGGGATTCCAGAGAAAACCAATTGCTGTTATAGACGCATACCAGTATGGCTCTGCCAGCCAGGGGCATCTGATTCTAAACGGCATTTTCACAGCATCTCACTTCAGTATCTCCAGTAAGTTCATTGAACGGGCAGCAGGAGAAGAAAAATTATATCTTGATACTCTGGACTTACCGTTATCAACAACCCCTGATTACCCACTTGAAAGGACCAATGTTCAGTCCGACATGAGTCCAAAAAAAAACGTAGTCATAATCATGATTGAAAGTCTGTCTTTTAAATATATTGATTATCTTTCAGGACATAACTATGGAGTGACTCCAAACATTGACAGATTTGCCCGCAATGGATTGGTGTTTGAAAATTTTTTTGCAAATGGACAAAGAAGTGTGGACGGGGCACAATCGATTCTCACTGGAATTCCACCTCTTCCCGGCATCCCCGACATCACTGCTTTATCTGTGAATTATTCTAGTCTGGGTCAATTGGCTAGTGATAACCATTACCGTACAATATTCTTGACCACCACCCTGAGGGAGGCGTTCTCAATGGATCTTATTGCAGGAGCTTCTGGATTTGATGATTACCATGGGCTGGAAGATTATCCGTTATTACTGAATTACATTGATGCAGCAGATCGTCCTTTGGGTTGGGATTATGAAGCCTTCATGTATTTGTTAAAACAGCTTGAAGGGGAAAATTCAAACTATTTTGCTTTCGTCAATGCCAGTTCAAACCATACTCCATTTGCAAGAATGAAAGAACCCTTCAATCAATACAAGCATGGAACAGATACTGAAGGAGGTTACCTCAACATGCTGCACTACACAGACTGGGCTCTGGGAGAATTCATAAATGAATACAAAAAACGTAAAGATTTTGAGGAAACGGTATTCATCATCACAGCAGACCATGCTCTTCCACATTTTCAGGGGACAGAGCCTTATGGTAAGTTCCGGATCCCCTTGATTATCTACAGTCCAAAAAATATTAGTCCTGGTAGATCCCAAATGTTTGCCTCACAGATTGATTTGTTTCCTACTATAATAAAACTGCTTGATTTAGAGGGAAAGTACAGTGCCATCGGAAAAAATATTTTAGATACTGAAAAAAGTTTTGCAGTTGTCAAAGATGGGGCACTTCTAGAAATTTTTTCCAAGGAGGGATTTTTGGTGCACAATCTTAAAAGTGTTCTTGAATTCCAACCTGTGGATGCCCTGTCAGATGAATTTACTAAAACTAAGTTGGCATCAAAGGCGGTAGCTTTTGATCATCTGACTTACCTGCTACTGACTCAAAACCGATGGTTGAGTCCTTAAACGTGTCGCTAAATTAAAAGTGTCTGCTCTCCACCTTTGATAACTAAAGGCACCTTGTTGCCTATAATGATTTTTGGTTTGGAATCTTCCATAAATTGTTTTATTTGTGATGAAATAAATATCTATCTGTAGATTGGAAAAATTACATTTCTTGCTAAAAATTTTGATTGTTGAGACAAACTGATTGTCGAAATTCAATTAAATGTAAAATTGATTTTAAACTCATAAAATAATCGGGAATTGATTTTTATAGATATTCAGCCCGCAGGTAATAATCTTGCACTTGGCTATAAAAAAGTAGATTCTATTTAGTAGAAAAGAAAATTATAATCGTCATCCAATGCCAAAAAATAATTTTGTATTTTTAACATTTTTAATGATTCTGTCTATTTCGTTAATGTCCTTTATGGAATTCCGGGCTTTAGCTCAGGCAAACAATCCTGTTTCAAGCAAAACAGTTCCGGATACATCGTCTGAAACAGACACAGATGAAGAAGATGATGGGTTTGATGCTGAATTTGAGGATGAGTTTGGAGATGCTGAAAAAGAAGTTTTTGATCCTCTGAGTGGATACAACAGTATAATGACGAATTTTAACGATGGTTTTTATATTTTTGTTTTAGATCCGTTTGCTCGTGGATATCGCTGGGTACTTCCGGATACGGCACGTAGAGGTGTGAAAAGTTTTTTTCATAATTTGCTTTTCCCTCTACGCTTTGTCAACAATGCTCTCCAACTTAAAGTAAAAAATGCCGGCGAGGAATTTCTTAGATTCAGTATTAACAGTACCATTGGAATTTTAGGATTTTGGGATCCAGCCAAGGAGTGGTTTGGTTTAGAAGCCCATGAAGAGGATTTTGGACAGACACTTGGTTTTTATGGCGTTGGAGGCGGATTTCATGTTGTTTTGCCTTTTTTAGGGCCCTCGAATGTACGGGACATGTTCAGCTTGTATCCGGATATGCAAATGGATCCTGTGAGTTATGTTGAAAAACGGCCTTATAACTTTCCCAAAAAAGAAGGGGAATATTTAGGTGTTTCAAGACAGACTATTCAACAAGCGGAATTAACACTTTTAAAAACTATTAACCGCGAATCTCTGCGTATTGGACAATATGAAAATCTTAAAAAAGATGCTATTGAGCTCTATCCTTTTTTAAGAGATGTATATGAGCAGAATCGAGCTAAATTAATCAGGGAATAACCATGCAAACTGCAAAAAAAATTATAATCAACGTATTTCTCCTCTCAATTTTATCATTCTTTTACGGTTCAAATGTTCTATTTGCGGATGAAGCAAGCGAGATCAGGGAAATGACAAGTGTAAAAGTTGACCAAATAATTAGAATGCTTAGGTCGGATAGCTTAAGTAAGGAAGAAAAAAAAATAGAAATTTTTAAAAAGCTTGATGCTTTAATTGATTTTAATTTGATGGCTAAATTGTGTCTAGGTAAAAAACACTGGAAAAGATTAAGTAAAGAAGGCAGGGCGGAATTTGCTCAATTATTAGTAGAGAGACTCAAACAATCTTATCTGGACAAATTAGACCTTTATACAGATGAAGAAGTTGAAGTAGTAGAAGCTAGAAAGACTGGAAAAAACAGAGTGGAAATACTGACAAATATTGTTGGCAAAGACACAAAACTTGAAATGGTGTTTAAATTCTACAAGTCAAAGAAAATGGGTTGGATGGCTTATGATGCTGTTATACTTGGTGTCAGTATTGTACAGACTTACCGCTCGCAGTTTTCGGGAGTTTTAAAAAAAGAGTCATTGGAAAAATTAATAGAACGCCTTCGTTCTTCAGCTGAGTTGGGATCTTGATGTTGAGACAATTTTACGACAAAGTTATTCTTAGTTATCCTAAAAGTATTCTGCTTTTAATGCTGGTTTGTATTGCAGCACTAAGTTATCAAGCACGCTACCTGGAAATTGATGCTTCAGCAGAAACTCTATTGCTGGAAGATGACAAGGACCTGGCTTTTACAAGAAAAGTAAATGAGCGATACGGCAGCAGTGATTTTCTTGTTTTAACTTACTCTCCACATGCAGATTTGCTGGCAGATGCAACACTTGACTCATTGAGAAGACTAAGTGCAGAACTGCTTGAGTTGGAAAGAGTTGAGTCAGTAATGTCCATCCTGAATGTTCCGCTGCTGGAAAGTCCTCCAAAGCCAATTAAGGAACTGATAAAAAATGTTCCTACTCTGGAATCGCCGGGAATAGATAAAGCTCTTGCAAAAGAAGAATTCCTTAACAGTCCAATCTACAGTGATAATCTAGTAAGTCCGGATTTTAAAACTACTGCATTACTGATAAATCTGTTTGATGATCCACTATATCGAGAATTACTAAAGAAAAGAAATGTTCTGCGTAAAAAAGGAAAAGATGGATCGTTAAGTTTTTTGGAACAATCAGAGTTGAAAAATGTACTGATCAATTTCAAAAATCACCGCGACAAAATGCGTCTTGTTGAGCATGAAAATATTTCTCTAGTCCGTGAGATTGCAGAGAAATACCGTGGAGATGCTAAAATATTTCTGGGTGGTGCAAGCATGGTTGCAGATGATTTAATAACCTTCATCAGAAGTGACCTGCAGGTTTTTGGCAGTGCAGTATTTGTTTTTTTGATTCTCACACTCTGGGTTATATTCAGGCAGTTTCGCTGGATTTTACTTCCGGTTATTACCTGCAGTTTTTCTGTAGTCACGACCAGTGGATTTCTAGGTCTTTTTGGTTGGGAAGTGACAGTTATCTCTTCGAATTTTATTTCCATACAGCTAATTATTACTATGGCGATTACTATCCATTTAATCGTCCGTTATCGTGAATTGGCAAGACTAAATCCAAACATGGATCAACGCCAGTTGGTTTTGGATTCTACAATTTTTATGGCCAGACCCTGCACCTTTGCAGTACTGACCACTGTGGTTGGTTTTGGCTCATTGGTTCTGAGCGGAATTTTACCAGTCATGAATTTTGGCTGGATGATGAGTGCCGGAATAGGTGTGTCACTCTTTCTGACGTTTCTTATATTTCCGGTACTGCTGATACTTATGCCAAAGGCAATGCCCAATACTTCGTTTGAATCCCGCTTTGCCTTGACCAAAATCTTTGCCGATATCACAGAACGTCACGGTAAGACAATAATGTTCCTCAGCGTTGCAGCCTTATTACTGAGTATTGTCGGAGCGTCCAAACTGAATGTAGAAAACAGCTTCATTGACTATTTCAAGGAGTCCACAGAAATATACCAGGGAATGAAGGTGATTGACCAGCAACTAGGCGGTACAACACCACTTGATTTAGTTGTTAATCTTGAACAGAGTAAAGATGAAGTTCAGAAAGAAGATGAAGAAGTAAATGCAGATTCAGAAATTGAAGATGAAGAAGAGTTTGATGAATTTGAAGAAGAATTTGAGGAAAGTGCCAGTGAAGCTCAATACTGGTTCACAGCAGAAAAAATGGATAGGATTGAGAGAATACACGATTACCTGAATGGCCTGGAGCAAACTGGAAAAGTGCTTTCTCTGGGTACTATGCTCAAAATTGGTAAAACGCTTAATTCAGGAAAATCTCTGGATAGTTTCTTACTAGCTCTTCTCTACAATGAACTTCCGGAACGTTTCAGAAAAATAATCCTAGATCCTTACGTTTCCGTCGAAAATAATGAGGCTCGGTTTTATGTCCTTATTCGTGATTCTGAACCAAATTTACGCCGCAATGAGCTTTTACTTCAAATTCAACATGATTTGAAAACCAAACTGGATATTCCAGAAGAAAAAGGGCATCTCGCAAATTTACTTGTGCTCTACAACAATATGCTGCAAAGCCTTTTCAAATCACAAATTCTCACTTTGGGTGTAGTCATTATTTCATTCTTAATCATGTTCATTTTTCTGTTCCGCTCATTTACAATTGCACTGATAGCGATTTTCCCAAATGTGCTTTCAATTGGAGTGGTGTTGGGATTCATGGGCTGGATGGGAATCCCATTGGATATGATGACCATTACAATCGCGGCAATCAGCGTTGGTATTGCAGTTGATAACACCATTCACTATATCCACCGCTTCAGGCATGAATTTGCTATAGACCGGAACTATCTTGCCGCCATGCATCGTTCACATGAAAGTATCGGTTATGCTATGTATTACACTTCAATCACGATTATCATCGGCTTTTCGATTCTTGTGCTCTCAAAGTTCATTCCCAGCATCTACTTTGGTTTGCTGACAGGACTGGCGATGCTGATTGCCCTGATGGCAGCATTGACGCTTTTGCCCCAACTGATGATATTCATAAAACCTTTGGGTCCTGAAAGTCAAAAAGTATAGAACCATGAAAGCCAAAACTGTTCAAACAAAATTCTTGCTCTCCCAGACTGGACAGTCCTTTCAATGAAAAAAATCCTTTGCGGAATTAATCATTTCCCACCTTCCCGAATATAATCGTGTACGGACCTGTTATTGAAATAATATTACCAATTTTTGGCCTTTTAATGGTGGGTTATATTACTGCCAGTGTGGGGTGGTTTGATCAGCCATCAGTTCGTGGGCTTACAAGGTTTGTATTCGATTTTGCTGTGCCGATGCTTTTGCTACGTACGATCTCCACTACAACCCTTCCAGATTTCATTCCTTGGGATTATCTGGCTTCATACTATTTGGGGACATTCATTATATTATTCTCAGGGCTAGCGTTAACGCGTTTACTTTGGCAACGTACTTTTTCCCAGCAGGTGATCAATGCTTTTTCCGGTAGTTTCTCCAACACAGTACTTCTTGGAATTCCAATCATTTTGCTTGCCTTTGGTGATCAGGCTGTTTTACCTTTGTTCATTATTATCGGTACACATGGCATCATTATGGTTCCACTTTTCACAATTATGCTTGAAATTGGAAAAAGTGGAAGAGCACCAATTAAAACAGTTGTTACTAAAGCTTCGAATGGATTGCTCACCAATCCTCTCATCATTGGTTTACTTTCCGGTTTAGTGTGCAATTTTTTTGAAATAACTTTGTGGAAACCTTTGGATGAAATGGTAAGGCTTCTAGCAAATTCTGTCACTCCCTGCGCTTTGTTTGCACTCGGGGCAACGTTGGTAAGTTTTCGAAAAAATATACCATGGCAGGAAGTACCTATAATCGTTATCATTAAGACCATTGTGCATCCCATTGTTGTTTGGAGCTTGGCAACTCTCGTTTTTGGTGTCAAAGAAGCAATCTGGGTTAAAGTTCTGGTGATGTTAGCGGCCCAACCGACGGGAGTTAACCCATTTCTCTTTGCCAGTCGCTATAATGTGGGGCAGTCAGTATCAAGTGGAACAGCTTTCATTTCCACTGTTTTTTCAGTATTAACACTCAGTGTTCTTCTTACCTTTTTCCAATGAGGTCAATTTTCAAAGATTGAGACAGGAAAGAAATACATTTCGCAACTGGCAGGAAAATTATTTAAAATCAAAGAAAATAAAACAACCTGACAATCCCAACAAAGGAAACAATGGCATTAATAGAAATTGAAAAAAAAGGTAATGTTTTCATTGTTACCCTTAATGATAAGACTAAAGGAAACGTAATAAATCCGGAGGCTCTGTCTGCACATCGGGAAGTACTGGCGGAACTGGAAGCAGTCTCTGAAAATTCTGCTGTCATAGTTACAAGCAGTGATCCAAAATCATGGTGTGTCGGCTTGGATTTTGAGTGGTTAAAAGGGCAGTCTACGGAGGAGTTTGCAGGGACATTCAAAGAACTTGAGGAGGTCTTTGGACGCTGGGCCTTGTTAGCGCTGCCTACTGTTGGCTGTATCACAGGGCACTGCTTGGCTGGTGGTGCTATTTTTTCTTCAGTACTGGATTTCCGGCTGATGCGTTCAGACAGAGGCTGGTTTGCATTTACTGAGATTGACGTTAAAATTCCATTGTCTCCAATCCTATACGAGATGGCGGATTTATTGCCCAATAAACAGGTTGTACGTGAACTTTTACTGACAGGTCGTAGAATTGGAGGGGCAGATGCGCAAAAGCTGGGAGTGGTGGATGAAGCCCATTTGCCCGAAATGTTAATGCCGAGGGCACTCGAAATTGCAGAAGAGTTGTCTCAGAAAGATCTTAAAACTTATAATGCAATGAAACAACTTCTAAAACAGAATCTTTCAAAACAGATTGTAGAAGAATCGAATGCTTGAATTGAAAATTGGCTGAATTACACTCCGGACAAATGTTCAATTAAATCTAATATTAATCCTCAGGTCTGTTGCATTAACTGTTGAGAAGTTCTTGCAAAAAAGTTGTGTAAGCAGGGAATGAGGGGATTCATACATTAAGTTCTACTTTAATATTACAGGCCTCACCATTTAAATCCCACTCTGTACCATCAAGTGTTCCCTGGGGTTGCAATCGGTTAGCAAGAGTTTCTTTACAAATAAAGTCTGAAAAAGCATCCAGTGCCATGTTTAGTTTTGCTGAACTTTGATAACTGATGAGGATCCTGTCCATTACCTCCAAATCCATATCCTTGCGCATGTTCTGTACTTTGTTGATAAACTCTCTCGCAAAGCCTTCCTGAATTAAATTTTCACTCAATTCTGTGTCCAGGGCAACCGTCAAGAGGTTGTCAGTTTCCACCAGTAACCCTTCTTTTTCCTGACGTTGAATCAAAATATCTTCCGGAGTCAATTCCAATGTTTCTTTTCCCATTTTCAAAATAATATTTTTACCATTTTGCAGTGTACGGATGTTTACAAAATCCAATCCAGAAATGAGTTGTGCTGCAATTTTCATTTTTTCCCCAAGTTTCCTCCCCAACGTCTTGAAATTAGCCTTGGCGCTCAAATTAACCAGTTGCTCTTCATCCTGAGTGATAACGATTTCTTTGATGTTAAGTTCATCCGAAATGAGTTCTGAAAGCTCTTCCAAAACATTTTTTGCTTCAGGATCACGTGTGACAAGGAAAATCTTTGGCAGGGGCTGGCGAATTTTTAACTGATGTTTGGCACGTAGAGCCCGTCCCATAGTAACTGTAGATAAAACTAAATCCATTCGTTTTTCCAGATCAAGGTCCCTTTTTGCAGAATTCGCTTCAGGAAAAAAAGCCAAATGGACACTTTGGTGATCTGTGTCATGTCGCAGCGTCCGGAAAATGCCATCGGCAATATATGGAATGAACGGGGCAATTAATTTACTGAACTCAAAGAGCACAGTGTAAAGTGTAGCATAAGCTTCCCGCTTGTCATGACCCTGACCTGCTTTCCAAAATCGTCTCCTGCTGCGACGGATGTACCAATTGGTCAACAAGTCGATGAAACCTACAAATGGCGCAACGGAACGGTTCAGATCATAACCGTCCATTTCTTTCTGTACCTCTGCAATCAGTTTATGTAATCGTGAAAGAATCCAGCGATCCAATGGATTACTGTTTTTTACCGAGAGATTTTCCGGACTCGGATCCCAACCGTCGATTTTGGCATAGGTACTGAGAAAAACGAGTGCATTCCAAAGTGGCAGGAGTTGCTGTCTTGTTGTTTCAATTAATCCTTTTTCTGTAAAACGTAAATCTTCGCCACGGACTGCCGGGCTGTTGAGCATGTAAAGACGGACCGCGTCTGCACCATATTTGTTCAGCATTTCATTAGGATCCGGATAGTTTTTCAGCCTTTTGCTCATTTTCTTTCCATCTTCAGCCAGAATAAGACCATTCACTACACAATTGTTGAAAGCCGGTGTGTCAAATAATGCAGATCCTAAAACAGCAAGTGTGTAAAACCAGCCACGTGTCTGGTCTAATCCCTCACAAATAAAATCTGCAGGAAAGTTTGCTTCAAAGCGTTCTTTATTTTCAAACGGATAGTGTTCCTGAGCATAGGGCATTGATCCTGACTCAAACCAGCAATCTAGGACTTCCGGAACACGTCTGTATGTTTTTCCATTCTTTTCAATAACCAATGGATCCACAAAATGTTTGTGTAGGTCAGTAATTTTTTCTCCGTAAGCTTCTTCCAGTTCAGAAACACTACCGAAGCACCAGATATCGCCGTCTTCACTCTTCCAAACTGGAAGCGGAGTACCCCAGAAACGGTTTCGACTGATGGCCCAGTCACGAGCATTTTCCAGCCATTTTCCGAAACGTCCGTCACGAATGTGCCCTGGCACCCAATGTACAGTTTTGTTGTGAGCAACCATTCTGTCTTTTATTGCCTCAACATTTACAAACCATGTAGAAATCGGTTTATAAATCAATGGTGTATCTGTACGCCAGCAAAATGGATAGCTGTGTTGTGCTGTCTCATGGCGGAACATTTTATGTTCTTCTTTCAGGCGTTTGACAATAGATTTATCGGCATCTTTGATATTCATTCCTGCGATAAATTCCATGTAATCCATAAAATTGCCTTCGTCATCCACTGGATCAAAAATAGATATATTTTCTCGCTGAAAAATCCGTACATCGTCTTCTCCAAAACAGGCTAAATGTACGATTCCTGTTCCGCTTTCGTCAGTGACATAATCATCCAACTGCACAGACCAGGCATTGGTAGTATCTACTTTGGCTTTTGCAAAATCGAAGAGTGGTTCATAAGTCATTCCCTTTAATTCAGAACCTTTTATTTCAGTCAGAACTTCATAGCTTCCATCATCAAAATAAGATTGGATTCGATTCTTAGTAAGAAGATAATAATCTCCACTTTTTTTATCTCTGATTTTACAATAGGTTAGTTTAGACCCTGCGCAGAGGCCCATATTGGCAGGTAATGTCCAGGGAGTTGTCGTCCATGCAAGAAAATACAAGTTTTCTTCTCCATTGATTTTAAAGCGTAAAGTAACGGAGGGGTCCTGAATTTCTTTGTAATTCAGGTTTGCTTCAAAATTTGAAAGTGGAGTGGAAACCCTCCAGGAATAAGGTACCACCTTAACGCCCTCATAAATCAGGCCCTTTTCCCAAAGTCGCTTAAAAACCCACCAGACCGACTCCATGAAATCAATGTCCATGGTTTTGTAGTCATTGTCAAAATCAACCCAGCGTGCCATGCGTTCCACAGTTTCGCGCCATTCACCAGTGTAGCGTAAAACAATAGAACGGCACTCCTCATTAAAATTTCCTTCCCCAAAATTTTCAATTTCATGCCGACCATTTAAACCGAGACTCTGTTCCACTTCGAATTCCACAGGTAAACCATGTGTATCCCAACCAAAACGACGTTCAACCCGGAAGCCCCTCATGGTTTTGTAACGTGGAATAACATCCTTGATGGTCCCTGCTAAGAGGTGCCCATAATGTGGAAGTCCGGTTGCAAAAGGAGGTCCGTCGTAAAAGCTGAACGGCTTGTCTTTTGGACGCTCATCGATTGATTTTTGAAAAATATCTTTTTGGCGCCAGAAATTTAGAATTTCCTTTTCCATCTGTGCAAAGCTGAGTTTGTTGGAAACCTCTTTCATATTTTTGATAAATTGTAGCTGGATTGTCTTATAAATTTCGGTGGGCGTCTTAAACTAAACAAAAAAGTAAAACAAACGTTAATTCCTTGGGATTTCTCTTGAAAACCTGACAGCAAGATTGAAATAATCCATGGCTAAAGTACCAAGACTTTCATCTTTTTGGGCTACTTTCAGTTCACAAGTTTTTACACCCTGTTTTAGTGCACAATAGGTTTGATAAACTGGCAGCATTATTAGTAAATCTTTATCTTTTGAGATTTCAAGATACTGATTTACAAATGAATCTAACAGCTCTGCTTTTCCTAATCTGTTAAGTTCAACCGTTAAAGACGAAACGTCATTTGCCACGTCTAGAACTGCCAATTTTTTATGTATTTCTTGTGGACTGATAAAACGAAACACATCTCCGTTCAAGAAGATGTGTTCTGGTAAAAAAGCTCCATGTCCCATCACAATCCTGCCATTTCGTATACGCTTGGTGAAAAGACGCTTGTTGTCGTCTATAAACTTTTCAAGAGGATGTCTGATCATATCTAAGATTGGCTGTGTCAGGGATGTCTCAAAATAGCGTTTCAACTGAAAAAGCAAATCGTCACACTGGGCCCGAAAAGGCTCAGGTTTTCCGGTTTCTGCTTCTTTGTCTTTTGCAGGAGACATTGCATGAATATCTGCAATTTTGGTTGCAAGGCCAACCATATTATTTGTTGTAATTTTATTTTTGTCCAGCAGTTGGGAGAGCTGCCACTGATCCGCGAGTGCTTCCATTTTTAAAGCATACTCGATAGTAGTTCCTCCTGTTCCTCCAAATTTAAAGTCACCTTCATTTTCATTCAGCGGAAGTACCTCCACTGCCCAGTTTGGATTAAAACGTTGGCTAAGCGAACACTCTTCACGACAAAAGGCTTCTTTGACGGCTAATGTCGGGTACTCATTACCCATTTTTTTAATCTTGTAAAGCCAGTCATCTGCCCTAAACAAATATGATGTTCTAGTCTCCAGGAGTTTTATTTTCCCCGGGCTTTTTAGCAGATATGCAGCCGGTCTTTTGAGAGCCTCAACCCATTCTGGTTGTGTTTTAGTCATAGTTTATTCTCTAACTAAAATTACTTTCACAGAAATATTCCGTGAAGAATATCAAAAAAATAATTTGATAAAATTGTCAACATGGTCTCTCAACTCACATTCATAAATCATGCATAAATATGTAGTCATGTTACTATATTTAGGTGGAAAATAAATAATCGACAATTGAAATTAATGAATTAGCTGATAAATTCAAATATTCAGAATGTGACCCAGTTTATGTTTTTTGGTATGCATGTAATTTTTATTTCCAGGATTGGTCTGAATTTCAAGTGGTACCCTATCCACTACTTCCAGACCATGTCCCTGAACTCCAACTATTTTGCGCGGATTATTAGTCATCAGGCGCATCCGGCGAACACCAAGCATAAACAGCATTTGTGCACCCATACCATAATCACGCAAATCGTCTTTAAAACCTAATTTCTTATTTGCTTCAACGGTATCTGCTCCTTCTTCCTGGAGTTTATATGCCTGAAGTTTGTTGATCAATCCAATTCCTCGTCCTTCCTGCGGTAAATAAAGGATAACTCCTTTGCCCTCATTTTCCACCCTCTCCATTGCAGCATGAAGTTGAGGTCCGCAGTCGCATCGGTATGAACCAAATACATCACCAGTCAAACATTCAGAATGAACACGTACCAGTACCGGTTCATCCTCTTCCCATTCACCCTTGACAAGGGCTACATAATCACTGTCATCAAGTACACTTTGAAAACCAATCACTTTAAACTCTCCAAATATAGACGGCAGCAAGGCTTCTGCTTTTTTAATAACCAGTGTTTCATTACGTTTCCTGTATTCAATCAGGTCTTTAATTGTAATGATCAGTAATCCATGATGATCTGCAAATTTTCTTAGTTCTGGAACACGGGACATTGTTCCGTCTTCATTCATGATTTCACAAATCACTCCTCCAGGCAGCATCTTGGCCATTTGTGCAAGGTCAACAGCAGCTTCAGTATGTCCGGCCCTTCGCAGTACTCCACCTTGGCGAGCTGACAAAGGGAAGACATGACCTGGACTACGAATGTTGTGAAATGTGGATTCAGGGTCTATTGCAGTTTTAATTGTCCGGGCACGGTCTGCAGCAGAAATTCCTGTTGTTACTCCCACAGAGGCCTCAATGCTGACCGTAAAGTTGGTACCCATTGTTGTATTATTGTTGCTCACCATTAATGGTAGATTCAGTCGTTCTACAGTTTCAGCATCAAGGGGAAGGCAGATAAGTCCGCGTCCATATTTTGCCATGAAATTAATTATTTCTGGAGTAGCTGCTTCAGCAGCACAAATCAGATCACCTTCGTTTTCACGGTCCTCATCGTCTACTACCACAATTATTTCACCACGAGCAATGGCTTTAATCGCGTCCTCAATAGAGTTAAAAAAAATATCGTCTTTAGTTGTCATTTTAGATTAAATTATACAAACTAATATAAAATATGATTTTTAATAACAGGTGTTTAATGCCAAGTACAGATGCTAACTAAATGTGACATTCCATGAAAATTCAGGTGGATTATCTCACGAACCACTCAGCACAGCATAAACAGATAAAAGATTAAAGGAGCGAAATGAAACGTTATTTTATTATTGCTGAAATCATCCAGTCCTCTCCCAGAGCAGTCAATGAGCTGATTTCCATTTGAGGAGCATCATCTACGGAATTGACACCCAAATTCCCGCACCAAGACAAAGATTCTTGTCCTCCGATTATTTTGGGTGCAAGAAATAATGCGAGCTGATCTACTGTATTGCTTTTTATAAAGCTGGCGTGAATCAGGCTTCCACCCTCAACCAGTAAACTGTTCAAACCAAGTTTACTTATTTCCGAAAGTACCCACAATATATCAGGAGTTCTAGTGGGAGCAGTTAAAATTGTTAAATCAGCTAATTCCGGCCAGATTCGCAAAGGTGCATGACTTCCAGTTACAATTACAACAGGTACTCCATCTTCTTGAAAAACACGACTTTGTTCCGGAATGCGTCCTTTTGAATCCAAAACAATCCGGACTGGTGATCTTCCTCCGTCTATGCCACGAACGGTCAATTCAGGATCATCTGCAAGCACGGTATTGATGCCTACCAAAATAGCATCGTTTCCATTCCTTAATTCGTGACTTTTTTGCCGTGCTGCTTCACCTGTAATCCATTTTGAATGACCGGTTGAAGTGGCTATTTTACCATCAAGTGTGGTTGCTGCTTTTAGAGTGACAATGATTCCGGAGTTTTTTGTCATATGTCTCTCCAACTTTGAGTCACTCTTCAGTCTTCAGTAAAGAATCACAGGTTTGTCTTTTGTAAAAAACTATATTTCTTCAGTTAGATTCTATAACTTTTAGCCCAAAACAACAAGGAATATGAGCATGTACGATAGTGATAGCAGGTTTTAAGTAAAACAATGTTACAAACAACAAACACTTTGTACCAACTATACTGGTAAATGATGCTTTAATTCATGCTGTAAAAGAAGGAATTACGTAGATGGCAGGGTATTATTTGATGTGAGGATAACAGGAGCGGATACCTTGTTTTTCAGCCCATTCGTACATCAACTTGCCTATATTGAGCATGTCTTTGGGGGCTCTTGGATTGAAATGGCCTCCTTCAACCCATTTTTCACTTTTAGGTTCAGGAGCACTTCCCCACATTGGGAGGTACGCTTCAGGTGGAACTAAAGGATCATTTGTGCCGTTGATAAAATGGATTGGTGTTTGGTAAATATCAGGTAAATATGACTCCATTTCTCCATATTTCAAGATATTCCCCAGGACAAATGACAAGATATGTGAAAGCAGACGTACTCCGGAGATTTTTATTATTGTGATAAAACCTGCTGAACTTTCAGTTAAATCGAAATGTAATAATCCTTGACTAAACAATAGTGGTTGAATTACATGTTGAAAATTTGTGAATCCATAGACAACCATCAATCCAGCAACTTTTTCCGGTACAAAACTGGTAAGTATAGCTGGAAATGCTGCACCAACACTACCTCCGGCCAGCACTACCTTGTCTGTAAAACGGGGGTCAGAACGGGTTTCTCCGTGGACATAATTAAGCAGGGCATTAAGTGCACCCAGAGTATGACGAGTTTCTTTACGAATTTTCTCTGGAATTTGCCACCAGTCAAGAAGACTCCAGTCTTTCCAATGATGTCTCAAGAGGAAAGAATGCACAGGTTGTTTCATCAAAATTGTGTTTCCAGTGTATTTCCAATTCCCGCCGCCTGCCAATAAATTTTTCCCCTCTTCCACTCCTCCAACAATAATAAGAGTGTCACATTTCTGACCTTCTGGTCTCGCTATCCATGCGGTTGTTGAGCGCTCTGGATCTGTGATTGATTTCAGTTCCCATTTTTGGGAAGACAACTCCTTCACTTTCCATTCAGGAACGTCTACTGTTTGAAAAGGCTGCTGCAGTCGGTAAATTTTAAAGGCAGCGACGCCAGTGACTATTACGCAGGCACAGACAATTATCAGAAAGACACGATACAGGGCTTTCATATATTTTTCATATTGAGGATTGAGAGACAATCATAGAACATGGATGATATCCATTATTCAAACATTAAATGTTAGTACACATGTCAGCAATCGGTCTTGGACTGGATACCACCTTTGATGATACCTCTGTTGCCATCTTACGGGGAAAACGTGAAATACTGTCAAACCTTACTCTTTCTCAATATAAAGAACACGAAGAATTTGGCGGCGTTGTTCCTGAAAGAGCTTCACGCAAACACCTGGAAGTTATACATCACATAATCGCTGGAGCATTGAAAGAGGCAGATCTAGATTTTTCCGGAATTGATTACATTGCGGTCTCCAATTATCCAGGCTTGTTAGGTTCTCTGCTGGTTGGCCTGACTGTCGCAAAAAGCTTAGCGTACACTTTACAATGTCCGTTAATCGGAGTCAATCACGTTGAAGCTCATCCTTATGCAAATGTTCTCAAGCATGGGGAAATGCAGTTCCCCATCCTACATCTGGTAGTTGCAGGAGGGCATACATTGTTGATTCATGCAAGAGGACATTTTGATTATAAAATAATTGGTCGAAGTGTTGACGACGCGGCTGGTGAATGTGTTGATAAGGTAGCAAAAATGTTTGGACATTCAATGCCTGGAGGGCCGGTGGTTGATCGAGCTGCTATGGAATTCCCAGGGGATGAATATGATTTTCCACGTCCACTGCTGCACAAAAATACTCATAATTTTTCTTTCAGTGGTTTAAAAACAGCCATGTTGCGATTTAAAGAGAAGTCTCAATCAACTTCGTCTTCAAGTTTTGATTCTCCAGATCGTCTTCAAGAAGATGGTCCCGCCCTCGCTTCTTTTTTCCAAAGTGTAATTGATGTGTTAATTCACAAAACTTTCAATGCAGCTGAAGCTTACGGGCTTTACAATATTTCTGTTTCAGGTGGTCTGGCTGCAAGTCGAAAGTTACGTTTGGCTTTTGAAGCTGAATCAGCCAGGAAAGGAGTTAAGCTTTTTTATCCGCCGCCAAATCTCTGTACAGATAATGCGGCAATGGTAACCTGTCTGGCCGCTCATCGTTATGAGGCTGAACTTTTTGATGATCTTACTCTGGATGCATTTGCCAATTTGAATTGAGGAACATCATGGTTTAATTCTTTCTGAAAATCAAAGTGCTGGCCCAAGAGAGCCCTACACCAAAGCCGGCCAAAACTGCAACCTGCATTTCTTGATTGGCATATTCCTGGGCGATAAGCATCGGTACAGATGAGGAGACTGTGTTTCCATAGGCTGCAGAATAAAAAGGGCAGCGCTCTCGCGGCACACCCAGATTATCGGCGATGGAATTTACTATGTGTAGGCTTCCCTGATGGAGAAGGAACCGGTTTACATTTTCAAGAACAAAAGAGTTTTTCTCAAGCATCTCCCGGATACTGTCCGGAATTATGCGTACTGTAAAAGTGAAAACTGCGCGTCCGTTCATATGAACGTAACCGTCTTCACGAACAACGATACCTTCTTTTTTGCTGCCGTCAGAGCCAAAAACAAATTGCCCGAATTCAAAGACAGGTTCATCTGTCAGCAAAGTAACAGTGGCACCATCTCCAAAGAGTGTTGCCGTTTTCTTATCTTCCTGATTCATTACTTTTGAATAAGGATCTGCAGTGAAGAGCAGTCCTCTTCGGAAATTGTTGGCCTCCATGAAAGATTTGATCACGGAAAGTCCGTAAACATATCCGGAACATCCAAGAGAGAGATCGAAAACAGCGCAATTTAATGGTAAGTTCAGCTTATCGTGTATAATTGCTGAAGTGTGAGGGAGACCATGACCATCCGGATTTTGAGTACAAACGATAAGACAATCAATTTCGTTTGGCGAAACAGGATGTTGCTGAAGGAGATTTTTCCAGGATTTGACACACAGGTCCGAAGTTTTCTCCTCCGGAGCTTTAAGAGCTACTTCGGTGAAGCCGATTTTTTCCCGTATAAAAGATTCGGTCATGTCGAACTTCTCTAAACGGTCAAAATTTGATATTCTTTTTCCCGGCAAATAGGTTCCAATTGCCTTGATGCCTATCATAACCGCTACTTTTCTTTGCTAAAAGGTTGTCCAATTGCTTTTGGTGCAACGGCTTTTCCAACAAATCCTGCCAGAAAAATTATTGTGAGAATATAAGGAGACATATCCAAAAAACTATTCAGAAGTTTAACCGGTATGATCCCCTTTAGCAGGTCAAAAATTTCAGGTTTGTCCTTGATTGCAAACAAAAAAGAAAAAAGCAGGCAAGCAAACATTGCAGGATAAGGACGCCATTTACCAACAATCATTGCAGCCAGTGCAATATAACCTTTTCCTGCAGACATATCTTTAACGAAAAAAGCCAAATGTGCTGTAGAAAGATATGCTCCAGACATTCCCCCTAATATTCCGTTCAGGATTAAAGCCTGATAACGAGTTTTGGTGACTGAAATTCCAGTAGTATCAACAGCTAAGGGATTCTCTCCGGTAGCTCTTAAACGTAAACCGAAACTACTTTTAAATACAACCCATGCGGTAATTGGTACTGCTATAAAGGCAACGTAAACCAGAGCATTGTGGCCGCTGATCAGTTCATAATAAATTTCTCCTATGATAGGAATATTACGGAACTCTTCTGC
Organism: uncultured SAR324 cluster bacterium; assembly: GCA_902513935.1. Next base: position 19,151 of record CABXOR010000029.1, read on the forward strand.
AAATGGCAATTCAATGGACATAAAACGAGCTTCTTTGGGAAGTTGTGGAGTTTTTCCTCCCATGTGAAACCAGGCGTTGGCAAGAACCACAGTCAAACCCATTGCAAAAATATTTATAGCAACGCAGGAAACAACTTGATTCCCTCTTTTGCTGACACTGGCATAACCGTGGATCATTGAAAAAATAATTCCAATCCCGATAGATCCCAGGAGACCCCACCAGGCAGATTGAGTCAAATGTGCTAGAGTTGCCGCTACAAAGGCACCACCGAGCATTTTCCCTTCAAGTCCAAAATCAATGACTCCTGAACGCTCTGCAAAAATACCACCCATTGCGGCTAAAACAAAGGGCACAGAAATCCTGAGAGTGGCATCTAGAATTAATAGTACATCAGTCCACATATGATGGTTAAATGTTGACGGTTAGTTAACTGCTCTTTAGCAAAATGAATGCGGAGGTGCTATATCGACAGCCTCCGAAATATATATTTACTGGTATGCCAGCTGTTTTACAAAATACTCAATTTGAGGCCGGAAAAGGTTTTCCAGCGCTCCGGCAAATAAAATAACCAAACCCTGGATTAATACGACCAAATGACGGTCAATAGCTTGTACTTCAAATGACAGCTCTGCACCACCCTGATAAAGAATTCCAAACAACAGGGCAGCCAGCAAAATCCCTAATGGATGGTTGCGGCCAATCAGTGAAACTGCTATTCCGGTAAATCCGATACCGGCCTGGAAATTAAGCATGATTCTGTGACTGGAGCCCATAATTTCGTTTATACCCACAAATCCTGCCAATCCACCACAAACAACCATAGCCAGAATAATATTACGGGAAACGCTGATTCCTGCGTAAACGGCTGCAGTCTCATTTGTACCAACTGTCCGAATTTCATAACCCCAGCGGGTGTACCAAATAAATCGCCAAACCAGCACCAGGCAGATTAACGCAAAGAAGAAAGTCCCATTTAGTGGAGTCTGTGTGATATTAATTCCAAACCAGTCAAATATTTCATGCATTTGCGGAATCCAAACCCCCTCTGCAAATTCACGGGATTCAGGTGACATCTCTTTGGGAGGTCTTAAGACATGTGACAAGATGTTCACCATGATAACTGAAGCGATAAAGTTGAACATGATGGTTGTGACTACCTCATGGCTGCCGCGTTTAGCTTTAAAATAACCAGGAATTGCACCCCAAATTCCGCCTAATATAATCGAAGTGAGTACTGCTAATGGAAAGACCAGCCAAAGAGACCAATCTTCCAGCCAGAGACAAATCAGACCTACTCCAAGTCCACCAATATAAGCCTGGCCTTCTGCACCAATATTAAACAAACCGCAATGAAATCCTATCGCAAAAGCCAAACCGGTGAAAATAAAATTGGTAGTGTAATAAAGTGTATAGCCCAAGCCTTCGTCATATCCAAAGGCACCATAAAGCAGGGTTTTTAGTGCAAACCAGGGGTCTTCTCCCAGTGCCCAAATCACAACACCAGAGATAAAAAACGCAATTAAAAGGTTGGTGACAGTAACTAACGTAACCACCAGGGTCTCAGTCCTACGTTCGTTCATGCCGCTTCCTTTCGTACTCCGGCCATCAACAGTCCAATTTCTCGTTCATCAGCATCTTTTGCCAGAATTTCTCCCATGATTTGTCCGTCAAACATGACCAGAATCCGGTCACTTAAAGAAAGAATTTCATCAAGTTCTACAGAAACCAGTAAAACAGCTTTTCCTGCATCACGCATAGCAATGATTTGCCGATGAATAAATTCAATTGCTCCGATATCGACCCCCCTTGTTGGTTGACCGACCACCAATAATGCAGGGTCACGCTCAAATTCTCTTGCCACAACAAGTTTTTGTTGATTACCACCAGAAAAAAGAGAAGCTCTTAAATGAGGATTGTCCGGGCGTACATCGAAATGCTCCATCTGTTTTTTGGAGGACTGTATGATGAAATCTCTATCCATTTCAATAAAATTGTTATAGGAAGGATTTTTGTGGTAGCCTAAAATAATATTTTCGTTTGCAGAAAATGAAGTGACCAAGCCCCTGCGCTGGCGGTCTTCAGGAACATGGGCCATTCCAAATCGTCTCATTGTTGCAGCATCTGCTCTAAGGGTTGAAGTGATAGTTTGGCCACTGATCTGGATTTGGCCTTTTTGAAATGGTTTGATTCCAGTAATTACTTCCATCAGTTCTGACTGACCATTTCCGGAGACACCAGCAATTCCAACAATTTCACCACAATGGACCTCAAAGCTGACATCTTTTACACGGCGAACACCGAAATCATCTATATAATCCAGGTGTTTTACGGTCAACATAGGACTTCCGGGTTTTGCTGGTGCTTTATCTACTTGCATGAGGACTTTTCGCCCAACCATCAATTCTGCCAATTCTTCCCTGTTAGTTTCGGAAGTTTTGCGGTGTGCAACCATTTCACATTGACGCATCACGGAGACATTATCCGTAATGGCCATGATCTCACGGAGTTTGTGGGTAATTAATATAACTGTTTTGCCCTGTTCACGAAGCTCTTTGAGAATGCGAAATAAATGATCCGCTTCTTGTGGAGTCAAGACACCAGTGGGTTCATCGAGAATTAGAATATCAGCTCCTCGATAGAGTGCTTTGAGAATTTCTACACGCTGTTGAAGCCCAACTGGTAGTGTGTTAATAACAGCATTGATATCTACTTCCAAATGGTAATCTTTCTCCAGACGTTGAAGTTCTCGTTCGGATTTTTGCATTGATTCCTGCAGAGAAAATCCAGTTTCAGTGCCAAGGACAACATTTTCAAGTACAGTGAAAGTATCTACCAGCATGAAATGCTGGTGCACCATACCGATTCCTGCAGCAATTGCATCATGGGCACTGCGAATTTCCGTCGATTTTTCCTGTACGGCAATTGCACCTGAATCTGCTTGATAAAAACCATAAAGTATACTCATCAAAGTAGATTTCCCAGCACCATTTTCACCAATGATTCCGTGAATAGTTCCGGATTCAACCTTGAGTGAAACGTCTTTGTTAGCGCAGACGTTGCCAAAATATTTATTAATATCAATTAGTTCAATGGCTACAGTAGACATTTTTTTTGTGGCTGCATTTGTTTATAATTGAGTGTTTGTGCCGTGTATTGTTCCCTGAAACATACAAGGGTACTTGTTTCTAAAGTATGGCGAGACGTTCCAAAATCAATTGGAAAAAACCATCTGCGTTGATTTGATTGTTAAAAGTCACGTTTGGCTTACGATCGGTGACATCCCACCAGTCTACGACTGTCATACCCATTGTCAGTTCGGAATGAATTTCTATTTCCACATTCACATACCGTCCCTCAAAAAGTTCCGGCTGGAGCAAATATGCAATCACTGTAGGATCATGTAGAGGCCCACCCCCGGAACCGTATTTTTCAAGATCAAATCGCTCATAGAAACTCATCATGCCGTAGGCCGCGTCCCCGACCGCAGATCCCAAGTCTCTTAAATCTTCCAGCCATTTGCGCTGCATAAGTGCTTTATGAGTAACGTCTAGGGGCAGCATAACAATGGGGCGACCACATCGTAAAACAGTACTGGCTGCATGTGGATCAACATATATATTAAACTCAGCGGTAGGAGTAATGTTTCCTCCTTCAAAATATCCTCCTCCCATCATTACGATATTTTTAATTTTTGGCAGGATTTGGGGAGCTTTAATCATGGCCATTGCTACATTTGTCAAAGGCGCAAAGCAGCAAATCGTGATTGAATTGTCTTCAGCTTTCAGTAAGGTCTCAATGGTCCAGTCAACTCCGTGCTGCTTTTGCAGGGACATTGTTGGTGGTGGAAGCTCTGCACCGTCCAACCCTGTTTTCCCATGCACATGCTCTGCTGTCACCAAAGGTCGTACCAGCGGTCGTGAACATCCAGCAAATACTTTAGTTTCCGTTTTGTTTGCGAGCTCACAGAGAATCAACGCATTTCTGGAAGTTAATGATAATGGAACGTTTCCGGCAACTGTGACAATTCCTAGAACATCAAGCTCTGCAGGAGAAGCCAGCGCGAGCAAGATACCTATAGCATCATCCTGACCAGGATCTGTATCAATGATTATTTTTTGAGAGGGCATGAAAAAAGAGTTGGGTGCCGGGTAAAATGGGTAGAGGGGTTTCGGGTGATGAAAAACATCACCCGAAACACTTAAATAATTTAGTCACCCGTCTTTATTTAGACTACTGAACGGGGCATTTATTGTCACTCATGTAGTCATGTATTTTGATCTTTCCTGATAGGATCCCTTTGCGGACTTGCTCCACTTTGGATTCCATTGCTCCTGAGACCAATTTAGCATTGTGCTCATCAAGTGCCCAACCCACACCATTTTCCGCTAGGCCAAGA
>CABXOR010000030.1 GCA_902513935.1 uncultured SAR324 cluster bacterium
GTGGCAATGGCACCATGGGTTCCTAGAAGTTGAGGGTAGAAGGTGTTTTTTTGGGTGGTGTTTTGACGAAAAGCTCGGCTCATTCTGGTTTCATGATTAAGTTTAGAAAAATAGAGACAACTAAATAAATTCTGTAATCCAACAAAAAATCAATCCTAGCTATGTGGAGTTGAGTTTTTTTAAATTTTTTAAAATCTATCACCATAAGTTTTATTTTAAGAGAGATGGTAAGGATAATGGAGACTCAGTTCCTGTTTGATTAACTCCACTAAATCTTCTCAGTTATAGTTCCTGACAAAATTCTACTATCCTGGTAAGTCGTCAAATGGATTGCTAAGCTTTCCAATCCCGGGAATTACGATATCAATACTTGTACCAGGCTTCATGGTGCGGGCACCGACTGACGTCCCACAACAGATTAGATCACCCGGAAGTAGTGTATGGTAGTGCGACATCAGAGAGACGATCTTCATTGGAGAAAAAATCATGTCACTAACTGGGTAATCTTGTCGTACCTTATCTCCCTGTAACGCCATGACCTGAAGGCTGCCTGGATCGAGTCCAGTGGTTATCCAAGGCCCCAACGGTGTAAACGTGTCGAACCCCTTACAGCGAGTCCATTGCTGGAATGCTTTGTCCTCAAAAAGAAACTCAATTGCTGTAACATCATTGACACAAGTATAGCCAAAAATACATCGGCCAGCCTCCTCTTCGCTGATCTCTCGGCAGGTCGAGCCGATAACAATACCCAATTCAGCCTCAAATATTACCCGTCCCTGATGTCCGCGGGGACGATAGATAGTTTGCCCAGGACCAATCACGCTTGTTATCGGCTTCATGAAGTAAAGTGGTACATCGGGAAGCGTCTGGCTCTCTTTTTGGGCACGTTCGTGAAAGTTATTCCACAATGCAAAAATGGAATGCGGTATTAGCGGGGCTTTCAACTGGACATCTGAAAGTGGCATTGAACGGCCTGTAGGCTGGGGACTATCAAAAAGTCCTCCTTTGTATTCTGAGACAGTATCGCCAGTCAGTGTCCCGATCGCTGTCTTTTCCTGATAATCAAAACGTATCCATTGAGTCATTTGTGTTAAGTCTCCTTTTAGTGTAAAAAACCAAAAATTCCTATTGCCACAGTCGGCACATTACCAAATCGTATATAGAGTAAAGTTCGTTTAGCAGTCTAAATTTGAACACCAAGGATATACAAACACCAGCAAGATGCCGTAATAGATTTGTATGTAGTTACTCAGACCGCTGGATCTAGGTAGCAAACAATCGTCTAATCAAGTAGTTGAAAATATCGAGTACTTAGTTGATGGAAAAACGAGTAACCTTGTTTTTTGACAACTTATTTATTAAAAAAATTTAGGTTTATTTTTTCGATATCCCTTTGATTAAGATTTTTTCTTGACTCAGTGTTTTGTCGAGTAAGCTTACGCAAGCGTAAATAGCCTTCAAGGTAGGGGTTTGCACTCCTGTAACTTCAGCCAACTCAATCACAGCACCTAGCATGCTTTCTATTTCCATGGGTTTCCCAGCCTCCACATCCTGGAGCATTGAGGTCTTATGCTTGCCGACACTCTCTGCACCGGCAATGCGTTTTTCCATGGGTATGCGGAAATGAGCGCCCAGGCGTTCTCCGACAGTCTGCGCCTCGGTCATCATTGTGGCAGACAATTGTCTGGTCAACGGGAACTGACATATGTCGACAAGCGTTGAATGGGAGAGAGCGCTGATTGGATTGAAAGTCAGATTTCCCCACAATTTCAACCAGATTTCAGACCGAATATCATCGAGAATTCTAGACTTGAATCCTGATTCAGTGAATAAGTCAGACACCATTTGAACTCGCTCTGTTTTCATGCCGCATAGTTCTCCCACTGGAAAACGATTGCCCTCAATATGCTGGATCACTCCTGGTTTAGAAATAGTTGCGGCCGGATAGGCTATGCAGCCAATCAAGCGACCCGGATCGATACTCTTAAACAGCAAACCGCCATGATCAACAGTTTCCACTACCCGATTGGCATATTCACCAACTAAATTTTGGAAATACCACCATGGAATCCCATTCTGAAGAGTGACAATGACAGTGTTGGGGCCAAGAAGTACAGTCATGTCATTCACAATAGGGGCTATCTGATGGGCTTTAAGTGCCAAGAGAACCACGTCCATTGGTCCAAGTTCCCCTACAAATTCAGTAGCGGTCAAATTCTCAGCTACAAATTCATCGTTCTCCTCGATCAACTTCATCCCTCTGGATTTTATAGCAGCCAGATGAGGACCACGTGCTATTACCGAAACATCATGTCCGGCATTTGCAATGTGAACGGCCATGTAACCACCGATGGCTCCGGCTCCAACAATACATACCTTCATGCTGTAAATTCCTTATGAGATTGATAAGTCAAGCTTTGCCCTGCAATGAAACAATCTAACAATTATTCTCGATTCGCTGAATGAGAGAAGTGAACGTTGGAACAAGTTTAAGTAACTGTAAGACTGAGGATTATAAGCTAACCGATTTTAATCATTTATTATTGCAATAAATAGGATGAAGGTCATCTACAAAATAGATTTTCTCTTGATATTTATTAAGCAAGAGACAGAAATGATCGTCTCATACTCCGAAAGGCTGATTTCCAATTACCGCTGCACTGTTGTGCATAGACTTTCTAATTGATCTGGTACCGTTCTGGATAGACTCTAACACTGGGGACTTTACCCACACGTAGTTCATTCTGAATACGCTCATAGTAATCTACTTGCAGCAAGTCACCATGTACCTTCCTAAACAATTGTCGAAGAGAGCGATTGGGTATTCTAAGGCCAGATTCTATTTCCTCGGGCAGGAATATCACACCGTCCTCAAAGAACCACTCTGGAATATCTTCTTCTCCTTCGAACTGGTTCTGATTAGTGCGGATCTTAACTTCAGTAAACTGTTCCAGAGCGTCGTAATCAAACAAGTAAACTCCTCCGAATTTACCGACACCATAGTTTCTGGCATCGAGGTCCTTATTGAATATATTGGCAGCCATATTGTTTTTGATGCAGTGCCCAAGATTGATTATTGCGGCCTCGCTTTCAGCCTGAGATGAGTTTTCGAGGTAGACGGGCAAAGGGATCAATTTACTCTGTACGATAAGGTGTCTGAAAAATAGAGATTCACCTTGCAGTGTCACACACTCACTCGCGTCGTTCAAAAGTTCTTGCAGTAGTGCATTGGTGAACCAAGCTTTTTCAAGTTTAACGCGATAGAAAATAATGTTGTCCAGCATACTGCCTGTCCGATTAATAACGTGGACACGACCGTATTTTTCCAGCACAGAGGGAACTCCTTCAAACATTCCCCACTTATATTGCTCAGTAGGTGTATTACGAATAACTTTAAGATTGTACCCCGATTGAGGGGACTGGAAACCTATTGCAACAGTACCCTTAAAACCTATAGCAAAATCAAGTTTCTCACCAGTAGATAAGAGTTCTTCCTTCAATTCTTCCATTACTGCAACTTTACCAAAATGATTAAATCCAATTGTAGAATAGGCTAGCCCCAGAGATCGTTTTGGTATAATACTGTGAAGAAATTCTGAAAGTTCGTGATAATAATCGTTGTTAACATGAAAGTTTGCCCGGGTTGTACTGAAAATATTGAAAGTGGCAGACTCTGAAGTGAGAATCGCATCAACATAAATCCCTTTCTCATCATTCAGCAAGGCGATGACAAGTGGCACCTTTGCATGATTATCAAGTACAATTCTTCCGACGATGTAGGCACCCCGATTACGGTAAAACTCTCCTTTAATGACTTCGATTTTATGAATTTTATATGTGCTGAATCTGTCATCCAGATCAACTTTAACTCTTTGTGCTGCCAATATTGCGTCCACCTTCAGTTCACGATACTGGGCTTTGAATCCAGGGACACGGAGTATATTAATAAGAAGGTCAGTGGTGATTAATTCCGTTTGAAAAGTTTCGAACAGAAAGTTAGAAAAGTTTGTATTGGCCTTTCTTGGGGTATCGAAGGAATACGCTACGGGGCTCCATTCTCCTAGGAAGAGCGACCTACGAACTGAATGAATATATGCCAGAGCAAGGTCCCCTTCATAACGGTTTCTAACAAGCTGACGATATTTTTTTTCAATTACTTCCCATAGTGCCTGATCTCTCGAAATAGGAGAGAAAGCATCCGCAAGCTTTTCTCCCAATTTGAACATACTGTCACTGTATAGAGACAGTCGTTTCCTGCTAATTGTCAGCGACGCTTGGTATTCGCGAGTTTCGAATGCAGTCTTTGCTGATTCTGTTATCGTCTTGAAGCTGGAATAAAAAAGATCAAATTCCCAAAGAGCCCATTGAGCCAGAAGATCTGTTTTTTTGTTGTCGGAGGCCTTTTCAATTAAACCTTTAAAGTGAGTGTTATCTGATTGAGTCATGTAGCTGGTCATTATATATTTTCATTGTGTATTCGCCATAGAATTAAAGTAAAGGTCAAAAATGTTTTCATCTAGCAAGCTCAAAAAGTGGTAATCGGTTTGTTCAAAAAGAGTTTAAAATCCTTCTCGATTCACTTTTCTTTAAATGACGAAAAAGAATTAAATCTGAATATTTGCGAAATCGTCAAAATATTAGAAAATAATCCTTGACATGTCTTTAAACATAGCATAAATTTTATTCGAGTAGTACTATTCTGGTACTATTTCCGGTTCCTGGAGCAAACTGTTTCAGGAAAATCCTAACCTCTAGTCAGGGAGTCAATATGATAAAAATGATAAAAAAACATTTTGGTCTTTGGTCATTCATTTTCGCAGGCCTTGCGATGTTACTCATGCCTATGTCAGTATCGGCATGGAAACCTCAAAAACCGGTTGAGTTTGTGATCATGGCCGGGGCGGGAGGAGGAGCCGACAAGATGGCGCGTCTGATGCAAGTGCTCATTGAGAAAAAAGGATGGTCCTCCATGCCACTTACTCCGATCAATAAGCCCGGTGGCTCTGGAGCCGAAGCCTTGGTGCATCTGAAAAACAGAGCAAATTCGGATCCTAACCACACCATCATGGTAACTCTGAACAGTTTCTATACGACACCTCTAAGACAGCCTAAGCTTGGTGTCGATATCTTGACCTTCACCCCTGTTGCACGTATGGCCGAGGACACTTTTTTATTGTGGGTCCACAAAGATACAGGGATTACTAACGTTGATCAGTTCGTGAGCGCGGCCAAGTCAAAGGGCAGTGGCTGGATCATGGCTGGAACAGGAAAGTTGCAGGAAGATCAGTTGCTGACTGACTTCCTGAATGCGGCATACGGTCTGAACATGAAGTACGTTCCCTATAAGGGTGGTGGTAAAGTGGCCAAGCAGCTCGCCGGCAAGCACGCCAACTCTACGGTTAACAACCCTTCCGAGCAGATGGGTTTCTACGAGGCTGGGACCACGGTTCCGCTCGCAGCCTTCACTGCAAAGCGATTGCCGATGTTCCCCAACGCACCAACCTTTAGTGAATTGGGCAAGGACTATGTATACTACATGCAGCGCAGCGTTGTCGGTGCTCCCGGCATGAGCTATGCGGCAGCGTCGTATTACCAGAGACTATTCAGAAAAGTCTTCGATTCTGATGAGTGGCAGAAATATCGCAAGAAAAAAAGCCTCATGGGGGATTTTATGACTGGTACTGAGTTACAGGACTACTGGCAAAAAGAGCGTGATATTCATGAAAACATCCTCAAGAAAATGGGAGCATTATAAGAATCGTCTGGGAAAAAACTAGGATCAGAAAAGTTTCACGGGTATGAGGCATGCCGAAATAGTAGCAGCTATTCTGCTGGCAGTTTTACCCTAGATTACTTTTCTGGTTCCCCAGATGGGCGCGATCGGATTCTTCATAATATTTTATTATGGATTTAAGTATGGGTGAGAAAGTAGCTCAATCATACTTGAAATTCTATTTGATTGTAAAACAGAAGCACGTTGAGGCCCTAGTCGCAAATATAGTAAATATCCAGTTGATCCTGCCTGAGGTTAAGACCCTAAATAATCCATATTTACCGCTAATTAACATCAAATAATAACTATCAATAAATTAAGGACTAAATGAGAGGCCAACCTGCATCTAAAACAGCTACAGACACCTTAGCAAAAAAAAGTAAATCTGAAGATGTAATTTCTGGAGGACATCTGGTCGCAAAAGCTTTGAAAAACGAGGGAGTTGATACCATCTTCACACTCTGCGGCGGACACATTATCGATATCTACGACGGATGTCTCGATGAGGGGATACGCATTATTGACGTACGGCATGAACAGACGGCCGCACATGCTGCCGACGGCTATGCCAGGCAGACTGGTAAGCTCGGCTGCGTAGTCACTACCGCAGGTCCTGGATGTACCAACGCCATGACTGGTGTCGCTACGGCTTTTCGCTCAGAAAGTCCAATTCTTCATATCGGTGGTCAAAGTTCACTTACACAGCATAAGATGGGGTCTCTACAGGACCTGCCACACGTGGATATTATGACCCCAATCACCAAGTTCGCAGCTGGTGTCATGTCCACGGAACGGGTGGCGGATATGGTATCAATGGCTGCGCGTGAATGTTTTAATGGAGCTTACGGCCCAAGCTATCTTGAAATTCCTCGTGACGTACTTGACAGGGAAGTTCCCGTAGAAACAGCTGTTATTCCAGAACCAGGCTGCTACCGAGCCTCTGTCAAAGCTATTGGAGACCCTGTCGATGTAGAGAAACTTGCAGACATTCTGGTGAGTGCGGAACGTCCGGCAATGCTGGTAGGCTCACAGGTGTACATGTCTCGAGGACATCAGGAAGCCATCGACCTAGCCCGCAAGCTGAACATAGCCCTTTATATGAATGGAGCGAGCCGTGGTATTCTGCCTCCTGGTGACCCGCACTACTTTAATCGCACTCGTTCTAGTGCATTTAAAAAAGCGGATGTGATAGTCATTGTTGGTACCCCCTTCGACTTCCGGATGGGATATGGCAAACGCATAAGCAAAGAAGCAACTCTTATTCAAATCGATCAAGACTACCGTACTGTAGGGAAGAACCGGGACATTGCGCTGGGATTGGCTGGTGACCCGGGAGCCATCCTTGCAGCAGTTCTTCAGGCCACGACAGGTGGAAAAAACAATGGTGCTAAAAGCCGTCAGTCTTGGTTAAATCTACTCAGAGAAGAGGAGCAAGAGAAAACGAAAAAAATCATGACCATGTTCCAGTCGAATGCTAATCCCATACATCCCTATCGACTTGCTTGGGAAATCAACGAGTTCCTTACGGATGACACCATCTACATAGGCGATGGAGGAGACATTGTAACCATTTCTGCTCAAGCCGTGCAACCACGTAAGCCAGGGAACTGGATGGACCCTGGAGCACTCGGATCTCTCGGTGTAGGAACCGGATTTGCAATGGCGGCAGGGCTTGCCCACCCGAAAAAAGAAGTGGTTTGCCTTTATGGAGATGGTTCCTTTGGTATGACTGTTTTCGATATGGAAACTGCTAACCGGTTTGGTGCACCATACATTGCCATTGTCGGCAACAACTCACACATGAACCAAATCCGCTATGGACAGATCACCAAGTACGGGGAGGAACGAGGTAATATAGGAAACAAACTTGGCGATGTTCCATTTGGGTCGTTTGCGGAAATGCTTGGAGGTTTTGGGGCAGAGGTTCGTGAACCAAATGATATTCAACCGACATTACAGCAAGCCCGAGAATCTGTAAAGTCGTCTGGGAAATCGGCGGTGATAAACGTTTGGGTTGATCCGAATGAATACGCCCCTGGCACCAAGGCTCAGACCATGTATAAGTAACTGATAGGGTGAGCAATGTTTACCTTTCTCAAGGTAAAAACTATAAAAATATTCTGATATAAAGGCGATAATGGAAAAAGCTCTGGAAGGTGTCCGTATTTTGGACATGACCCATGTTCAATCTGGACCGACCTGTACCCAACTGCTCGCATGGTTTGGAGCTGATGTAATAAAGGTGGAACGACCTGGTGTTGGAGACGCTACGCGAGGTCAATTGCAAGATATTCCGAACGTGGATAGTCTCTACTTTACGATGCTGAACCACAACAAGCGCAGCCTCACGCTGAACACCAAGAATGCCAAGGGTAAAGAGATCTTTGCCAAGCTCATCAAGCATTGTGACGTGATGGTCGAAAACTTTGCTCCCGGTGCCATCGACCGTATGGGATTTCCCTGGGAGAAGATTCAAGAAATTAATCCGCGAATGATTTACGCCTCAGTTAAGGGATTTGGACCTGGTCCATTTGAAGATTGCAAAGTCTACGAAAATGTTGCCCAATGCACTGGAGGTTCTGCCTCTACTACAGGTGAGCTTGACGGATTCCCTATGGTAACAGGTGCGCAGATCGGCGATTCTGGCACTGGGTTGAACTTAGCGTTTGGGATTAGCACTGCCCTGTTCCACCGGGAAAAAAGCGGCCGCGGCCAGCGTATTACATGCTCCATGCAGGACGGAGTGTTGAACCTATGCCGGGTCAAACTGCGAGACCAGCAACGCCTGGCACATGGACCATTGAAAGAATACCCGCAGTACCCGAACGGTGAATTCGGCGAGGCGACTCCTCGCTCAGGCAACGCTTCAGGGGGAGGCCAGCCCGGTTGGATTGTGCGATGCAAAGGCTGGGAAACCGACCCGGATGCTTACAGCTATGTAATTACTCAAGCGGCAGCTTTCCCTGCACTTGCCAAGACCATTGGTCACGAGGATTGGTTGGAGGACCCGGAATGGTCTACTCCGGAAGCCCGCCTGCCTAAGCTCGATAAAGTCTTTGAGGAAATCGAGAAGTGGACTAAGACCAAGACCAAGTTCGAGGTTATGGACATCCTCAATCCACTCAACGTCCCCTGCGGTCCTATTCTCAGTATGAAAGAGTTGGCGGAGGAGCCTTCGCTTAGAGCGACCGGTACCATTGTCGAGGTCGATCATCCTGAGCGCGGCAAATACCTGACGGTTGGAAACCCTATCAAACTTTCGGATTCGCCGACAGACGTTCAACGTTCACCGCTATTGGGTGAACATACGGATGAAGTCCTGACGGAGATTGGACTCAGCGGTGCCGAGATTGCTGCTGCTAAGGAGGAAAATGCGGTGTAACTTGTTCAGAAAAGGATGTGAATTTTTTCCATGCGACTGATCATCATGGGCCAGCAGGCCTTCGGCAAAGATTGCCTGGAAGCAGTCTTGGAAAAAGGCAAGGACGAAATCGTTGCTGTCTACTGTGCGCCCGACAAAGAGGGTAAGCCGGTGGACCCGATCAAGGAGTTCGCGCTGGAGCAGGGACTTCCAGTCGTCCAGCCACCCAACTTCAAGGACAAGAAGGTTTTGGACGAGATACGTGCGCTCCGCGCCGATCTCTGCGTTATGGCCTATGTGACGATCTTCGTACCCGAAGCAGCCCGTGACATTCCGACCCACGGCTCCATCTGCTTCCATCCGTCACTGTTGCCCAGGCACCGAGGTCCAAGCTCCATCAATTGGGCACTCATCGGAGGCACAACCAAGACGGGACTGACATTTTTTTGGCCGAACGACGGCCTGGACGAAGGAGAAATACTTTTGCAGAAGGAGGTTGTAGTTGGTCCGGACGACACGCTCGGCACCATTTATTTCCAGAAAATCTTTCCTTTGGGAATCGAGGCCGCTTTGGAGGCGATTGACCTTGTGCGCTCCGGAAACCCGCCACGCATCCGGCAGGACGAATCTCAGGCAACTTACGAATCTTGGTGCAAGCATGAGCATGCCGAAATTGACTGGTCACAGCCGGTTGATGAGGTGTATAATCTGGTTCGGGGGACCAATCCGCAACCGGGTGCATGGACTATTCACAATGGCGATGTGCTGAAAATTTTTGATTGCTCCAGAGTCGAGGTAACCGGTACTCCCGGTGAAGTGGTACAGGTAACAGAGGCTGGTTTCTCAGTAGCCGCCTATGGAGGCGGAATCCTGGTGCACCGAGTTCGTCCTGTCAACGACAAGAAAATATTGGCGGCTGAATTTGTATCAAAGAGTGGTCTTTCAGCTGGAGTTATTCTAGGAAACTGAACGACTAAACGTAATGGAAATTCTACTGGAGGATTTGCGATTAAATCAATACGGATAACCTAGTCCGGAGCTTGATGGCACAAGGACAGTTGTTTCCCAATCCACTGATTTTCAGGTTTAACTGTAACTGAGTACCATACAGCTACCGGCGGGAATAAGATCAATAAATATGATGTACTAACCTCTCCTTAGGCTTCGTGCTCCTCCATCTGTTCATTCCGCACGTCAATGATGCATACTCTTTCGTCAAGACATCAGTCTTAAATGTTGATTATGTGTCTTTTGCAGAATGTGGAGACAGAATCAATGCCTTGGTTCTTTAAAGCTTTTGAGGCAAGATGCCCCACCTAAAATGATATCTTCTTATCGGCTTTTCTCTATAATATGTTAGGATGTTTCACTGTCAGTTCCTGGGAAGAAATGCCTTTTCAGTGGCTTGACAGCCGGCAGGATCAACAGGATGATTGCTATAATCGTGATGGGACCTGCAATGGGCCGGGTGAAAAAAACAGAAAAATCCCCGTTTGATATAAGAAGCGACTGGCGTAACGCAGGCTCTGCAATAGGTCCTAACACAATGGCAAGCACTGCTGGGGCAAGTGGATAATCCAGCTTGCGTAGCATGTAAGCCCCTACTCCAAAGATTAGCATGAGCCAGACATCATGCATGTCCTGGGTAGGTGCGTAGCCACCTACGAGGCAAAGTACAAAGATTATAGGAGCCAAAACGGTGAATGGCATTTTTAAGACCCATAAGAAAACAGGAATAAATGCCAAATTGATTAAGACTGCGAAAAAATTTGCTACATAAAGAGAGCCAATCAATCCCCAGACAAACTCCTTTTCCTCGACGAAAAGCAGTGGTCCCGGTGTCAAGCCCCAAATGACCATTCCCCCCAAAAGAATCGCCGTAGTCGGAGAACCAGGAATACCGAGGGTGAGCATAGGCAAAAGTGATCCTGTCGAAGCGGCGTTGTTAGCAGATTCAGGTGCTACCACTCCAGCCACTTCTCCCTTGCCGAAATTACCAGGTTCTTTGGATGTCATTTTAGCTACTCCATAGGCCATGAGAGAACCTGGAGTTGCGCCGGCAGCCGGAAGAATTCCTACAAAAAATCCCAACACGGATCCTATTGTCCACGAGAACCACGTGCGCCCCATGTCTCGTATACTGTCTATAATCCCGCTTATGGAAATTACAGCTTTAGACATGGCGCTGTCCTCACGGTTGCTCTCAATTGTCCACATCATTTCACCTATTCCGTAGATGCCAATCGCCAAAACTAGAAAATTGATTCCATGCATAAACCCGATTATATCGAAAAATATTAGTCTTGGCTCTCCCGACATAATATCCAGGCCCACTGTACTAAATACTAAACCGATACAGATAGAAAAAATGGTTTTTGGGATATCATCTCCGCTGAGGCCAACAAAGGTTGCAAATGCAAGGAGCATCAACGCGAAGATCTCTTGGTCTCCAAAGTCCAGGGCAATATTGGCAAGCATGGGAGCGAAACCGGTAAAAAGTAATATGGAAATGGTACCCCCAATGAAGGAAGCCATCGCTGCGGTAATCAATGCTTTATCGGCTTTACCTTTAAGGGCCAGAGGTCGACCGTCAAAGGTTGTTGCTACGGCTGTGGAAGCACCAGGGATTCCAAGCATGATTGAGCTGATTGCTCCACCATACATTGCTCCATAATAAAGTGCTGCAAGAAAGATAATCGCACTCGCAGGTGGAACCAGAAAAGTCATAGGCAGTAATATTGCCACTCCGTTCACAGATCCCAAACCTGGCATGGCTCCAATGAACAATCCGACAATTACCCCGACTATTATTACTAAGAGGTTGAGCGGCTGGAACGCGATGATAAAACCATCCAGAAGAAGTGTTATTATATCCATTTCTTAGTTAATTAATGTTTTTGTAAATGAATCAAATAAAATCAATAAAGCCAAAATCACTAAGCGCCTGTGGTTATTTCAGAAACAATAAAAATCCTAAAGGAAAAAACTGTACAGCGGAAAGAAAAGAGGTTCCAAATACCCCTTTGGCAAAACAATTCTCAGAGCAATGTCGAAGAAGAAGAAGATTATGACAGGTGCAAAGAGTCCAACCAAAATCGTGATGATCCAAGAATGGCCACCCAAAAATCTGAGATAAAACAACAGAAATAACGGAATGCTCCCATACATCCCTATAATATGAACCAAACCAATCATCACTGTTAACGCACCACCAACCAAAATAAACATCCTTAATGCGTAGGCATCCATGAATGAATTTTGCGAATTGGATGGCGGAGTTAAGTGGCGATACCAGTTGACCATCGTCCACAGGCAACAGACCAACATTATGGCTGCAAGCCAGAAAGGGAATGCTCCTCCTCCTGGCCCTTCATCAGCGATCCAGCCGATAGGCAATTCAGCGCTCTTCCACATCAGATAAACCGATAAAATTGCCATCAGTATAGCTGCAACTATTTCGGCACGCCTCATACCCTTGAACCTTTCTGATCTATCTGCGTGTTGAGATGCGAAATTTGTTTCATTATCATTGAGAACTGACCATCTTTAGCTATATAGGATTTGGCGAGATGTGCGCCCTCAACCAAGCTTTCGTGCTTAATGTTTTCAAAAGCGGATTCGTTGGCAAAATGATGAATTTTGTATTTTTTTGGATCTTTCACGACAACTCTTTTGGGAATCGTAATCCACATTACTCAATAAATATGAACCGGATTTCATCGTAATCCACTTTTTACATGAAAATAGCGATTCTTGAAAAACGACTAAGGGATACTGAATACGAACGTGCATTTTTCCACAAGCTGGAAAAGATAGCAATAAAATATTTGCTGTCTTCCTTAAATAGCAGTTAAACCATGATTTTAAAAATATTATTAAAATGCTCCTTTTTTTTAGTGCCGCTCAAACAAAAATTAGTTGTATAAAACCGAGGAAGATGGGAGAAAATAAATTATGCACGTTATATTTTTATATTCACATTTTCACTTTTACCATTAATTTAGATTGCCCAATTGTTTTTTAAAAAATTCTGGAATTCTGGTTTCTATCCAACCATAATTTTTCCAAAGATTTCCATTGATGAATCCAGCATGACCACCCTTTGGAAGGAATTCAAGTTCTACCGTGTCCGATACTTCTTTTGGACTGGGGAAAGTATTTTTATCCAGGAAAGGATCATCCAGTGAGTTCATAATGAGTGTTGGAACACAGATTTTATTGAGGTATTGTCTACAGGATGATTCAGAATAATAGTGATCAGCATTTCCGAATCCATGTAAAGGAGCCGTAACCCTTTCGTCAAACTCTCGTAAAGTCTTTATTTTATTCAAATCACCTGGATTAAACAAAGGTGGTAGATCCCGGAATTTTCGTTTTGCTGATTTACGTAACAGATTGACAAAATGACTCTGGTAAATCCTTGAAAATCCTTTCTCCAGGATGGAAGTTGAAGAAGCAAGGTCGAAAGGTGTAGATACCGCGGCAGCAGCACTTATTCCAGCGCTATTCCCTTTTTCTCCAAGCCATTTCAATAGAGTATTCCCGCCAAGTGAGTATCCGTAAACCATCAATGGAATATCAGGGTATCGTGTTTTTACCAGATTGACGACCAAGTCCAGGTCACCAGTTTCACCAGCATGATAGGTCCGCTGAAGCCTGTTTGAAAACCCGCCACAGTTTCGGTTAAGCAGAAGGACTCCATTCCATCCTATTTTGCTAATAACTCCAAACATGGCTTTGACATTATTAGAGGAAAAATCTCCTTCCAAACCGTGAACTATTATTACAATCGGCCCGTTCCCTTCAGTTAACCAGTACAAATTAATGAAATCTCCATCATCAAGTTCTATTTGCTCTTTCTTGGTGTCTGGAGAAGGAAGGGATCTAAATCTGGAAGCCCAAATGGTTTGCCAGTGTGGGCCTGGCAACCAACAGCTCGGACGAAATACTGATTTCACTTTCATTTAGATAATTTACTGGAATTGAGTATTAATCTTTATTTTAGTCCGTACAGGATTAATTTGTATAAAATTATACGTTGTCAAATATGGAGATACAAGGAGCTAAAAGCAGGATCTGTGTTATATAAAATACTTTCTGAATTGAATTGAAAATTATTAGTTGATAGTGGCTTTGTATGAATTAGCCGGGAGAAATGGGATTTACTTTTATGGGGATAATTTTGAACAGTAACAAGTGGCATTGTGGAGAGCGCAGGATTCGGATCCGACTACTCTTCCATTTACTTAAGATTCCTTTCAAACAAGGTCAAGATTCTATACCAGTGCCTTTCTGCAGAAGTCCTGTGATATTTTTCCTTTCTATCTGGGAATACGAACCCGTGTTCGGTCCCTGGATACCATTCTATTCGATAATTAATGTCTGTTTTAGCAAGATGTTTTTTCAGGGATTCAATCATTTCCCTGGGAACCCACACATCGTTTTCAGCACAGCCAAAATAAATTTCTCCCTTTATTTTATGGGAACTTAGATGAGGTGATTTCTCTGAGTCTGTGAAAAGTTCAACACCATGAATGCTCGCGGTGGCTCTGATTCGATCATTGATTTCAGCTGCTGCCGCAAATACGAATTGTCCGCTCATGCAGTAGCCCAGACAACCCACTGGCCCTTGAGAAGCAGTTTCATCTTTAAGTGCCTCTTTTAAGAGATGTCTACAATCTTTTACTACCATCTCATTACTAAGACTATTCTTGTGCTCAAACATGATCTCCCGACTTTTATCTGTTCCATCTGAAACAAATTCTGTGACACGACGATAATAAAGATTTGGCAGCATGACCCAATATCCACAGGCAGCAATTCTTCTCGCCATTTGGTGGAGTTCTTCCCTCTTTCCCGGTGCGTCCATCAAAAAAAGAATTACGGGATGTGGACCATCTTCGTCCGGATGAACAATGAAGGTGTTCATTTGACCTTCACCTGTATCAGTGGTTATTTCTTTTTCCTGCATAATTGATTAGATTTTTTAGTGTGTCAGAAAATGATTAAATATATATTAAATCAAAAAATTATTTGTCACATTCAGGACTCTTTTTTATTCAAAATATTTATTCTTTTTGGGAATATAATTACTAAAAGGTTCTCAAATTTTTTATATTGAATATTCTGTCAATAATTTCAAACTGGACTAGAAATAATGGGGACAGGTTTGTAATAGACCTCTAATTGATTATTGATCAGGCATTCCCAATGATTGAAGTACTTTAACGTAATCATTCATAAATTCTTTTGGTCGTGAATTAACGAAATCAAAATTTTCTATCCACCATTTAGTAATGCTGTTTTTCATGGTTTTTTGCTTTTCAAAATGAACTTTTGCTAATTTTACATCGCCCTCTTTGTGGTATATGTATGCTAAAACTGTATGAAAAGTTTCTCTGGCACCGGCATAAACATAATCTTTATTAGATTGCTCTAAGGCATATTTTTTTGCTTTTTCATAATCTCCACTTTTCTCCTCGAATGTTTTCATCATTATAGCAAAGAGATAATATACTTTTACCCATGCAGAGTAATGAGGAGCAATTCTATGAACTTTCTCATAAGTTTTAATTGAACCGTCGTAATCACCGCACGAGCGCTGCGTATCTGCTACCATTGCGATGTCGAGAACTACTTCACTTAATATACTCATCTTATCTATTCTTCCGCAGGCAGCATCAAAATCTCCAAGTGTTTGTTCAATCATGGCTGCAATGGACATCGCACCTACATAATCAGGATCTTTTTCAAGAACACCTAATGCTAATCTGAGAGCTTTTTTTAAGTCCTCCTGAGGTTTCTTTGATATTCCCAACCACGTTTTTTGTACAAGTTGCCACGCTCTATTTACATCAAGATAGAAGTTATCTGGTTCAAGTTTTTTATTAATTTCCCATAACTCTTCAGCCCTATAATGGCCTTCAGGAGTCATTAGTTGGAATGCTGTGGTACCTAATAAATTATTTTTATAAACTTCTGGGGTAAAGAGTCTTTTTAAAGCAGTAGATTCAACGCCTCCTAGAGTAATTTCTATCTGTAAATGACTAAGAACAGAACTTCCTACTTGGTCCTGGATATTAAAAATATCATCCTCTGAAAAATCATAAATTTCAGACCAGATTATGTCATTCTTAGCAAGATCTTTGAGTTCTACATTTATGCGAGTTTTGTTTCCAGAGACTTGTATTCCTCCTCCTAAAACAAACTGAACACCATATGTTTTTACAATGTCCTCATCGGAAACCTGATTCTTTTGTAAGTATTCACCGGTACTTTTCCCGAGTACCAATAATTGTTCATGCTGAGACAAAGTTGTAATCAGATGACTGGTCATGCCATTTCCAATATAATCATTTTCTTTCTTTCCTGACTGATTGGCAAACGGCATGACTAGAATCGCCGGACGATCTGAAGAAGTCTCAACAATTTTTATATTTTTTTGATCAGTTTTTTTAATTGAGAAATTATAATAAGCAAAGCCACCAATGCCCAGGACAAGAATTCCAACAATTGCCGTGATAAGAGGTACTTTTGATTTCGATTTAGTTTTTACTGTTCGTTTGTGTGAATCATCTATAACAACATCAAAGGCATGAAATATATTGTCCTTTACAGTTTGCTCACCCAAATCATTAAATAAGAAGTCCATCTTTTTATTAATAAACTCATGAACACTCCTTGAAAGACATACTCCATTTGGTTGAGCAAGAGCTTCTAGACGTGCGGCAATGTTGACACCATCACCATAGAGATTATCTCCTTCTACAACGACATCTCCCATGTTAATGCCAATACGAAATTCCATTTTCAGATCAGATGTCTCTGACTCGTTCCTTTCCTGAATAAGCCTCTGGAATTCTGTTGCACAGATGACTGCAGATACGGCACTCGAAAATTCGGCTAGTACAGAGTCTCCGGCGGTATTAAAAATTCTGCCATCGTGTTCTTTAAAAAGATCTTCAAGGATTTTTTTGCAGGCTCTAAAATTCTTGATGGTCTGATCTTCGTTTTTCTCAACAGATTTGCTGTATCCAACAACGTCAGTTGCAAAAATTACTGCAATCTTACGTTCAATCTCTTTAGTAGCCATTTAGGGATTCTTATTGATAAGGGAATAAAATTTTGATTCTTAAGTTAAAAAAATAATTTATACTCTCAATCTGAAATAAAAACAATATTTAATTACTGGATTAATTGATGAATTATTAATTGCCGTTTGAAAACATGTTATTAAGCACAAAACAAATTTTTAGAAAACATTTTTACCTTTTTCCCAAACAACAGGGTACTGTTTACTGTCAAGACGATCTCCATCTTCCAATTCAGGATTTCTTAGATCCAGGTGTGATCCCTTTTCTGTACAATAAAAAACATCATTTCCTGTATATCTAACGGCATATCCTCTCCTTCTACGATCCTTGCTGTTATTCCCGGCTGATCCATGAACCACAAGAGCATGAAAAGCTAAAAGATCACCCGGATTCATATCAAAAGAAATAATGTCGTATTTATCACGATTTGAATCTATGTCGGGAATCTTTTCAAATTCAGGGTTTTGCTCGTATGCTTTACTCGCACCAGGTGCAAAATGCTCAGGTTGATACCATTTTCCCCACTTGTGTGACTTCCTGATGAATTCCAGGGGTCCATTTTCTTTTGATATTGGATCTAATGATGTCCAGAAAGATATAACAGGCCAGCCACGAATTGGCCAGTAAGGTTGATCATTATGCCATCTGATGTGATTGTTTGTTTCAGGTTCCTTTACAAATAATTGATCGTAAAATAAATTTATTTTATTTGAATTTAATAACTGTGCGGCAAAATAAGGTAAAGGAGAATTTAAACAATAATCTTTAAGCCCTTGAGAATGTTCCCATATTCTCAAGTTTCCGTGGAAGTTCCCTTTGCCTTTTTCAGTTTTGTATGCATGAAAAAAAGGACCAGGCTTTTTGATATCTTCCTCAATTGCATCAAGTAGTATCCTTTGCCATTTGTTTTCGATTATGTTTTTGAGAAGGACGACTCCGTTTTTTTCAAAAACTGAAATAATATCACAGTTTAAGATAAAATCATTACTCATTACTTTTCTCTCCACCAAATTTTCTGCAAAACTTTTAAATAATTAGTTTTTATTGAACTAAAACAACACTAATGGGACAGGTGTAATGCGACAGGTTCGTTTTCTGCCAACAAATTGGATTCAATCAGAAATATAATAAAGCCCTTAGACTATGAAATTAAAAAGGATAACCCCAATAAGCTGTAGTAGCTCCACCTTCATCAGAAAAACCGAAGTCTAATCTTCCTACGGCTGATCCAGTGATAAATCTTATACCTAATCCATAGCTATCTTTAAAATTTTTCCAAAAGTTTTTTCCTAAATCAGGTGAAACTGTCCCTTGTTCATAAAATCCAGCTAATTGAAATTCTGCTAAAATACCTTTTGCAAAAAATAAATCAAAATCAAGATCTACAGAATCAAAATAATATCTCAATTCAATCGCTCTAAAATTTGTGTGCTCATCAAAAAATCTTCCTTCAGGATAACCTCTAAGTCTTTCAAATCCTCCTAGTGCAGTTGCTCTACCTTTTTTAGAATTGTCTAAATCCCTTTTGTAGGCTTCATCTATAATTATCTGACATTTTGGGTAAAGTAATAACTGTTGATCAGTACAGGTATATTTTTCCACCTTACCTGGATTAATAACTTTAGAAGTACTTAGATATTGGGTAAAGACCAAAATCATTTTCATTTCGATTATGGGCATGTAACCAGTAGTTTGTAAATCATATTGAATCCAACTACTTTCTTGAGGAGTCCTATTAGGCCACTGCCATCTATCAATTTTTACAAAATAGCCAATTCTTGGATCTCTTCTAAAATCAGTATCATCTATTAACATCCCCCATCTCTCAGTCCATTTAGATGTTCCTGATCCGAAACCTTCTACATCCTTTAAACTTACAATATTTCCATCAAAATCTTGGTAACCGTAAAAATCTACTTCTGAATTAATAAAAGTATAAAATAACTCAATTTGTCTATCTAAAAAATAATATGAAATTTCTCCGACATTTTGTGCGACCCTGTCAGCCATTAAAGTAAACTTTCTTTTAGGGTCGGAATCAATTCCTCTCTCATAAAAGGAATAAGAAAATTTTGTGGCAGATAATCTTGCTGGGCTAAAAGTAAAATTATTGGAAAATATAGGGAAGTCAATTATTGTCAAACCATAGGCGTCAATGTCTTCTCCTTCAAATTCATTTTCTCCCTTACCTTTCCCAAATCCACCAATTAAATTAAATCTTCCATCTTCAATCCAAGGCACTGGGATATTATTTACTATTGAGCCAATAGTAATTAAACTGCCGAATCCAGGTCTTTCTAATGGAGCTACTAAAAAATAATATTCAAAAATATCATCTTTGAACGATTTTCTTCTTTCAAAAACTATTGCATGTAAATCACATGTTGTATAAAGTAAAAAAAATACAATTAGGCATAGTTTTTTATTTTTTATCATAGTTATAAATTGTAATTAAAAGAAGATATTGTAATCAAGGCTGGTGCCTAGGGGGCGACTCGAACCCGCACCTCCAAATGGTCTGTAAATAGTGGGAATAATAAGATAATATTAATCCCCAATAAACACTTATTGGACAGGGTTAGACTGTTTATTTATTACTTCAAAATTATTTCGCAAAAAATTTATCAAAAGTTGATGATTGCTAGGTTAATCGTTGGAAGTCGGTTCATAATCCACCGTGGAATCCCCAAGTGCCCCTAAAGTTTCTAAAGATTTAGTAAGCCTTGCTGCAGCTTCTTTATTTCTTAACACTCCAAATATCCATTTTCCCCGAGCACCATTATTTCTACCTCGCTCGAAAAGCTCTTTGGCTTTCTCAGTATTCCCATTTTCTAATTCCATTGATGCATAGATCCAAAGTATCATGCCAAACATATCCACATTGTTTATTTTATCTCCAATAAAGGCTTTTATTTCTTCCGTTCTTCCCAGAATATACAAATCTGCAACTAACATGTGAGAAACCATATATCCTGTATCAACTGGAGCGGAACGTAAGGCTTTACGGAAATATGGAATCGATTTATCATGATCTCCACAAGCATGATAAATAAACCCTGCTACGATTAAATTGGTTCTGATATTACTATTATCTATCGACTTCGGAATATTACTTTTTGCTACAGTACAGTCTTTGGACAAATGCTCAAACTCCATAAGAGCTCTTAGGGAATAGTCTCTTTCAGTTCCTCTATTTTTTAAAACAGAATTAGATAAGTCATCTAATTTTTTAATATCTTCGGCTTTTTCATTTTGTGATAAACCCATAAATAATCCCTCGTGTATAATCCATGCCTCCACGTAATCAATTACATTTTTCTTTGTATTCAATGACTTTAATTTATCCAAAATTTCCAGGGTATTATCATACCCTTCTTTAGTATATTTGCTCCACTCTGTTTCATAATTCAAAAACAATTGATATTGTTCAAAAGTCTCAAATTCTGACATCCATTTTTTTTCTTCCTGACCTCCCACTGCGGCGATATGAAGATGCCCCAGTATTTTATTCCCAATCTCGTCTTGAACTTTAAAAATATCATCCAGCAGAAAATCAACTTTATCCGACCATACAACCTTACTTTTTGAAAGGTCATTAAGTTCGATTGTAAGTCTTGTATTTTTTCCAAAGGATTGAACAGATCCCTGAATAGCATGTTTTACCCCAAATTTTTCAGCAATTTCATTATCAGGAAGATTGGTCTCATGAATATGAAAGCTTGTGCTACTTGACAACACGGAAAGCATATTGTATCTGGATAAACTGGAGATAAGGCTTTCCGTTATGGCATTACTGACCGAAGTGTCTTCACTTCCCAAATTCTTAAAAGGTTTAACTAAAATTATAGGTAAGTTATCTCTTGCAACCTTCCTTTCTTCTTTAGTCGGTTCAGTTAGGATATTGTTATAAAAACCATAGCCTCCAATGCCCAGGACAAGAATTCCAACAATTGCCGTGATAAGAGGTACTTTTGATTTCGATTTAGTTTTTACTGTTCGTTTGTGTGAATCATCTATAACAACATCAAAGGCATGAAATATATTGTCCTTTACAGTTTGCTCACCCAAATCATTAAATAAGAAATCCATCTTCTTATTAATAAACTCATGAACACTCCTTGAAAGACATACTCCATTTGGTTGAGCAAGAGCCTCAAGACGTGCAGCAATGTTGACACCATCACCATAGAGATTATCTCCTTCAACAACTACGTCTCCCATGTTAATGCCAATACGAAAT
>CABXOR010000031.1 GCA_902513935.1 uncultured SAR324 cluster bacterium
TAAAAAAAAAACTTAGTCTTTCGCCTGAAACTGATTACTCACTGGACTTTTCAAAAAAGAATATGTCATTTTCTGGTGTTTTTAAATTAGAAGAATTTGAGTCTTTGATTGCATCGATGATAGAGCAGACGCTTGAAAGTTGTCGCCATGTTTTGCGTGAAGCAAAACTTTCAGTGGAAAAAATCGACGAGGTCGTACTGGTTGGAGGTTCAACTGTTATACCGTCTGTGCGTAAACAGATAGAATCATTTTTTGGGCGCCCACCTCACGTGGCGATTGATCCCTACAAAGTTGTGGTAATCGGTGCTGGAATTCAGGGACACTTACTGGCGGGAGGTCGTCGCGATTTTTTGCTGCTCGATGTCATTCCTCTGGCTTTGGGCATTGAAACTCTGGGTGGAACATTCAGTAAAATCATCACTGGAAACTCCACTATTCCGATAGAAGAAAGAGAAACTTTTACTACAAATGTTGATAATCAGACTTCGATCGACGTTAATATATTTCAGGGGGAACGTGAATTAATTAAAGATTGTCGTGCACTAGGTCATTTTAAATTACGTGGTATTCCACCAATGAAAGCTGGGTTACCGCTTGTAAAAGTCATGTTTCGTGTGGATGCAAATGGAATTCTCACTGTTTCTGCAATTGAAAAACGCAGCGGTAAAAAGGCGGAAATAGAGGTAATTCCATTTCACGGTTTGACCCAGTTTGAAATAGAAAGAATCATCGAGGATTCATTTGAAAATGCCGTTGATGATTTTAATGAACGCCAGTTGATAGAGTTCCGTCAAACTGCAGAGCGTGTTTTCCGTGGAATTGAACAATGTTGGGATGTGGCTGAAAATGACTTGTCAGAGACGTCCCGTGATGAAATCCAGAGGCAAATGGATGTAGTACGACAAAGCATGAAGGAACAGGATTCTCAAGCTCTTAAGACGCAACTGGACGTTTTAGGAGATTTGACCCGACCTTTGGCAGACAATTCGATGGGGCGTTCCATCCTCTTAGAATTGCAGGATGATGCAAACCTGAATCAATGAATCACCAAAAAGCTTCCATGTATTTAGAACCCACCCGATCTATAAGTTGTTCATAATAATTAGAACAATCTCGCAAAACGTTCTCTCAGATCTTTTTTTTGTACCTTCCCCATCGTGTTGCGAGGAAGTTCATCGATAAAAATAATCCGCTTGGGATGTTTGAAACGGGCAATTTGGTCTTTCAGTTTCAACATGACATCTTCTTGAATCAGTTTTGCTTTAGATTGAGGGACAATAACAGCCACTACACCTTCACCAAAATCTGGATGTGGAATCCCGATTACTGCTGATTCCAATACTTCGTCCAGCCCATCAATAAAAACCTCGATTTCTTTTGGATATATATTATAACCGCCTGAAATAATTAAATCTTTTGAGCGCCCAACAATGGAAACATAACCGTCTTCGCTGATTGTACCGAGATCACCAGTAATAAAGAAACCGTTTTCGCGCAACTCTTCGGAGGTTTTTTCCGGCATTTCCCAATAGCCTTTGAACACATTTGGCCCACGAACTTCAAGCACGCCAATTTCTCCGGACGGCAAAATTTGTCCGTTTTCCTGGTTAGTAACAATCACCTCAACTCCGGGAAGCGGAAAACCGACAGTACCGGCCCGTCGTTCACCGTCGTAGGGATTGGAAGTGTTCATGTTAGTTTCAGTCATGCCGTAGCGCTCCAGAATCGCGTGTCCAGTGCGCTCACGCCAGAGCATATGAGTTTGGGGCAGCAGTGGTGCCGAACCAGAAACAAAA
This sequence comes from uncultured SAR324 cluster bacterium, assembly GCA_902513935.1. The sequence continues at coordinate 1,797 of CABXOR010000031.1, forward strand.
AGCCTCATATTTTTTGAGGCTTGTTCAAGTTCCTGATTTTGCAAAAGACGGCGAAAAAATGTTGGAACACCCATTAAAACACTGGCTTCTGTCATGCGCTGACAAATTCCGTCTGTGTCAAATTTGTGCATAAAAATCATTGAAGAACCGGACATTAGGGAAACATTGGTGGCAACAAATAAACCGTGAGTGTGAAATATCGGCAGAGCGTGAATCAGCACATCATTCGCGACAAAATGCCAGGTGTCCACGAGTGCTTCTGCGTTTGAATGGAGGCACCGATGTGTCAGCATGGCTCCCTTGGAGCGGCCAGTAGTTCCCGAGGTGTACAGAATGGCAGCTAAATCATCCGGTCCCCTTTCGATTCCTCTGAATCCTGGAGATTCGGAATCTCGTGCCTCGACCAGAGACCCCGTGTTTTCGTCAGTTAGTGTCCAGACTTGCGTAACTCCGCAGGTCTCGGTGATAGTGGCTAGTATCTCTATTTTTGAAGGATCACAAACAAAAAAGACTGGGCGTGCGTCACGCAGAAAAAATTCAATTTCTGCAGGAGTATAAGCTGGATTTAAGGGAAGAAAAATTGATCCGGCCAAAACTGTTCCCATATAAAGTTCAAGTGCGCTAACCGATTTTTCGACTTGCACCGCCACCCTGTCTCCGGGTTGAATTCCGGAGTTGATCAGTACAGAGGCGATGCGTTCAGCGTTTTGAAAAAAGTCTTGGAAACTTATCGTGTTGTCTGTTTCATGCAAACGAATGAAAGTCGAATTATCCCTGTCCAGCGAGACGGCGCGTAGATGTTGTGCGAGAAAATTGGTGTCGTACATAAACGGTTATTTATAGATGAGTCCCAAGTGGATTAAGCGATATAATCACTCCGCCCAAAGCGGTTCGACTTCTTTAATCTACCTAGATAAGGTATAAGGTCGATTGTTCATAAGGCTGAAAATTATAAAAAGGATATGGTTAGTTAAAATTCCGTATAAAACGAATATCAAAAACAGGTAGAAGATAAATTAATTTCGTAATAATTTCAATGATTATTTTATTGAAGTTGATAAATGATGGAACATCAAGTAGTTTTACTGATCTAAATAGGGAAATTAAACGAGGTTTTATATGTTAGAAGAACGAATTGAAGGAAAGTGGATAGCAGTATTTTATCGGTTGTAGCTTTGAACGGAATTGTAGAAGGGATGCTGGTAGCCATTGTTCCTGAAATACAGTCTCTTACGGGATAGCGCTGATTGCTCAAAGTACTGTTTGATGCATTACGTACTTATTCCGGATGAATCACCTGTTTACTTAGGAATGGAAAACAAATGAAACTTGGATTATTGGATACGGTTCCTCGAAGCTACTGGTCTACGGATTTGGGAATTACGGAATCCGAAAAATTTGTAGACTTTCTGACTCCCCTGATGCCAGATGCGAGATTGGATCAACTTTTTGTGGCTGAAAATGAATGGCCGGAATCATTATATTCTTATGATGCTTACCTCATTACAGGTAGCCCTTGCAGTGTCAATGAAGGACATTTGTGGATTGAAAAATTACAGCAGTTTGTCAGGGATTGTCTGGTTTCACAAAAAAAATTAGTCGGGATCTGTTTTGGCCATCAATTGATTGCGAGCGCTCTTGGAGGAATGGTTGAACGACGCAGAGACGGTTGGCTTGTAGGAGCGGAATCATTTGATATTGTGGAAGTACAATCATGGATGAAGCCCATCCAAATGAAATGTGAAATTTTCCATATCAACCAAGATCATGTTTCCGTTCTTCCGGAAAACGCTCAACTCATCGGGCATTCCGAACTTTGTAAAAATAGTGCTTTTGTGATTGGGGATTCGGTGTTGGCACTGCAAGGTCATCCGGAACAACCTCGCAGAGCAATGGAAAATTTCATCAAAGAACTTTTGTTTCTCGGAGAAAATCCACAAGAAATGGAATACGGACGCTCCCGTCTCCGAGATGAAGTCCCAGATGCAAATTTATGGGCACGCTGGATCTGTGAATTTTTGCAAAATTGATTCAGAAATACAGCAGAAATTTTTAACGAGGAGGATATGCGAAAAAACATTTTATTCATCATGTGTGACCAATTACGGGCGGATTATCTCTCCTGCTATGGACATCCGTTTCTTGAAACGCCCAACATCGACAGACTTGCCGAGCGGGGAGTACGTTTTTCGAATGCCTATTGCCAAGCCCCGCTTTGCGGTCCTTCGCGAGCCAGTTTTTACACCGGACGTTACCTTGCTTCACACGGAGCTTTGGTCAACGCAGACCCGCTAAAACTAGGGGAACTTTCTTTGGGTGATTATCTTCAAAAAATCAATTATCGTACTGTTCTGGTTGGAAAGTCTGAAGCTCGAGCCAATCAGGATGCACTGGCTCGTTTGCTAATTGATCAACTCTCAAATCTTGGTCAACGACTGGCGCAAGGAGGGTTTGAACATTATGAACATTTTGCTGGAATATATCCTGACGAGATTGTTCCCGATGATTTAGCTTACAATGATTACTTGCGTTCCAATGGATATGACGGTGAAAATCTTTGGGAAAGTTGGGCCAACAGTGCTTATGATGTCAACGGCAAAAAAGTCAGTGGTTGGCAAATGCGAAACGCAAATTTGCCGGCAGCCATTGCTGAAGAACATTCCGAAACTGCATTTACCACAGACCGCGCTCTGGAATTTTTGTCCGGAGTAGACCCAAATGATCAATGGTGTTTGCATCTTAGTTACATCAAACCGCACTGGCCGTATCTCGTTCCGGCTCCGTACCATTCGCTTTACTGTAGAGATCAGGTTTTGCCTGCTGTTCGTAATACAGACGAACTTCAATCTCCGCATCCGGTATTTAAAGCATTCCATGAAGAAACTTACAGCCAAAATTTTTCACGCGATGAAGTTCGGGAACGTGTGGTTCCAACCTATATGGGGCTGATCAAACAAATTGATGATCATTTGGGCCGTGTTTTTGAAATGCTGAAATCCAAAAAATTAATGGACTCAACCTTGATTGTTTTGACAGCAGATCATGGGGATTATTTGGGGGATCACTGGTTGGGGGAGAAAGACTTGTTTCACGAACCATCTGTCAGAATTCCGTTAATTGTTTGTGATCCGGAAAATTATGCAGAATCGACAAGGGGTACAGTGAATCACGAATTTGTAGAAGCTGTTGACATTGTGCCGACCATGGTTGAATTTGCCGGCGGTAATATATGCAAACAGCGTATGGAAGGGCAATCACTGCTTCCCCTGACACGCGGAATTTTAGATCCGGATAATAAACGGGAATACACTATCAGCCAAATTGATTACAGCGATCGAGGTCCCCGTGTTTCGTTAAATTTGCATCCTTACGATTGCCGTGCTCACATGATTCGCACCAAGGACTGGAAATACATTTTGCATGAAAAATTTAGTCCGCAACTTTTTGATCTGAAAAATGATCCGGAAGAATTTTATGATTTAGGAACCGATCCCGAATATCAAGCTGTGGGCAAGGAAATGCACGAACAGCTATTTACCTGGTTCAGGGAGCGCTTGATTCGTACAGAAATGGAACATGAATTTCTGTTTGAAATGGGAGTTGAGAGGGATGAAAAGATGGGTATTTTGATCGGACACTGGTGAGAGGGATGAAAAAATATGCTTACTTTACTAACCTAAAGTTTTTCGTTCTAAAATGAGATTAAAGGCCAAGTTTCATAAAAATCCAAAAGCATTCAAAGACAATTTTTCAACACAATCCAAAGCATATGCCGCTTATCGTCCTTTGTATCCTGAAACCCTTTTTCGCTACCTCGCTGCTGAATGCCGAGAACACAAACTGGCATGGGACGCTGGAACAGGGAATGGTCAGTCCGCACAAAAACTTGCTTTGTACTTTGATCATGTTTATGCAACGGATGCAAGCTCCACCCAAATTCTAAATGCTTTTCCTCTGAGAAACATCAGTTATGCTGTGGCCAACGAACAGGCTCCTGCACTCAAGCAACGTAGTGTTAATTTAATTACTGTGGCGCAGGCTCTTCACTGGTTTGATACTGAAGTATTTTACGCAGAAGCCGAGCGGGTCCTAAAAAGATATGGCGTGCTTGCCTGTTGGTCCTACAAATTATTCAGGATAAATCCGGATGTTGACCGCGAAATAGATTGCTTGTATAAAGATATATTAGGCAATTATTGGGATCCGGAACGTCGTTTGGTTGATACCGGCTACCGAACATTATCTTTCCCATTTCGTGAATTTCGTGCTCCAAAGATTGAACTGATGTCGACATGGGATTTTGAAAATATGCTCGGTTTTCTCAGCAGTTGGTCTGCGGTGGCAAATTATAAAAAACGCAAGGGAAGTGATCCGATTACAGTTATATTTGATCGTTTAAAAGCAGTTTGGGGTAAACCAGTTGAAAAGAAAAATGTAAAGTGGCCGCTTTCAATTCGTGTTGGCCGCATCCGCTGATAATCATGTTTGTTAATTTTGTGGCAAATAATGGAAAGGATTTGATTGTGAGGCCAGCACCAGCTAGACTTTAAACACGATAATGATTTGAAAAACACAATATCTTAAAGGGGAAATGAGCAAACAAATAAATTGGGGTTATTTCAGGAATGGTTGAACATCCTGTAAGCGAGCGCAAGAGGTTCTTGACGCAAAAAATATTTCAGTAGAAACACGTGTTTTTGCCAACAAAGAAAAGATAAACAGTCAGGAAGCCTGGAAAATGATGGAGTCTGCAAGTCTTATTTTAACCGGTAAAGGTAAAAAAAGGCAGGAGTGGAATCCTGATTCTGATGACAAAGCAAATATTTTGAAAGATGTAATTGGTCCGAGTGGAAACTTGCGTGCTCCAACCTGGAGAATTGGCAACGAATTTATTGTGGGCTTTAATCCTGAACTTTATGAAGAGGTCTTTGGCTAAATGGTAAGAATTGGAATAATTGGAGCTGCAGGTTTATCCGGACGTGAGCTCTTGTATTTGCTGGGAAGTCATGATAAGGCGTCTGTTGAACTACTGACTTCCAGTAATTATCAAGGGAAGAAAGTCAAAGATGTTTTTCCGGAGTTGACCGGTTACAATCAGGTTTTTCAGCCGAACGATATTGACGTTACGGGATGCGATCTCGTTTTTCTTGCAATCCCCAACCAGGCCAGCTTGGAACGGGTTCCAAACTTATTGGAGCAGGGTGTACGGGTTATTGATCTTTCCGGAGCATTTCGTTTGCGGGACAAAGAGGTCTTTTCCAAATTTTACAAGCTATCACATTCTTGCCCGGAGTTGCTGGAAGAAGCCGTATTCGGACTACCGGAATATTTTAAAAGCGAAATTACCACAGCAAGACTGGTTTCAAATCCAGGATGTTATGCTACAGGTGCCTTGCTGGGGCTTTTACCGTTGGGAGAGTTACTTGGAAAATTAGATCGGTCGCCGATAATTGATGCAAAATCCGGGGTGAGTGGTGCAGGAGGCAGGGTCGAAGATGACGTGACGAACTTTGTAAGTGTCAATGAAAATTTCAAAGCCTACAAAGTTTTTTCACATCAGCACCAGCCTGAAATTCAGCAGTGTTTGCAAGACCTCAGCCCGTATAGCTCGGATGTCACGGGAGAAATTATCCTGACACCGCATTTACTTCCACTTAGCCGAGGAATTTTATCCACGATTTACCTCTATTTCCGCGAACCTGTTACTTCAAGTGATATTTTGGAACGTTTTTCAACATTTGCTGAGAGTCAGGAATTTGTTCACTTTTTGGAGGAAGGAGATTTGCCGGATTTAAGGATGACTGTACATTCTAACCGCTGCATGATTGGAGCAGAGACTGATCAGTCCGGACAGAATTGTGTGATTGTCAGCAGCATCGATAATTTGGTCAAGGGTGCTTCAGGGCAGGCAATTCAAAATATGAATCTGATGTTTGGTTTGGATGAAAAGCAGGGCCTGATTTGATCATTCTTCGTCGAGTTCATCTTCAGTAATTCGACGATCCGGCCCCATCAAATTTTCGAAATAACACATTTCCTTTAAACGGGAATAAATGCGCTCACCCACACGTCTGTGAATGGTGTCGGCGATAAATTGTTCTGTTTCAGTTTTATCTCGGGTGCGGATTTGTTCTTTGAGTGTGTTTTCTTCGCTTTCAGTAAAATTGGTGGTGACCATTATAATTTGATTGCGGTTGTAGCGCTCAGAAATCAACATGTCGAGTATGCCTAGTTCCCAGTCACTGTTTCGTCCTTTGCCCATATCGTCGATGATGAGGATATCAGTCTGCAAATGAGGATCAATAATTTCCATATCTGATTTTCCGTCGGAATAACCCTGTCTTAATTCTGAAAGCAACTCTGCAAAACTTTGAAAAATGCAGGATATACCATGACCAATAGTGCATTGATAGACAAAACCTATCATTAGGTGTGTTTTTCCGGTACCGGGAGGGCCCATTAGAACCATGCCTTTCAGGTCTTCCGTGTCGTTTTGCAAATTATTTTTATTACTCAATCGCTGCGGCAGAAGTCGGAAAATGCTTTCAAGTAAGTCAAATACCATCTCGTTTCCTGAATCTCTATCTTGCGAATTCAGTCGACTGTTCAGGTAGCGACGGGGGATGCGGGCACTGTTATAGAGCTGAACGCGTTTTTTGATTTGTTCGCAGTCCGGGCATGTTATAGCAACATCACGTTGGAAACTGTCCTGCTCTACGAGGAAACCTGTACCTTTGCAGGTTTTGCAGAGACTTGAAACGCAGTCACAAAGTCTGGCGTGAGCATATCGTTCGCGTGGACGAACGTTGATAAAAACTCTGGTGTCACTGCAACGCAGGCAGGCAGGCACAGTTTTGGTCATTGAAATTAGTGTGTAATGGAAAGAAAAAATTCAAAAATACTACTCCATGTTGGAGCAAGCTTCTTGAAGTGTCCAGAGAATTTCTACTTTAAGGTTTGAAATATATGTAATGTTTCACCTCAATAATTTGTTTCGGCAAGCATTAAAAGCCGCATACACCCATCAAATCATAAATCAGGAAAAAGAATAATGTCTGTATTAAAAAATGATATATTGGTCCGTGTTCTCAATCACTTGCCTGTGGATAGGATACCTGTATGGATTATGCGTCAGGCCGGTCGAACAGATCCTGAATACAATCAACTTAGAAAAAATGACGGTCGTGCACTGGAAGAACTTTTTGCGGATCCTGAAATAGCTATCAAAATTTCATTATTCCCCAAACGTCTTGGAGTGGATGCAATCATTATGTTTCAGGACATTCTCACTCCTCTTACTCCTGCGGGTGCAGGTTTTAGATTCGCTCCAGGACCGATTCTCGAAAAACCTGTCCGGACATTTTCCCAGGTAAAAGCACTACGCCCAGTTGATCCGGAAATACACTTGCAAACTGTTGCTCAAATCCTCAAAGGACTTAATGCTGAACTCAATGGAGAATTGCCGATACTTGGATTTGCAGGCTCACCGATGTCACTAGCCTTTTTTATGATAGCGGGCAGCAGTCCAAATCGGAAAATTAACGAAGTTTTAGCCTTTATTGTAGAACAACCAAGCTTCATACAAGCTTTGCTGGAACGCTTAACAGAAATGACAGTGGACTATCTTAATTACCAAATTGTTTCCGGAGCACACGCTGTTCAATTATTTGAGTCGTTTGCAGATGTGATTCCTTTAGAGCTATATAAGAAATATGTTCAACCGACTCATGAAAAAATTTTTAGTGCTTTAATACCAACTACACCCAGTATTTTATTCACCAAAGAGTCACCACACCTGGACTTGATGCTTCAAAGTGGTGCTTCAGTCTTGAGTGTCGGAAATTGTATTGATTTGGGACAAGCCAATAAAATGGCGCCTGAAATGATTTTTCAAGGCAACGTTGATAATCAAATATTGGCAGACGGAACCAAGGAAGAGATTACTCAGGCAGTCCGGAAATGTTTTGAACAAAGTGGACGAAAAAATCACATCCTTAACCTTAATCACGGTTTGCTGGAACGCACTCCATTTGAGAACGTTCAGCATTTTGTGGATGTAGCAAAGGAACTTGGAAGAGTTGAGTGAAGTGGCTATATTTTCTAATTCACAAAAAATATTAAAAATAGTATTGCTCCCCTTTTTAGCGGAACAATTTCTCGGCGAATAGAATCTAAAGGCGGGAGCGAATCCCGCCTTCAAATGAATTGCTCTTACTGAGCAACAATCCGCCCCTCAACTTTTGGGGAAACAATTCCTTTGGTTTTAATGTAATCCATCACCATGCTTGCTAGGAGAGTAGCTCCACTGGCATTAATGAGGACTTCCCCTTTTTTGAAAACCTTGTATCCATCTCCACCACCGGCAGCGTAGTTGTTTGTTGCTACAGTATAGGTACCACTCTTGTTAAGTGGGTTATTACCGACTTTCACCGAAATAACACGTGAGCCTGCTTTAGCTTTTGAGTTATAGATAAAACTAACTCCTGAAACCTGAGGAAATCTTCCAGCGTTACTTTCAACTTTACTAACACCGTTTTCTAAAGCTTTCCAGACTTGTGCACCAGTTAATCTGAGTTTGACGACCACGTTACCAAACGGAAGTTCACTTAAAATATCTCTGCGTTTGAGTATAGTCCCTGGTTCATATATTTTCTTGGCCCGGATTCCGCCACCATTTGCAATTCCAATGTCTGCATCAACTCCGTCACGCATGGCATCAGCTATAAGATTCCCAATGGCCGCTTCCTCTGTACGTACAGTCTTTTTTCTGCTGTCGAGTTCTGTGGTTGTCTTGCCGATTTCGATGTCAAGTTCCTTTGACAATAAATCTTCATAACTTTTGACCTTTGCGGCTATTACTCTATCCTCCGGGATATCTTTTGTATCTACAAAGCGCATGTCAGCTTCCCAATCGAATCGTTTTTTCCCTCGTTTCATGAAAGATTTCATGTGGACATCGATAACTCCTACTTTTTCAGCATCTTCTCCAGAGTCCATCCAAACAGCTTTGCCGTTGTCAAATAAAATATGATAGTGATCATGTCCTGATAGTAATACGTCAACTACGCCACTCTGAAATAGCTCCATGTCTTCAACATAATCAAGATGCGCTAAAGCTACTATCAGATTTGCACCCTGCCCTTTTAACTCCTTGGAGAGAGCTGCTGCAGTATCCACCACCGAAAGAAACGTATCCGTTTTTGGACTGGCCAGAACTTTAGTGTTTGGAGTGATTAATCCTATAATCCCTACACGGAATGGACCTACGTTGACCATAGCAGTTCTTACAGTGCCATCAATAGGAAGCCCATCTTTATCTCTTGCATTGCTGGCAAGTATAGGAAAATCAGATTCCCAGATGCGTTTCCTAGCTATCTCAGGGCCAAAATCCCATTCGTGATTACCTAGTACCATATAGTCAACACCTACAGCATTTAACATATCGACGGTACTCTTGCCTTTGTCCATGCTTGAAAGCAAAGACGGTGAATATGCATCACCAGCATGAACCAGAAAGGAATGTTTTTCTCCAACTTTTTCTTGGCGAACCACGCTGGCCAGCTTAGCATAACCACCACGTCCTTTCTCAGGAGGAAATTCGTATAGATCGCCTGTTAGAATGAATCGTATTGTTGCAGTTTCGTCTGCCATTGCAGTCAACGGTGCAAAAGCAATCAGACCCATCATGAGTCCGTAAAATAAAGTTTTTAGTTGCATATTTGTACCTCTGTTGTTTTGATTAAAAAAATTACACGCGGCTTGGATCAAATCGCGAATCATGTGTAATGTTTACCCATCAGTAATTGACGAGTATGAAACTTGATGAAAAATAAAAAGTTAACTCAAGAAAATCTTTAAGAGTCTATCTTGCGTCGATGTTGTCTTTAAGCTACGATGTCTCAAAGTAAAAATAATTATCTTCACCAATTGTATTGACCCAAATATTTACTCCAATTTGTGTAAAGTTGCCAACAAAAAAATGAATCAGTCTTCTTCTACTGAAAATAATGTAAGAATATTGACGGAATCTCTGATAAATAAAATTGCTGCGGGCGAAGTAGTTGAGCGTCCAGCTTCGGTGGTCAAAGAACTGCTTGAGAATGCAATTGATGCCGGAGCAACTGAGGTTCAGGTTAGCATTAAAAACGGAGGCAAGGATTTGATTTCCATTCTCGACAACGGTTGTGGAATGAACGAATCTGATGCTCAACTTTCAGTAGAAAGACATGCCACAAGTAAAATTATAGATGAGGAAGATTTGTTTCGAATCCGGACTTTAGGGTTTCGGGGGGAGGCATTGGCTTCAATTGCAGCTATTTCACATTTTGAGATTCTGACATGTAATGATGAAACTCAAGGTGCAACCAGAATATTTATTAAAGGCGGCTACCTGGAACAAGTCGGAAAAATCGGTTTCCCGAAGGGTACGAAAGTCACTGTCGAACGTCTTTTTTACAATACACCTGCCCGCTTGAAATTTCTCAAAACCACTGCCACAGAACTTCAGCACATTCAGCAGCATCTGGTACAGAAGTCTCTGGCTTATCCGCATATTCATTTTCGTCTGACACATAATCGGCAACTTCTGCTAAATCTTTCCGGAGGACAAGCTCTGGAAACTCGTATCCAGCAGCTTTATGGTGAAGAGTTTAAAGAAATTTTGATGCCGGTTAAACATGAGGAAACATATCTACAATTTTCTGGTTTCATTTCATTTCCTTCAAAACCACGGACTAGCAGGCGCTGGCAGTATATTTTTGTGAATGAGCGGAATGTAAAATCACCGTCAATCAATCACGGGATTTATGATGGCTATGGAACTTTTTTAGGCAAAGGACAGCATCCGGTATTTTTCCTAAATTTGAGAATAGACCCGACTGAAATTGATGTGAATGTGCATCCTGCCAAAACGGAAATCCGCTTCCGGAACAGTCAGCTCGTCCATACAATTTTAACAGATCAAATTTCCCGTGCCTTGAAAGATGGAGCCAGTCGCCGGTTTTTTGGCCGTGAACATTCACATTCGCAAATGTCACACACAGGCGTTACAGGACAAATAGATCTGCCGCTGGATGATTCGTTGCCTTTGGGAAATGAGTCTGCAGAAATGTTATTTCCTGTAAACAAAACCATTACAAAAGAAGCAAGAGTTCTCCCGCCGAGAGGCTCGTTGAGGCCGGAAAAATCACATAAACTCACAGCATTCCCACAAGAAAATCGTATTGCTGAAATCCGACCAATACCAAAAAAAACGCAGGATTCCGCTTCAACAACAACTTTGGAAACTCGGGACTCCGGTCCGGGGAATCTTCCTCAAAACGAGATACGTAATCTCTGTCTAATTTCACCTCTGCCGTTGGTTCCAAAAAAAATAAGGGTGCTTGGTCAGTTCCGGAAGACATACATTATTGCGGAAAATGATGCGGGGTTGGTGCTAATTGAACAGCGAGCACTCCACGAACTTTTGATTTATGATACTTATTTGGAGTCATTGCAAAAAAAAGAAGTGAAAATTCAGACTTTTAAAGTTTCACTTTTATTGGAACTGTCTCCTCAGGAATTAGTGTTGCTGGAACAATCTTTAGTACCATTAGCCCTTTCCGGTTTTGCAGTCAGTCCTTTTGGAGGGAATACTTTTGCAGTAGGTTCGATTCCGGAATGCTTGGGTGAAGATCAAGTAGAAAAAGTTGTCAGGAAAATCCTTGATCGGCTGTCATTGTTTGGCAAGAGAGGTCAAAACGAAGAAATATTACGGGAAGTCTGTCAAGTGGTTTCAGAGTATGCAACTATGCCATATGAGCAGGAACTTGGGCAGTCTGAAATGGATTGTTTGCTGGCACAGTGGGAAGAATTGGACAGTCCGATGGAATCCATCAAAGATCTACCACTTCTAGTGGAATTTTCTCTGCAGGAACTGGAAAAAAGGTTGAGGCGTTGATCGGGGTTATTTGCCTATTTTGAATTGACTTGAAACTGCCGCATGTTCAAATGGTAAAATAACATGATATTAACAACCAAAAACTAAAATGAAAAAAACCCACCACAAACTAATAATTTTAGGCTCCGGTCCTGCAGGATTGACTGCGGCAATATATGCGGCAAGAGCCAACTTAAATCCTGTTGTCGTCTCTGGACGAGAGGCAGGAGGACAATTGATGATCACTACAGACGTTGAAAATTATCCTGGTTTTCCAGAAGGAATTCAAGGCCCGGAAATGATGGATCTCCTGAAAGCCCAAGCCGCTCGTTTTGACACAGAATTTATTTCCGGTGATGTGGTAGAAGTTGATTTGTCACAACGACCATTTAAACTTACGTTGGAAAACAAAGCTACGTTGACTTGCGATTCACTGATTATTTCGTCTGGAGCCTCCGCGAGATGGCTTGGAATGGATTCAGAAAAAGAATACAGCGGTAGGGGTGTTTCTGCCTGTGCAACCTGCGACGGGTTTTTCTTTCGTGACCAGGATGTGGCCGTTGTAGGCGGAGGTGATACTGCGCTGGAAGAAGCTCTGTATTTGGCAAATATCTGTAAAAGTGTGACAATGATTCATCGGCGCAATGAATTCCGAGGCAGCAAAATTATGCAGAAACGTGCTTTTGATCACAAGAAAATCTCAATATTATGGGATACTGTTGTTGAAAAAGTAGTGGGTAACTCCAAGGACGGAATGACGTCCCTGAAAGTGAGGAACGTTAAAACGGATAAAATTAAAGAACATCCTATCACAGGATTGTTCATTGCGATAGGACACACACCAAATACAAATTTATTCAAAGATCAGTTGATTATGGACAAAAACGGTTATCTGAAAGTCACGGCTGGCACGACATATACGTCTATCGAAGGAGTTTTTGCTTCAGGAGATGTTCAGGATCATGTTTATCGGCAAGCCGTTACTGCTGCAGGAACAGGATGTATGTCGGCCATTGATGCAGAACGTTGGCTGGCTGAACAAACTGGCTGAACTTAATACCACTGCAGGGAACTAAATAACAAAATTGCCTGTAGTGGATATTTTATAAAAAAAACAAATGAAAATATTAAAACAAAATGAACAACAAATTTTTGCCTGCAATTGTTGCAGTTCAAACTACTGTGATGCTGGGACTGCTGTATTACTTATGGAATCAGGAAACAAACGAAATATTAAATGAAAAAAACTTTCTTTTTTTGGCAATTTTTTCTATCTCATGCCTATTACTGGCGATAGTTCTACATTTCAAAAAGCCTATCACCTACGAAGAAGGTACTCGCCGAGATGGGACAGTTAAATGGTTTAATCCAAATAAAGGTTTTGGCTTCATAGAACAGGACACTGGAGACGACCTTTTTGTCCATCAGTCTGAAATTCGGCAGGACGGTTTTCGTTCCCTCAACCTGGGGGATCGTGTTGAGTTTGAAGTCGGAACAGGGAAAAAAGGACCGGTTGCTCTAAAAGTAAGTCGTACTCAGGGGGTAATTCCAGAGAAATATCCGAATTTTAACGAAGAGCCTGAAGAGGCTCTGATTAATAAAATTTCTGAAACACAATTAAACTAAAAATGAATCAGGAAAAACTCGTATTGGCTTATTCCGGTGGCCTGGATACTTCAGTTCTTGTCCATTGGCTTGCTCAACAAGGATATGAAGTAATTGCACTATGTCTTGATTTGGGACAGAAAGTTGAAAATTTGGATGCCATCCTTGAAAAAGGTAAAAAAGCTGGTGCAGCAAAAGTTCTGATCGAAAATGTTGAAGAAGAATTTGTTCAGGATTTTGTTCTGCCCTCTATTCAATGGAATGCGCTTTATGAAGGAACTTATTTGCTGGGGACTTCATTAGCACGGCCTTTGATTTCTAAAAAACAGATAGAAGTTGCAGGGCTGGAAGGAGCTGTTGCTGTAGCACATGGCGCAACCGGAAAAGGTAATGATCAGGTCCGTTTTGAGTTAAGCTATTATGCGCTCAATCCTAATATTCGGGTAGTAGCACCATGGAAAATTCCTGAGTTTTATAAAAAATATCCCGGCCGTACAGAATTATTAGCCTATGCAGAAAAATACGGTATTCCGGTCAAGGCTTCCAAAGAACAACCCTGGAGTTCAGATGAAAATCTTATGCACATCAGTTTTGAATCTGGTATGTTGGAGGACCCCTGGCAAGCTCCACTACAGGAAATGTTCGAATTGTCACAGTCGCCGAAAGAGGCTCCAGTTGAGTCTCAGGAGATTCTGATTGAATTTCTAAAAGGGAATCCGGTCGCGGTTGATGGGGAAAAATTTTCTCCGGCAAAATTGTTGACATTTCTAAATGAATTGGGTGGACAACATGGAATTGGCCGGATTGATATGGTAGAGTCCCGTTTTGTCGGCATGAAAAACAGAGGGGTGTATGAAACACCAGGTGGTACTATTTTGCACATTGCACATCGGGCAATGGAGTCAATTACCTTGAACCGTGGTGTAATTAATCTCAAGGATTCACTAATGCCACGCTTTGCGCAACTGACCTACGATGGTTTTTGGTTTTCACCTGAAATGGAAATTTTGCTGGAAATGGTGAAAAAAACTCAGGAACCGGTTAATGGTACAGTCCGTCTGGAACTCTACAAAGGCAACTGCATGGTGACTGGCCGTAAATCACCAAACAGTCTCTATGATGAGGATATGGCAACAATGGAAGCGGATCAGGGTACTTATGATCCACAGGATGCCATTGGTTTTATAAAACTTCATGCCCTGCCGTTACGTATTCAAGCAGGTTTGAAAGCTTATTCAAAAACTTAGAGCAGGACTTTACTCAAACTATTTTCTAACCTGGTAAGAAAAATGAAGCTGCAAAAATTTTTTCCTCTACTCACTGTGGTATTTTTTCTTTCCACCTGCATTTTGCTGTATCTCCTTTATTTTTCTGTCCCACAAACTTTACCAATCTCACAGTCGGCTCAGATCGAATTTACTGTTCCAGAACAAACAGTGATTTCTCCTGAAAATCATCAAATTTCAGAGGAGGAAATTCAACGTTTACTGGATATTGAAAACGAACAAAAAGAACTTGAATTACTCTTTGAACGTGTTTCTGCTGATCTGAAAGAAGCCACTGGTTCCAAACAAATTCTGAATCAACTTTCGTTGGGACGTTTTATTTTGCGGGATTTCGAAAAACGTTTTTTGAACAATAAGCTTTTTCGCAAAGCTGGAGGGTTTTTAAGTTTCATGAGGGAAAAAACAAGATCTTATTTGGGCTCAGGAAAACTTGCTGTAAATCCTGCTGGAATCAAAAAGAAAGATTTGCTTAACTTCCGCAGGGAGCTCACCAGTTGGCTCTTGACGCGCAGTAACGAAGAAATTGAGGCTGTGGCGAGGTTTCTGAGTTTTTTCTATGCAGAAACACTTTATGATATTCCAATGACGATGTTGGCTTCCAGATTGACTCCTGAACTGGAGGAAATTAATTTTAGTACACCGGTGCTTCTGCAAAAAGTTCTGACTACTGCAAGCAGAGATGTCAACGGTGAAATGAATGAAAAAAGGCCTACTGCTGTTGCAGAATATTCGATGGCACAGCAGTTCTTTTTTCGCAGGGGGCCGAAAATATCCGCAAAGGCAGTTGTCTTTTTGAAGGCATACCTCAGCTACACCGATCTGTAATCCATTTGAATGAGTCTGTTGAGAACTTGGTTCTCTTGTCTAAATCCAACGCCGGAATAGTGTCATCTTCAGTTTCACTCTAATTATCAATCGCCCAACAAAATGGAAATTCGGGTTCTTAGTAGTGATGATCTTCAAAAAGCCCTTCCGATGGCAGAAGCAATCGAAGGCATGAAGCGTGCGTATAGCCGGCTTTCGTCCGGACGGGTTGAGATGCCTCTCCGCAGCCGTGTCCATGTTTCTGAGCAGGAAGGAGTGCTCCTGACAATGCCTGCTGCGCTTCCGGACGACAGTGAAATGGCTGTAAAACTGGTAACTGTTTTTGGCAAGAATCCAGCCCGTGGATTTCCCCTGATTCATGCTGCCGTGCTTGTGTTGGACACTGAAAACGGTCAAATCAAAGCCCTGATGGATGGAGAAGTTTTGACTGCAGTTCGTACCGGAGCTGGAGTCGGAGCCGCCACAGAATTGCTTGCGTCTAAGGATGCGGTTTCTGTCGCAATAATTGGTAGCGGAAAACAGGCCTGTTCACAACTGGATGCTGTTTGTACTGTTCGCAGTATTCGGCAAGCGTGGGTTTATAGTCCAAACCCTGAACATGCACAAAATTTTGTGGAAGAAATGTCCGGAGTTGGTCTAATTCCAAAGGATATTCAAGCAGCTACTTCTTCTGCAGAAGCCGTAAAAAATGCTGACATTGTCTGTACTGCCACCACTTCCTCTACTCCTGTTATTTCCTTTAAGAATCTCAAACAGGGGGCTCATATAAATGCAGTTGGCTCTTTTCAGCCATCAATGCAGGAAATCGATTCAGATACTATTCAAAATGCTCTTGTCTTCGTTGATTCCCGTGAATCTGCACTGATCGAAACTGGTGATATAGTCATTCCGCTTAAACAAGGTTTGATCACAGCAGACAAAATTGTTGCAGAAATAGGAGAACTCATCAATGGAACAAAATCCGGGCGAACCTCACTTGAACAACTGACATTTTTTAAATCCTGTGGAGTAGCCGTACAGGATGCGGTCTCTGCCGGGATTGCTTTGAAAAACGCAGAGAGTGAAAATCTCGGAACAATTGTCTCTTTATAAAAAATGTCCAGACTGCCAAAAACTGCCTCGGTAGTAATTCTCGGAGGTGGAATCATGGGAGCAAGCACTGTTTACCATTTGGCCAGCCGCGGTTTCAAAGACGTTTTGCTTCTGGAATGCGAAAAGTTTTTCGGTACCGGCGCAACCGGACGTTGTGCCGGAGGGATTCGTTATCAGTTCAATACTGAAGTCAATATCCGGCTTTCCCAAAAAAGTCTTCCCATGATTGATGCTTTTGAGGAAGAAACAGGACAATCGGTGTTGGTGAAAAAATGTGGATATTTGTTTGCACTGACTCGGGGAAAAGATGTAGAGGTGTTCCGTAAAACGGTAGAACTTCAACGTTCCCTCGGTGTTCAAACCGAATGGCTTACCGGAGATGAAGTACGCAGTATTGCCGCTCCCTGTGACTTCCCGGATGCACTTGCTGGAAGCTTTAACGCGGAAGACGGACTGGCAGATCCCAACAGTATCGTGATGGGTTACGTCAATGCTGCACGTCGGCATGGAGCAGTCTGCATTACTGATTGTTCTGTAATGGGCATTGATGTAAAAAATAATCAAATTCGAAAAGTTCAAACATCTCTTGGAACCATTGAAACTAAAACTGTAGTCAATGCCTGTGGACCATGGAGCGCAAGCCTTGGAAAAGAGATTAGTCTCGAAATTCCAGTATTTCCTCTGCGGCGTCAGTGGTTTGTCACTGACGCAATTCAGGAACTTCCGGAAGACTTCCCGTTTGTCATTGATTTTGCGCAAAGTCTCTATTTTCACCGGGAAGGTTCCGGACTGCTTACGGGCATGTCAAATCCCAACGAAAAAATTGGAGATGATCAAAGAATTGATTACGATTGGGAATTAAAACACATGGAATCTGCAATACAGCGAATGCCTTTGCTGGGAAACTCCGGAATCCAGGCTCGACAAGCTGGACTGTACGAAATGACTCCGGACGCACACCCCATCATTGGCCCTACACCGGTGGAAGGATTTTACTTGCTTAGCGGATTTTCAGGACACGGATTCATGCAGGGCCCAATTTGTGGAAAGTTGATGGCCGAAATTCTCATAGACGGTGAAGCCACCACCGTTGACATCAGCAAGTTGGATTACAACCGATTTGCTGAGAAGCGCTTGATTCCGGAATACAACGTAGTTTGATTAACGTTTCTTGATTGCACCACTGTCAATTATACTTTAAAATGATTGATCAAAACTGTCATATTATTTAAAGATACTCGAAACAACCTTTCCCGGGAAAACTATGCTCAACGAAAACACGGTTGCAAAAATTTTGGAGTATGGACTTCAGCAGGGGGCAGACTTTACTGAAATTTTTTTAGAGGACTCTGTTGCTTCTTTTATCAATCTGCTTGATCAGAAAATTGAAGAAATCAATTCCTCAAACTCATTTGGAATAGGGGTACGTCTTCTTTACGGCAACGAAGCCTATTACGGTTACAGCAGTGATCCTGACGAAGCCAATTTGCTGAAACTCACCGGTAATTTAGGGCAATCCCAGAAAGAAGGTCAGTCCGGAGACATGCAATCCCTTCAGCCTCAGTCCATAGAAGACATTCACCATATAGCCGTAAATCCAGAAACGGTGAGCAAGTCTGAGCGCGTTGAACTGCTAAGGGAACTGGATAACAAAACCCGTAATCACGGTGACGATATTCAACAGGTCACGGTCAACATGTCTGAAAAAAAACGCTCGGTGCTTATAGCCAACAGCGAGGGTTTATGGGTCGAAGACTCGCGAAATTATTCCAGGATGCGTCTTTCTGCAGTTGCAGAAAAAGGTGATGGCCCCCAAACTGCGGCTGAAAGTCCAGGAGTTTTGGGTGGTTATGAATTTTTTCAGGATTTGAATTTGGAGGAACTTGCAGAAAATGCGGCACAATCTGCGTTGCGTATGGCCGCTGCAGGATACATCGATGGAGGGAAAATGCCTGTGATTTTGGGTAATGGATTCGGCGGTGTTATTTTCCACGAGGCTTGTGGTCACCCATTGGAAACAGAAGCGATCCGAAAAAACGCATCTCCTTTTTGCGAAAAAATAGGAAATCGTGTCGGCCAGTCGATTCTTACTGCAATAGACGATGGAACTATTCCAAACAAATGGGGTTCGTGTAATGTGGACGACGAAGGTACACCGACGCAAAAAACCGTACTAATCGAAAACGGAATACTCAATAATTACCTCAGTGACCGTATCGGTGCAGGTCAAGTCGGTATTTCCCGTACCGGTTCAGCTCGACGTGAATCGTACAAATTTGCTCCGGTTTCCCGTATGCGCAACACCTTTATTGCTCCCGGACCGCACGAGATTGAAGAAATGCTACGTTCCATTAAATTTGGCCTGTATGCAAAAAAAATGGGTGGCGGATCTGTCAATCCGGGGACGGGTGAATTCAATTTTGCAGTGCAGGAAGGTTATGCTATCCGCAATGGCAAAATCGCTGAACCAGTGCGCGGAGCAACGCTGATCGGCAAGGGGTTCGATGTCCTGTCGCAAATTTCGATGATTGCCGATGATCTGGATTTGGCGGCAGGAATGTGCGGAGCGTCCAGCGGCTGGGTTCCGACAACTGTTGGTCAGCCCACTTTGAAAATTGACTCAATTCTTGTCGGCGGACGATAATATTTTTTTAAAATTGTTTCTACTTCAGTAGATCGACAAACGGATAAGAAACACTTAATGCGATTTTTCGAGCAGTCAGTAGAATCCATGCCCCGTGAAGCATTGGAATTACTACAAATTGAAAAGTTGTATTCCATGATGGGAAAAATTTATGGGAG
>CABXOR010000032.1 GCA_902513935.1 uncultured SAR324 cluster bacterium
GCTGAGTATCTACATAAAATTGTGGGAAAGGAGAACAAGAGCATCGAGTGGTGCTGTGTCCGTCCAGACAGTTTGATCAATGCTGAGGTTTCACCATACGACATTTCAGAGTCCCCAACCACTGGTATCCTTAGCGGTCGTCCTACTGCGCGATCTAATGTCGCTCACTTTATGACTGATCTAATTGAGAATGAGGAGCTTTGGAACACATGGAAGTTTAGGATGCCTGTTATTATGAACTCCTCTTGAAGATGAAGGATTGAGCATACGCAATGTCTGAAAGAGCAATGAAGGGGGTGGGGCTACAAAAAGGGCATCAAGCTTTATATATATCATCCCATCAACCTACACGGGGGAGATTTACGGTTTTTAACTTGGATTAAAAAACAAATACAATTCATAAATTTACAGAGCAAAGAGAGTGTATAACAAATTTTTCCACGCTGACTCTGTTGGTGAGCAAAGCGTTAGTCGTCACTAAACCAGGAGGCATATCATGAGCTTTGAATCTCTATTCAACACCGAGAAGCATATTTTGTCTATGGGCTCTGTATTTGAGTTACTTCGACGCAGCCCAGATGTTGTGTTTGACGAGCATATTTTTCATGCGGGATTAATTTACGACGAGGATTATTCGAAAATCCTTGAGAGAGTTTATAGGTCTTACATTGAAACCGCTGTGAATACTGGGTTTTCCGTTGCAATTGGAACTGCAACATGGCGAGCCAACGAAGAAAGGATTCGTGCGTCATCATTTTTAAATTTCGCTGTTAATGAAGACAACGTTAAGTTTCTAAAAGATATTAGAGCCAACTATTCGAGTTCTGATATATCTATATTGATTGAGGGTAGTATCGGCCCAAAGGGTGACGCCTACAAACCAGAGGAGGCATTGAATGTGGATTTAGCTCGATCTTTTCATTCCCCGCAAGTCAAAGCATTGGTATCCAGTGGTGTCGACTATTTACAAGCATCGACTTTTCCTGCCCTTTCTGAGGGAATGGGAGTTGCTCTAGTTATGGCAGAGACAGGATTACCCTATGTTGTTAGTTTTGTTGTGAATAAGACAGGATGTCTACTCGATGGCACTAAACTAAGTGAAGCCATTACTCGAATCGATGACAAAGTTGGCACCAATTCAGCGCGATTTGCCATAAATTGTGTGCATCCGAGAATCTTACATCAAGCACTTGATAAGAATCCAGGTATTGAGGGAAGAATAATTAGCTTTCACGGAAACACATCGGATCTAAGTGCTGCTGAAATTGATGGCTCAGAAGAACTTATAACAGAGGAACCAGATACTTTCGCACTCGCATACAAAGAGCTGCTCAGAGATCACGATATAAAAATCATTGGAGGTTGCTGTGGTTCAAACCCAGATCATATACATGCAATTGCCAAAGTCTTGTGAAACTTTGGCTTCAATCAAATGACGCCTAACAAGCAAATGCAGTCATACGCGGCCAAGGCCGCACCGCTGATTTGAGAGTTAGGATGTTTTACATTTGTAAGTTAATACTAATTGAAATTGACTGTAATCTGGTTATTAAATGTGCCCTTATTTTATCACTTTGAAGGATGATCCAATGACAAACAAAATATCTGTAAATGTTTTAATCTTCTGGGTTCCAGCCCGCCTTGATGAGTCCCTCGATGATGGGGTCAGCCAGCGTGGAGTTGGGGACAAAGATGCTACGGTAGTCGTCACGGGTCTTGAGGTTGGGACGTAGGGCAAGGTAGCGCTCCAGCGTGGCCTTGGCCTCCGGTCGCTGCAAGTGCCCCAGCACCGCCGCCCGAAACCCAAGCATCATACCCGGTTTATGCTGACGCAATGCTTTGTCAATCACCACCAGCGCCTCTTCATACCTCCCCTGCCCCAGGCAGGCAAAGTAAAGCACGCAGTGAAAGTACATCAAATCCGGGTCAGCCGGACTGAGTTCGAATGCCTTTAGGATGGAGCTTTCACCATGTTGATACTCTCCGATATGGGCTTGTACCAACCCCTGCTGATAGAAATTTAAAGCAAAATTGGGATTGAACTGTACCGCACGTTGGGCATAGTCCAGTGCGGTGGAATGGTCTCCTCGAAAGAAGTAGCACTTAGCAATGCCCAGGAGCGCCAGCGGATTTTCCGGGTTCAGGGTTTCGGCTTTACGGCCATGCATCATGATCTCATCGAGAGTTTTTTCCGGGTCTTTTGTGATGCGTTGAACTAATTCCGAACTGCTTAACATCGATAGGTAGGCATAAGCATCCGAGAGGGTTGGGTCCAACTCTATGGCCTTTTCCCAGTGCTGGCGTGCCTGCGTAAGACCTGGGTCTTCGTAGTCAGTGCCCTTCGCTTCGTTGTAGTAGCAGTTCAAGCCTTGCAGATACTCCTCCCATGCACTGAGGTTCTTCGGACGCTTGCGGATAAGCCGGACCTGCTCATGCCCAGTCACCGATGGTGCCACCCTGCGGGCAATAGCTTCGGAAACCTCATCCTGCACGTCAAAGATGTCCTCCAGAGTGCGGTCCCACTTTTCTGACCAGAGGTGGTGGTCCTCCTCTGCGTCAATGAGCTGCGCGGTTATGCGCACTCGGTTTCCCCCTTTGCGTACGCTGCCCTCGACGATGTAACGCGCGCCGAGTTCGTTTGCAACCTGCTTGATGTTCTGCGACTGCCCCCGAAATGTGAAGCTGGAGTTGCGGGAAATCACCGGGAAGGTACGCCATAGCGAGAGGTTGGTGATTATGTCCTCCGTGATACCATCCGCGAAATACTCCTGCTCTGAATCTCCGCTCATGTTTGCAAACGGCAGAACAGCAATAGCAGGAGGTTTTTCAGTAGACGATTGTTGTTCATTTGTGGGTTCTTGTAGTTTTCTTTGAGATGTACCATTAAGTGTAACATCAACTGCATGCACAACTGTATTTTTAACAGTCTGCTCTCCTAAATCATGAAATAGAAAGTCTGTCTTCTTATTAACTATCTCGTGAACATTTTTTGCCAGGCATACTCCTCCTGGCTGCGCAAGTGCTTCTAGTCTTGCTGCAACATTGACTCCCTCACCATAAAGATTATCACCCTCGATTACCACATCCCCCATATTGATTCCAATTCGGAACTCCATCTGTTCCTCTTCAGGGACGGAATTGTTGCGCTCTTTTATAGTGTTTTGAAACTCTGAACCACATATTACTGCTTCGACCGCACTTTGGAACTCTACAAGGACTGAGTCTCCAGCGGTATTGAAGATACGCCCGTGATATTCTTCTACTAATCCATCAATGATACCTCGGCAAACCTTAAGATTCTTGAGGGTCTGATCCTCGTTTTCTTCCATCTTAACACTGTAACCCACAACATCTGTGGCTAGAATTACTGCAATTTTTCTTCTTGGACTGGACTTTGCCACATTAATATTTGTCAGAAAAAGGAGCTAAAAAATAAACAACTTGTCCTCGAGATGTAATACAAAGTGTCTAGTTTTTAAGTGGTAATATATATCAACCCAATATATAACATCAATCGGTTTGTTTTACAAGAAAGTGGGGATTATTACTTGGAGGGTGTCTGACTGGTGGTGCCATCTGAGGAAGTAAATAGGCATAAATTAGACTAACTACTTTATGTATCAATGGGCGGGGGCTTGTGCGGATGGCCCCTATCCCGGAGCATCCTTACTCTCATCTCTGAGCCAGTTTAAAAAGAGTTCGACAGCCTTGCTCTCTAGACTGCTATCCTTTGCCCGCACATAGTAGCCATACTCATCAAGCCAAATATCAGAAAGATACTGCAAATGACCTGAGCTAATTTCATGGGCAACGAGACGATCCCAAAGTGCTATCCCCTGTCCGTCAATTACCGCCTGAACACGGCTATTTGAATCAGCAATGGAAAGCCCCTGCTGTGAATTTTTTAAATCAAGGCCAGCACGATCAAACCAATCTTGCCAACCGGCGCTGTCTGAAGAATCGAGTAGCAATGGCACTGATAACAACACTTCATCTATCCCTTCTTTTTTCACACGTTCAGCGATCTTACCATTCCCTGTAGGGCAGGCTGGGCAGGCAAAGAGCCGTTCATGCGGCGCATTAATCATCCCTTCTTTTGCCCAACAGATGGAAATATCCGCATCAATACTCTCCATTTCAGCAATGAAATTTAAAGGGACAAAACAAAGCCCGATTTCCGGATGTGCAGCGGTAAAACGCATGAGGCGCGGAGATAGCCAACGACTGAGGAAGTACGTCTGTAAAGCAATAGTAAGGGGAGCCGGCTCCTTACAGCGGAGCGACTCAATTTCCTGATCAATCTGATCAAGCGACACTTTAGAAACCTGCAACAGTCGTTGCCCTTCGGAAGTAAGATGCAGCCGCGCATTTGAACGTTTAAAAAGAGCAAAGCCAAGTTGACTTTCGAGCTTCTTAATTTGGTAGCTCACTGACCCCTTGGATTGATTGCGCTGAGATGCTGCCGCAGTCATGCTGAGGTTTGCGGCTACCACTTGGAAGGTGCGAAGCATATCATAAGAATAAAAAGTCATATTAATTGTTTAAATTATTTGAACGATTTGTTCAAGATTTTGAGTTTGCGTTTCAAATATTTATTGATTTACCATAGTAATGCAAAGCAACCATATTTTCAAAGATAACAATTTTTTGAACGATTATCCGATGGCACTTACACTTGAAAATATCCGATTTGTAGCCAAGCCTATTCTTTATGAAGGTCAGCGTCCACGTGAGTTAGCGTTCACAATGCGACCTCATCCACTAAGCTATATGGAACTGCCCTACGATCCAGAATACACACTTTACAATTCAAGGCTTACCCCGGAAAAACTGGATACCGCCACAGACGATGAGATGTATTGGGCTGTGCGCACCAATGTTATCTTTCGGCACACAGGTGAATTGCCTATTGAGATTTGCGGACCTGATGCAGAAAAACTTCTTAACCGTGTTTTCACCCGTAATGTCAGCACGGTAAAGCCGGGGCGTTGTTACTATCAATTTGCCTGCTACCATGATGGTGGCATGATCACTGATGGCGTGCTGTTGCGACTCGATGAGAACCGGTTTTGGATGGCGCAGGCTGATGGCGACTTGTTCAGCTGGTATAAGGCCCAAGCTGAGGGTTTAGACGTGAACATCAAAGACCCCGATGTGTGGGTCAGCCAGATACAAGGGCCACGATCACTAGACCTGCTGGCGGCTGTGCTTGATGGCCCTATGCCTGACCCCTTCCGATATTTTGACTGTGCAGAAGTCCGTATTGCTGGTCAAAAATGCTGGATTAGCCGCTCCGGCTTCACCAACGAGTTGGGATGGGAAGTCTATCTTTTACCTGATACTGATATCCCGGCAATTGGCAATCATATTATGGAGGTCGGTAGGAGTTTTGACATTTTGCTTACTGGCACGCCTGTTTTTCGAGCGCGAAGGATTGAGGCCGGGCTCTTGAATGCCGGCTCTGATTTTGGGGCAGATACAACACCATTTGACGCAGGGCTTGGTGTTTTTGTTGAGTTTGATGATCGCGATTTTGTAGGCCGCAAAGCACTGGAAGCAGCAGATAAATCATGCCGTACCTGGGGCATGCGGGTGACGGACGCTGTGGCGCATCTCGGGCGGGTGATGACGGCCGACGGCAAGTACGTTGGTCGGGTCTGTTCTTCTGGCTATTCGCCCTATCAGGGCTGTGGTGTCTGCATCGTGCGCATGGACGACTCCGCGTTGGGTCCTGGCACGGTGATCGATGTGCTCTGCGTCGACGGTTCCACTAAACGCGGTGAGCTTTGTACTCTGCCAATGTATGACGCAGACCGACTCATTCCGCGCGGCAAGCTTGTCGACATCCCGAAAAAACCAATTACGGTGGAATAGTTATGTATGACGTAACACTTAGCATTTCGCACTTCCCGGCGCAGGGTGATGCGGAGATCCGTGACATCACGGTTGGTGGGCTGCTACGTGAAGTGGCAGACACCAATCCGGATGCGGTGGCTATGGTGGATGTCGCGGACAGTGGTGACTGTGGCCAGTCATGGTCCTATCGGCAGGTAATGGTGCGGTCCGAACGCCTTGCCAAGGCGCTCGCCACTCGGTTCGAAGCGGATGAGCGGATTGTTTTATGGGCACCCAACATCCCTGAGTGGATTTTCATGGAGTATGCCTGTGGGCTAGCCGGGCTGGTTCTCGTAACGGCCAACCCATCCTTTCAAGCGCGTGAGCTGAAATATGTGCTGGAACAATCTGGGGCCGTCGGCCTGTTCTTGGTTAATGAGTTCCGGGGCAACCCGATGGCGGATATCGCGCGAGAGGCAACGAGCGGCAACAAGAACCTCCGCGAAGTCGTCAATCTGGAAGACGATGACGCCCTTTATACCTATGGTGACCAACCTGCCACGCTGCCAGATGTCTGGCCTGATAATGCCGTCCAAATCCAGTACACTTCGGGAACAACAGGTTTCCCCAAAGGTGCGTTGCTCAGCCATAAGAACCTTGTGAACAACGCGCGGCTTTTTTGCGCGCGAAAGCAGGTTGGGCTGCATTCAGTCTGGGCCAATTTTATGCCACTGTTTCACACAGCGGGCTGTGCCACGGGAGTGTTGGGATGCCTTCAGGCCGCTTGCAAGATGCTTCTCATCAAGCGGTTCGATGCAGATGTCTTTGCGCGGTTGATCGAAGAACAAAGGATCACAACCTGTTTTGCTGTTCCAACCATGTTATTCAACCTGCTGGAGTCGCTAGACAAAACCCCGCGCGACATGTCCTCACTCGAGGTCATCACGACAGGCGGTGCGCCTGTTCCACCCGATCTGGTAAGGCGGGTGCGAGACGATCTGGGCTGTCAGCTGCTCAGCGCGTTTGGGCAAACGGAACACAGCCCAATGATCTGTCTGAACCCTGTCAAGGCCACCGTTGAACAGATCGTGGAGACGGCTGGCCAGCCGCTCCCGCAGACCGAAGTGTCGATCCGCTCAACAGGGGACAATCGGATGCTGCCAATTGGTGAAGTGGGCGAGATTTGCGCACGGTCCTACGCCGTGATGATCGGATACAATAATAACCCAGAGGCCACTACCGCCTCTATTGATGATGATGACTGGCTGCACACAGGTGATCTGGGCACAATGGATGCCCAAGGTTTTGTGCGAGTAACGGGCCGGGTGAAGGACATGATAATACGCGGTGGCGAAAACCACTTCCCAGCCGAGATCGAAGCGGTTCTTGTCACCCACCCGGAAGTCTCTCAAGTGGCTGTCGTAGGCCTGCCGGATGAAAAATGGGGAGAAATCATCGCAGCATTTATCTTGTCCGACACCTCACCGGATGTCGCCGACCTTCGTGCCTATTGCCGTTTGCACCTGTCCGCCCAAAAGACCCCTTCGGTGTGGGTGCATGTGCCAGACTTCCCTCTGACTGGCTCCGGAAAAGTACAGAAGTTCACAATCCGGGAGCAATATCTAACAGGTAATTATGGGGAGGCCTTGGCATGAGCGTCCGCATCGAAAAAGACGGTCCAGTATGGACTGTCATCCATTCTCGTCCCGAGGTACGAAATGCGATGGACCCGGATAGTGCTGAAGCTCTTTACAATGCCTTCAGAACGTTTGATCAGGACGAAACTGCAAACGTAGCCGTGTTTTGGGGCGAAGGCGGTGTCTTTTGCGCAGGGTGGGACCTGAAACATGCGGCTTCTCTTTCCGGAGCTCATGCACTAAACCCGTTTGACTTCCCCGATGAAGGTGAACCGCCGATGGCGGCCATGGGACCCAGCCGGCTAGAGTTGTCGAAACCGGTGATCGCTGCTGTTGCCGGACCAGCCGTTGCGGGCGGAATGGAATTGGCTCTCTGGTGCGATATCCGCGTGATGGAAGAGACCGCCTTCATGGGGGTCTATTGCCGCAGGTGGGGTATTCCACTGATCGATGGCGGAACGGTGCGCCTGCCGCGCCTGATTGGCGAAGGCCGCGCCATAGACCTGATCCTCACCGGCCGCCGAGTGGATGCAGAAGAGGCCTTGCGGATTGGATTGTGCGAATATGTCGTGCCCGAGGGCGACGCTCGGGGGAAAGCCGAAACCCTGGCCCACGACATCGCACGTTATCCACAAAGCTGCATGCTCGCGGATCGCCGGTCAATGCGCTCACAGCACGGGATGCCGCTGCGTGACGCTCTTCGACAGGAATGGTGGGGCAGTAAGGGAGAAGTCACCAACGGTGTCAAAGGCGCCATCCGGTTCGCTAGAGGCAAGGGTCGGGGCGGAGATTTTAGCGATGTATGACCTAAAGCTCACGACATCCCATGCTCCGGGGAAGTCAGATATGGAAACATGTGATATCACCATCGGAGCATTGCTGCGCGAGGTTGCTGAGGCGCGACCTGATGCGGAGGCTCTGTTGGAAATGATGGTGCAGAGATGTTGATAAGTGCTTTCAGAAGCAGAAGAAGCATATCAGGCCCTGAGTTGGCTGGATGAAGATTCATAACCCCGAGTATATAGAATACAAATCCCCGTCAATGTCTGTAAACAACATAAAATACAGAGTTTAATATTAGAATCCCCCACCTACTCTTACCAGTCATTACCCACCAGATATTTTACATAGAATTAGTCGTAAATCAAATAGATTGAGACTGAAGTTTGTTTGCAAAGGTTAACGGAAATGACGTTAACGAGATTTAAGCCCTGAAACTTTCTCTTGACCCTTTTCTATTTTCTTAATAATATTAATTTTTTTTCAAGCAGTAAGATGATTGCAACGGTACTAAGTTATTAATGGTTAAGAAATGAAAGGAACAAAATGACAAATACAGAAGTTTCAGAAAGTGGTTTAAAATTATTCAACGAAAATAAAATTGATGAATGGGCCGCTACCGTAGCCGCAGATGATATTACATTTGAGGATATGGCTATAGGACATAAGGCATCTGGGAAGGAAGAGTCTACAGCATACGTTCAAGGTTGGAAAACGGCATTTCCAGACATGGTAGGCCAGTGTAATAACAGGTTTGAATCAGGCAATACGATGGTTGAAGAATGCTCTTGGACAGGAACAAACACAGGTGAAATGACAGCTCCAGACGGAAGTAAAATTCCTCCAACTGGAAAATCTGTTAATATCAAAAATTGTTTCATTTATGAATTTGAGAATGGCAAAATTAAGTCAATGAAAAATTACCTCGATATGATGAGTATGATGGGACAGTTGGGTTTGGCAGGATAATTAACAAAAACTTAATAAATGAAAGGAAGTTATGTCAGAGCAAATTATGAGAAAATGGACTGAAGCTTTTAAGAATGCTGATTGGGAAACTGTAGCATCACTTTATGCTGATGATGCAGTATGTTCTGATCCAACTGGTGCAATTTACACTGGAAGGGAAGAAAATTTAGCTAATGATAAAACATGGCGAAAAACATTTTCTGACTTCAAATTTGAATTTGGAGAATTCATTCAATCAGGAAATAAAAGCGCGGTTGAAATGCAAGTCACTGCAACAATGACGGGCGAAATGGAAATGCCAGACGGAAGTAAAATTCCTCCAACTGGAAAAACTCATACAATGATAGGTTGTGTAGTTATGGAAAGTGAGAATGGTCAAACAAAAAATCAAATGATGTACATGGACATGATGTCGATGTTGGCAGGATTTGGTTTGATGCCTTCTTAGTAGACCAATACCTTTGACTGTTTCACATTTTCCAGTATTGTTTGCAAAGGTTAACGGAAAGGACGTTCTAAAGAGTCTCTACACTCTCAGTTTTTCTTGATGAACATTAGTTGGGAAAGGCACAGGAGAACATGAGGGTTATTCTGTGAATGTGACTTCATAAATGAATATTGAGACCTACTATTTCGGCAAGGTGAGGCTGACCTCAATTTTGCTATACATAATCACCTGCCAATGCGCTCTTGTATAGAGCTTCGGCGCTCTTTTCCTCCATCACCGCTTGTTGAACATCGGCACGGGTCAAATCCAGAACTCGCAGATTACCACCTGTTTCCGCAACAGCTTCAATTCGGCGGTAAATCTGGGAATGGGTTTCGGCGTAGCGAGCTAGACCTTTCAATTTCGGTAGAGCGTCAGCCAAGTGAAAACCATGTGGACCACTATACGGATTCCTAAACCCTAGCTCCGTGTTCGAGTCACGGTGGGAGCACCATTATAAATCAGACACTTAGAGGAATCTATACAATCTTTGTTTTTGTGTTGGTGGACGGGCGTCTCTATGGGAAGCCAAGACTTTTCAAAGCTTGGAAGTAGCGATCAAAGAACTCCTGGCTTTTCCAGAATTTGTAGGTTTTCTCGACAGCGGTGATAGTCTGGCTGGGCTGTTTCTTCAGGCTGAGTTTGGTGTATTCCTGTGCTTTTTCGGGGTCGTTTTCAAAATGGCTGATGACAGAGAGGTGCCTGTAGATTTCAGCAACAAGCTTTGCATGGTCCAGATTCATGTCCAGGATGGACAGGAATATGGCCTTAGCTTTCTGGTTGTTGTTGAGGATCATGTGGTTCAGCGCCAGGTTTCTGATGAAATGCGGTGCCGGGAAAGGGTCTTTGCGGAAAAGCCGCTCATTCAAGATGATGGCATTTTCCGGATCAAACCTTAACTTCATGCTCCCACCCATCGCCAGGACGTCGGTTTCATTGGGGCCAAGCTCTAAGGCGCGGTCAATGTGCTTGAAGGCCAGTTCAACATTGTTCTCATTCATAGAGATCAGTGCCAACATTCCGTGAGAATTTGCCGTCTCTTGTTTTTCAAGTGCTTTATTGGCATGGTGTCTTGCCTTCTTCAAGGCCTCTTGGGGATTGTCCGCGAACCCTAAAGCGGCTTGTTGAAAATATGTCCATCCAGTGATGTTGTAACACATGAAACTTTCAGGCAAGCGCTCACAAAGGTTCTTGTTTAACAATTCGGCTTTTTTGTAACCGGATGGAGAAAATTTCTGAAACTCGGTCCTGTATTCAACCACCATCTTGAAGGCGGCCGGATCCTGGATTAAATCCCGCCAGACTGTGCCCTGATCACCAACATTCAATTTGATCTCCAGTTCTTCGGAAATTTTCTGGGTGATTTTATCTTGCACCCGGAAGAGGTCGTCCAGCTTTTCATCCAGCCGTTCCGCCCAAAGGTTCTTGCCGTTAAGGGCGTCAACAAGCTGGGTGGAAACCCGGATGCTGTTGCCGGACACCTGGACGCTGCCTTCCAGCAAGTACTGAACGCCCAACTTTTCGGCAATCTCCTGGATGTTGACCTGCTTGTCCTTATAGTAAAAGCTGGAGTTACGGGAGATCACGAGCATGTCCTCCGAGTTTGAAAGCTCCAAGATGATGTTCTCGGCAAGACCGTTGCTGATGTACTCATGGTCGGGGTTGCCGGACAGGTTGCGGAAGGGCAGGATGGCAATCGTGGGGATGTCGGGAAGCTTGAACGCATACTTGGACTGGTCGGCAGGCGTGAAGTCTGGCTTGGACACAAACCAGTACATCCCTCCGGCAACCACCACCGCAACCACCGTGGCCACGGCCACGTACTTAGTCAATGGCGACGCTTTCTGGATCTGCTGGGCTTGTGAAAGCTTTCGTTTGTTCGTTCCCTCCAGCGTAACGTCCACCGCGTGCAGGGTGGTGTTCTTGACCCGCTGCTCGCCCAAATCGTGATAATCAAAACTGGTCTTGTTGCTGACAATCTCATGGACATTCTTGGACAGGCAAATGCCCCCCGGTTGCGCCAAAGTCTCCAGTCGGGAGGCGACGTTCACCCCTTCCCCGTAAAGGTTGTCTTCCTCAATGACCACATCCCCCATGTTGATCCCAACCCGGAAGTGCATTTGGTCTGGTTCAACATTGGCATCATTCCTTTGCCGGATAGCTTTCTGAAACTCCGAAGCACAAACCACCGCATCCACGGCACTTTGGAATTCTGCAATCACCGAATCACCCGCCGTATTGAAGATCCGGCCATGGTACTCGGAGATTAAGCCGTCAATAATTGCACGGCAGGCCTTCAAGTTCTTCAGAGTCTGCTCTTCGTTGCCCTCCATCATGGTGCTGTAGCCCACCACATCTGCAGCAAGAATGACGGTCACTTTTCGTTGCACTCGCTCGTCTGACATTTCAGAACATCAGTTTTGGGGGTTTATGAATTTAGGAAGGCACATGTATCCCCTCCTGAAGTAGGAATTAGCTAGGAAGATTAATAGATGCCGACATAGTAGCATATTTAATTTTTATGGTCAAAGGATTCTATTGAAAGTTTATGTGAACTCTATCTTTTTCCATCCTAAGTGTTTAATACAGGTATGACTGCCAGCAAAATCCCCAGCCCACCCAAGGGGCCGCCCTTCGATACATAGGAATCCTGGGTTGGGATTTAGGTGTCCATATAGGTGTCTATAAGCCGTATAATTGGCTATAAATTGGTATAACTTAATAACAATTCATTATTCCATAAGGTACTGTTATTATATAGATAGTATCAATTAATATAAGTTAATAATAACTAGCAGCAGGGGGGAACATAGAACTCATAACCCGAAGGTCGAAGGTTCAAATCCTTCCCCCGCCACCATTTTTATAGTGTAATATCAGTATTAAGTGGGTTATATAGCAACCCACTACCATTGTATTAATATTCATACCCCACACTATACCCCACACGCAAAGCACATTTTTATCATTTAAATTTATTATTTAAGTAATACTAAAAAATTATTATTTATTAATTCCAAAGTTCATTGCTCCTTTCTCTCAAGTAAGTATTCGATCGTTAGTATTAAAATCTCGGAATGTGCAGGCGAAACATATAATACATTCCTATCTCCAATCAGCCTAATCATAGTAATTCCAGTAAATAGTATGGTAATCGCCAATTGTTTTGCCGAATCTTCCGTGAAACGTTGCGTAAACGTAGTTAAATCGATCTGTATTGCACCTAAATGCTAATCAGAGTAACATTTAAGGTTCATTTACAAATATTACCTTAGAGGGCGTTTTAAGCACAATATACTCTAGAAGAAGGTGTTTTAAAAATCCTTTCGATGTATGATTTGCGGATGATCAGAATTTTTTTTTAAACTGTAATTTAAATGAAAAACTTAAAATGGGTAGGTATTAGTTTGGGTGGCTTGACTGTTCTGATTATTGTAGTCGGTAGTATTTTGCACTCGATGGGACAAAATAAGCTTAACTTTGCTCCAACTGTCACAATAGCCAATGTGAATGTCGTTAGCGATCAATCTACTCTTGAACGAGGACAACATCTTGCCACCATCAGCAGTTGTAATGAATGTCACGGTAATAATTTTGAAGGAAAAGCCTTTGTTAATG
Organism: uncultured SAR324 cluster bacterium; assembly: GCA_902513935.1. The sequence goes on from CABXOR010000032.1 coordinate 13,327, forward strand.
AAGCCCCTATTGGTTACATTCCTGCGCCAAATCTTACGGTCAGTGGGCCTACTGTAGATTACACAGATGAGGATTGGGCTGGAGCAATTCGACACGGTGTAGCCAAGAATGGCAGGGTACTAGTAATGATGCCTTCGTTTCATTATGCCGAGTATGGTGATGATGATCTTGCTACTTTGATCAATTATCTGAGATCGATTCCCCCCGCTGAAAAAGAGCTAGAGCCAAGGAAGATTCAGTTCCCCGGGACAATTATTTTTGGCATCTTTGCCTTCGATTCTTGGTCTGTAAACCAAATCGACCATACAAAAATCGGAGGAAGGAACGCTCCTCCAATGGAAGACACAGCCGAATATGGTGAATATCTGGTCAATATTACCTCTTGTGGTTCTTGCCATGGTGAAAATTTAGCTGGTAATACCTCAAATGGCCCTCAAGGCCCAAACATTACACTTGGTGGTAATCTTGGAAACTGGACATTTGAGGATTTTGCTCTGGCTTTGCGTGCAGGGCAAACTCCTGATAAGCGACAATTGAATAATGAGATGCCATGGGCTAAATACTCCATTATGTCTGATGTCGAGGTTAGGGCTATTTGGGAGTATATTCAGTTGGTTAATGGACGTGAAGATAACCAGTAAAAATTATAAGCGCTTAAGTCGAAGGTTCAAATCCTTCCGCCAGTAGATAGACATGAAATAGTAAAGGAGAAATCTGTTGAAGAACTTAATGCTCAACTAGTGAGCCTTGTAGGAGAGAATGGGGCAGAGATGCTAATAAGTGCTTTCAGAAGCAGAAAAAGCATCTCAGGCCCTGAACTAGCAGGATGAGTACTTATTATAACCCCGAAGTCATTTAATGCTGTATTGCCATAAAAGCTGATAAACATCAAATGTTGCAGCATTTAATATTAATATCCCCCACCTACTCTTACCAATCATTATCCACCAGATATTTTAGATAGAATTAGTCGTAAATCAATTATATTGAGACTGAAGTTTGTTACAAAGGTTAACGGAAAGGACGTTCTATGGAGGTTCTACACTTTCAAAATTGGCTGTTTGACAGTAATTCAATTTATGTTGCGTAGAGGTGTTCAAAACTGAAATATATTGTTGCTGAATTTGCGTGTTCTGATTAAAATATTAATTTCTAGATTATCCCTGATCATTTGATAAACACTGGACTTATCGTAAATGACCTGGCAATACTGATGAGTTTTTACGATTAAACATTCCAATTTAATCTGGGATAGTTTACAATGTTTAATTTCACCGGGGAGTTCAAAATGTTCCAGGAATTCGTAGACGAGCGTATCGAAGGAGACGGTGCTACTTTGTTCGTCCGCCGCGCTGGACCCCAAGGTGCGCCACCGCTTGTACTTCTGCATGGTTATCCGCAGACATCTGCCATGTGGCACGGTGTGGCACCAATTCTGGCACGCTCGTATCAGGTTGTCTGCCCGGATTTGCGCGGATATGGTCGATCAGACAAACCAGCGTCAAATGCGTCGCATCAGCCTTATTCAAAACGCGTTATGGCCAATGACATCATCGCAGTCATGCAGCGTTTGGGACATGAATGGTTTCTGGTTGGTGCCCATGATCGGGGTGCGCGGGTGGCGCATCGGATGGGTCTGGATCATCCTGATCGCGTCGCGGCCATGGTTTTACTCGACATCGCACCTACCCGCGAAATGTATGCTTGTACCAGCGCCGAATTCTCGCATGCTTACTGGCACTGGTTCTTCCTGACCCAGCCAAGGCCACTGCCTGAACAAATGATCGGTAATGATCCCGAAGGGTTTTGGAAGCTGAAATGCTTTAATCAGGCACAAGGCAATAACCCGTTTTCTCCCGAAGCTCTTACTGAATACCTAAGTGCCTTCGCCGATCCGGACGTCATTCATGCAAGCTGCGAAGACTACCGTGCTGCCGCGAGCATCGACATCGAACATGATGACGCAGACCAGGGCAAAAAACTCGACATGCCCATCCTGACGCTCTGGGCGAAACGCGGAGTAATCGAAACATGCTTTGACGCGCTTAGCCTCTGGCGTCAGCGGGCCGAAAGGGTTGAGGGCGAAGCTCTCGACACCACACATTACATGGCCGAAGAAATCCCCGACGATATCGCCACGCGCATGTCCCATTTCTTCAGTCACAATAAACATTTATAACCCCGAGACTATATTAAGACAGACTCTTATCAATGTCAGTAAAAAGCAGGAGAAACAGCAATTAACAAGATATATAGAATTTCCCCCACCGTATCCCCCATCAACTTTTAGAAAATACGTAGTAATGAAGAAACAGATAGAGTATGATTATAGCACTTATATTACTAATAACAAAGGATATATATGATTACATAGAATTCTGTAGAAAAGGCGAGTAATAAGAGACTCTTGGGCTCATAACCCGAAGGTCGAAGGTTCAAATCCTTCCCCCGCCACCACATTTATTGTGTAATATCAGCTTATTCCAGCTTAAGGAATAAAACTGATTATTTGATATATTTTTACTTCCAACAGTACTTCCAACATATAAAAGACTTTTTTTATATATCCCTTCCTATTTTTTTATTAAAGTAACTTTCGCCAAAGAAGTATTGCATCCAAATACTTTGAGTTGCAATAATCTTTTATTTACTTGATAATAATTTCATAAACTCTACTTTTTTTAAGCAACTAAAATACAGGAGAATAAATGGGTAATTTAAACTCAGACACAAACCGTGTGTACACAGTTATGCATAAGAGCTTGAAATGTGACGCTGATGAAGCCAAGCAATGGATAAAAGACCGCTCATCAAAATTAACCTTTGAAGGAAAAGAAGAAAAATTAATGAGCTTTGAGTGGTACTTGAATAATGATGAAACGGAGGCGACATTGATCGAGTCATTCGAAGACAGTGATGGATTGAAACAGCGTTTTGAAAATCTTATGGCAGGCCCGCTAGTACCAGAGTGGTCTGAACGATTTGAACTGAAATATATGATGGTTTTTGGAAACGTGAAGAAAGACGTTATTGAATTAGTTACTCCCTTTGGTGCTACATTTCACAACTTTGCTGGCGGGTTTAATCACAAATAGATCAACCATATGCTCAAATGTAGTGCTTAGTGGGTGGGTTGGACGATCAGCCCAAGGCTGACATAGAAGTAATAGAGTATACTTAAAAACAACCAAGTGAAACATCTACTCATCTATCTAAAAAACTTTTTTATACATCCCTTCCTATTTTTTATTAAAGTAACTTTCGCCCAAGTAAATATTCCATCTGCAGTATTAATATCTCGGAATGTGCAGGCGAAACATAAGATATATTCCCCTCTCTAAGCAGTCCAATCATACTAATTTCAGTACTAAGTTAGCTATTCACCAATTGTTTTGCCGAATCTTCCGTTAAACGTAGCGTAAGCGTAGTTAATTCGATCTCTATTGCACCTAACTGCTAATCAGAGTAACATTAGGTTCATTTATCAATATTGTCTTAGAGGGCGTTTTGAGCATCTTTTGAAGAATTACCCTATGTATCTAAAAGAATAGATTGGTTTCGCCCCGAAAATAAGCCTAATAATCACATGAATTTATCTCGATAGTTAGGAATCAACTAATGCCAGTACTTTCCAAGGGGAATCTTAAAATAGATTATACAGAAGATGGTGTAGGGGAAACAATAGTACTTATTCATAGTTCCATAAGTAATAATCAACAGTGGCGATTACTTGTTAACTCTTTAAGAGATCGTTTTCACGTTTTAGCCATAAATCTATTTGGATATGGTCAGACATCTCCTTGGACTGGAAACTCTAATCAAACTCTTTACGATCAAGCTAAGCTTGTAATTGAGCTCTGTTCTACATTTAAATACCCCATTTCAATTGTTGGTCATTCATTTGGAGGATCAGTAGGTATTAAATTAGCTGCTATTTTAAGGGATAAAGTTGTAAGAATGGTTCTTTTAGAGCCAAATCCGTTCTACTTGCTGAATCAGCATGGTCGAATTGGGGCATATAATGAGAGTCTGGAGTTGAGAAACTGCATAAAAAAATTTGGATCAAAGGGTGAATGGGGAAAGGTTGCTGAGAAATTTTCTGATTACTTTTTAGCTGATTACTCATGGGAGGGAATGCCTGAGAAGCATCGGCAGACATTTATTGATCGATTGCTTCCAAATTTTCATGAATGGGATGCTGTTATGAACGAGGAAACAACAAGCAATGAACTAAAAGACATTTCAGCAAAGACCTTGATCGTAAGTGGTTCAAATACTAGGAGAATATTCAGGGAAATCGTTGAATTACTTTCAAATGTATGTCCAAACTGGACATTCACAGAGCTTACTAAGGTTGGTCACGCGGCCCCAATAACTCATACAGCTAAAATAAATAAAGTTATAGAAGAATTTCTTGATGGTAATCTATGATTAAGCCCCAAAAATAACATCATTTGAATGAAGGGGGGTGGGGCCACAAAACGGGCATCAAGCTTTATATATATCATCCCATCAACCTACACGGAGGAGATTAATTTTATAAGCACGACTCCTTGATAAGCAATTCACCCAGTATTAGCCGTTAGAGATTAATAACAGCATGAAACAGCAAACGCATAAATGTAGAATTTATTGGCTTTTAGCCGTCTTATGCACCTTAGTATTTTCAGGAGTCTCCATGGCCAATCCACTTGACGACTTAAAAATAGTAGGCGAAGCCAAACTCAAAGTGTTGTTTTGGGATGTCTACAACTCAAGCTTATATAGCAAAACAGGCGAATACCAAGTAGAGCAATTTCCACAAGCTTTAAATATAAATTACTTAAGAGATATTGACGCAGAAGACATAATAGAAAGAACCCAAGACGAATGGAAAAAATTAGGCATAAAACAAGTAACATTTAGCCAATGGATACCACTTCTGACCAATATATTTCCGGATATAAAAAAAGGCGACACACTTTTATTGAGCGTGAGTGAGAACCAACAAAGCGAATTTTTCTTTAATGGCAAAACAATTGGCAAAATTACTGACCAAACCTTTGGCAAAAGCTTTTTACGTATCTGGCTAGACGAAAATTGCAGCTACCCCAAGGTACGCAATAAACTCATTGGATCAAATAAATGACCTCACTCAAATACTTCCTCTTAGTGTTGATTACACCTCCCATCAACCTACACAAGGGGAATTTTCGGTTTTGTAAAAACTTTTAACAACTAAATCCAATGGGAATTATGGCAAATACTAACTTAACTAATCAAAGAAAGGTGTTCGTTGAAGAGTACGTCCTCTCTGGAGACCACTTGGAAGCAGCTAAGAAGGCTGGATACAAAGACACTCATACACTTCGAAATCAGGCTTGTAAGCTCCGCAGAGAGTGTGCAGATCAAATAACAGATGAGTTACATAGAAACTTTGCTGAAATAGCACCTAGAGCATTGAATATACTATCTGATCTAGCTGAGAATGCTGAGGGTGAGAGTGTACCTCTGGCGCAACTCGCGATCTTTTGGATAGAGCTGGGTTCAGGCCTGTTGATAGACACGAAATAGTCAAACATAAATCCGTTGAAGAACTTAATGCTCAACTTGTTAGTCTTGTAGGAGAGGATGGCGCTCAGTTATTGGTAGGTGCTTTCAGAAGTAGGAGAAGCATATCAGGCCCTGAGTTGACTAAATGAAGGTTCATAACCCCGAGAACATTATATACCCTATTCCTCTAAATTTAGCTAAATAATTCAAGAATCATTAATTAGATTTAATATCCCCCACATAACAAGACCTCAAAATATTCCACCAAAATATTAGGCATAATTAGTAGTAAATCTAATAGATTGAGGCTGAAGATTGTTTACAAAGGTTAACGGAAAGGACGTTCTATGGCGTACCTACACTTTCAAAATTAGCTGTTTGACAATAATTCGATTTATGTTGCGTAGAGGTGCTCAAAACTGAAAAATATTGATGCTGAATATGTGTGTTCGTATTAAAAGATTAATATCTAGATTATCCCTGATCATTTGATAAAAACTAGTCTAGTCAGGCAACACTGTTCTATACTCTACCCTTATTTCGAGGGCATCATCTCAAGTAAGGATAACCGTCGTTAATCGTTCCTGAAGTATCTATATCCCAGATTGTATCAAAATCCCAGTTAGTGAAAGTTGCTTTCGTTTTCATCTGAGCGGTGGTTTTACCAGCACCTTTCCCTGAATCTGATTGTCCCGAAGTTGCTTTATCGTAAAAGGAATCAGTAATGGTTGTGCTATAAAGTGACGAATTATATTTGTCCCCTATCAAGCCTCCACGATTAGTGCTACTTGCCACCACACTTCCGGTGCTGTAGGAATTCAGTATAGTGCTAAAATAAGCGAATCCCGCCAAGCCCCCTACGTAATTACGACTCCCACCGTTCACAGAGGCTTTACTGTAGGAATTACGTATAGTGGTGTTATCATAAGAGTACCCTACCAAGCCCCCTGCTATATAAGTACTAACCACAATACCACTAGCTGAGCAATTATCTATGATGGTAGAAGAAGTGGAAAATCCCACTAAAGAACCGACCCATTCATTTCCAGTAATATTATCATTGGTTACACCCAAGTTCCTTATGGTGGCACCCTTAGTATAACCAAAAAGACCAATATATCTACCTGAATCACCCGTTGTTGTGCGCTTGATGGTTAAACCACTGATGGAATATCCGCCGCCGTCATACTCACCAGTAAAATTGGTACTTACGTTCCCAATTGGTAAAAAGCCTTCGTTATTGCCTGTGGGGGTTGCGTCATTGTCATCATTATACTTATCCCCCGTTGCTCCTCCCGTATCATCCATATCGTCCCAGTATTTGGTTGTTCTTGCGTCAATATCGGCAGTTTGGATGTAGTTATAATCCCAGAAATTTGTATTCTGCGCAATAAAACTTAGATGACCCAGTGTCGATACAATATATTTGTTTGAAGTGGCATTGTATGATGGCTGGGTTGCAACGGTCGACTGAAGCCCCATAGTAGTGAAGGTGGCATTCGCTGCTGTTATCACGTTATCTACGGAATCTTCCAAGGTGGCACCGATGGCCACGTACACATCCTGTAAGTTAGGCAGGTTACTGGTGGGGTTAATAGTGATGACTGTTTTATCACCGTTGATGGTGGTGTCGAAGGTGATATTGTTGCCGTTGGAATTGGTCAATTTTAGTGTGATGAGGCTGTCAATGTTACTAACCGTCAACTCAGTATTATCTATGTTGCGCACTGCTTCGCTGAAGGTAATGATGATGTTGTCACTGATGGCCACTCCGGTTGCTCCGTTAGCAGGGCTGAACGTCACTGTCGGCGCTGTCGTGTCAGTACCCCCGTCGTAGTCATCACCTCCACCAGTATCGGTGCCCGTGTCGGTATTTACCTGTATCAGGGTGATGCTTAAACTGAGATTATTGGCCTGTGTACCAAAGGAAAAACTTTGCGATTTTCCATAGTAGCCAACTTCACGAGTTCCCGAAAACAACTCGGACATGCTGTAGTTCTCCTTGAATAGAAAGGCGAAGATTTTCATCTGTGTGTTAAGTGGAATCTCCAGGCTAACCTTATTGTCTGCCGTATTCATCAATCCTCGTGCAAAGCTGCTGTAATAATTACTGTAGTTGC
>CABXOR010000033.1 GCA_902513935.1 uncultured SAR324 cluster bacterium
TTCATGCAGAAATTCTCAAAAAACCTATTATTTGGGATTCAGGTTATGTGATACCATCCACGGAACCCGGACTTGGCGTGGAACTGAATGAAGAAGTTGCCCTGGCAAATCCTTACAATGATTCTGCCTTACATTTGGAAATGGCAGATTCCCCTATTCTTTGAAAGTAAGTCTGCATTTCGGGAAGTTTTGCCAAATGCGGATTATTCGTATTACACTTTTAAAACTTCAGGCTTTAAAACTTTCTGAATTAGGTTGGAAATATTTGAAAAATTATAGGGGAAGACTGTGACAAAAATGTGACAAATATATTTCCACACTTTATGTCACTTAAGTAATACGTTTGCCTAGATTACCTGACACCCGTGAGGAAATCCGATTGAAACTGCGTTTCTGATTATCGGCTGCTAGATCACCTTGCCGCGGGCCGCAACTTTTTCTTCACCAATAACCTGCCCGTCACGAACAAGCCAAACTGAATCGGCGATGTTCGAAACGACACAACAGTGGTTCGGAATGATGCGGATCCTTTCACCGATGGCGGGTCGCCAATCGGTTTTCGATAAATCAATTGTGCCGTGCTCTTCATTGAGAGTACAGATCGACGCATCGTTGACGCCCAGAATATAGCCATAGCCGTTCAGGCCCAGCAGGTCGGATGTCAGGGTTTTAGATCCGGCGTCGATAATTGCACGGATATCGGTGGGGCAACTAACGACCGTTGCCAGAACCGTCAGTGCACAGTTTTCGACTTCACACACGCCTTTTTCGATCAGTGAGCGATCATTGTAAACATAAGTGCCGGAGCGGTGTTCAGTAGCAATTTCAGAAGTATGTGCGTGCCACATATTCGGACTTCCACCGCTTGAAATCAAATCGCACTCAAGGCCCGCTTGATTAATTTGTAATTTGGCTTCCACCAGCCAGTCATTAACATCGATTTGGTCCTGGGCGGATCCAAACGGTGGATACGTCATCAATCCGGCAAAGTGTAAACCTGGCAAAGCTTCAACAACCTGTGCAAGCCGGGCCGCCTGTTCATGGTTTTGGACACCACAACGACCAGCACCGGTGTCACATTCGATCAATACCGCGAGGCTTTGTTCTGCATCAGCAAAGCCATCTGAGAGACCGCTAATAACCGTGTCACTGTCTGCGACAACACTTAGCCTGCATCGTTCATTCAGGGCACGTAGTTTAGCTATCTTGGTTTTTCCGATAATGTTGTAGGTGATCAGGATATCCTTGATCCCGGCATCGGCCATTACCTCAGCCTCGCTGATTTTCTGGCAGGTAATGCCAACCCCGCCGACCGCGACCTGTCGATGGGCAAGACGTGGCAGTTTGTGTGTTTTAATATGCGGCCTGGATTTGATGCCATGGACATCACAATAGGCCTGAAACTTATCAATATTGGCTTCTGCTATGCCGATATCCACTAGTACACAAGGCGTTTCCAACTGATCAATTCCCATTCTCATGAAAGACACCGTTTGTTTTTGTTTTCTGGCATGCTCATTTTCTATTAAGTCACTAATGGAAAAGTATAGAGGAGGTTTATGAGGTTACATTAACATACCAATCCCATATTTATCACGATACAAAGGGTAAGATTCTCATCTTTATTTGAAAGTATGGATCTTTAAAAAAGCTCTATATTACGATAGCGTTTTATAAGCCACCACGTCAGCTTCTATCTTTGCATCTACAACCAATTTCGACTGAACTGTAGAACGGGCGGGCGGATTTTTAGGAAAATTCTTAATGAAAACTCTATTGAATCCTGCAAAATCTCGAGTATCATCCAGCCACACATTTACTTTGATTACGTCTTCCATTCCACAACCTGCCATCTCTAGAATATTTTTAATGATCTCAAACACCTTATGTGCTTGGACTTCAATTCCCCCAGAGATAATTTCTCCTTGATCGTTCATAGCTGTCTGTCCTGACACATAAACATAATCTCCTGCACGAACAGCTGGACTGAAAGGTAAGCTCTGCCCACCAGAACCTGACCGAATGTCTCCAATACATTGTTTGTTCATTTCACTTTCTCAGTCTAAAGAGTTGATTTACTATCGAGTTTCAAGGATCGAAATTATTATATGGTACGTAAATTAACATAAAAGCAGCTGAAAAAACAAGCAGGAACTCACCTTAAGTGGGATTTTTGTCCCCCACTCCCTTGCATCCTATTCAATACTTGCATCCTATTCAATAATCAATAGATTATTTAACTGGTACTCTGATTATTCCCTGTCCCATTGTGTGCTCAGTTTCTCAGGGAGCCCGAAGAAGGTCTATAAACTATTCTATAAGTCAAAACTATTTGGCATTGTTAGTTTTGGCATAAATTATTTTCTAGAAGAATATCATTTACTTGAATGGAGTTAATGATTATTGTAAAAAATATTAATTTTTTACTTGACAAGTATTTGTCAAAAAACTAAAATTCTTTGAATTTTGTCAACTAACTAAATGAAATTGTGTTTGAAGAGACAAAACAAAAGATCATGAAAGGTTCGTGCAAAAGTTTGATTAAGGAAGGTTACCAACGTTCCACGATCAAAGTTATTGCGGATTGTGCTGGGGTCAATCAAGGCACTGGTTAAGTGGAGCAACCGCATAATTCTTTAAGCAGGTAATTCCTATAAATATTTAAAAAATTATTTTTTGAATAACATATGTTTGATTTCTGTTATATAAAAAATAATTGGAAAGGAGGAAAGAATATAGACTTTGGCTTCAAAAAGAAATAATTAAGTTTTGAAAACATGAATTGCCTATCAAAGTAAGATGGGTAAATTTTATCATTTATCAACTTTTCAACAAGGAGATTTATTATGAGAAAACCAATCATAATTTTATTAATAGCATCATTCTGTTTCCTCGGTACAGCATTAGCGAAAGATACTGATGTCGAATTGACAGGGTGGCCCTATCAGGTGGATGTAGTGAAGGAGAACCTAGGACGTTTTGCCAGCCAGTCAGGCCTCAGTGCCACATTCAATCCCTTTCCGAGTAATGAGTACCATACCAAGATGGTCGCCAGTTTTACCTCAGGGACGAATTTTGATGTGGTCTATGTTCGGGACAGTTTTCTGGCTGAATGGGCCTCAGCGGGTTGGATCGTCCCAATCACAGGTTTACCAGGGGTTGATGATTACATGGCAGACTTGCCCCAGGGAATCATTGAACAGATGTCTTTTGAAGGAGAAGTATACGGACTTCCTTATTACTCAGGAAATTCAGTATTCGTATATAACCAACGTCTATTAAAAAAAGCAGGGATAAATTCACCTCCTAAGACTTGGGATGAATTAACGAAGCAAGCCAGTACCCTGAAACAAAAGGGAGTTGTTAGAAACCCTATTGTGATCGGCTTGGCAGCTAATGAAAATTCAATCCTCAGAAATTTAGAAATCGTTTCTGCTGGGTTTGGAGGTAGGTTTTTCAACGACAAGCTTGAGCCAGTGTTTCATCATAAAAACAGCGGGGTTAAAAAAGCCCTTGCTTGGATTGCAGATGGGATTAGTAAAGGTGTTATAAATCGAGCCTCTATTAGTCAGGGAGACGGCGAGATTGACAAATTCATGCGTTCAGGAACAGCAGCTTTCACCATCGTTACAGATTATGAGATGAAAGTTTTGAATGATCCGAAAAAATCCGATGAAGCAGGGAACATCAAAAATGCTCTTGTACCCGGTTCCGCAGATGCTGTTAGTGGTACCATTGGATATGTCCGATTATATTCCATTACCTCTGAAGCTGATAAAGCTAAAGCTTGGAAACTTGTTCAGTTTCTTGGAGGGAAAGATGCAACAGGTGCTTATTATGTCCCAAAAAGATGGGCACTTGAATTTGGACTCGGCTTTTCACCAGCCCCCCTTTACAAAGATGCTGCCGTGAGGAATTCCATTTCAGGATGGATCAACCCCGATATACTTCAAGAGCAGGCAAAATATGGCATCAACCGTGCCTACCGATTCGTTCCTTATTTTTCGGATTGGGAGTCAGAAGCCTGGAGTGAATTTCAGGAAATCATCAATGGTGGCGAAATGGATAGTAGTTTAGATAAATTGGCTAAAAATTGGAATGAATTGAAAGCAGAATATTAATCTTTGAAAAGCTAATTGGATTCATTCGGGGCATGCAGCAAGTATGTCCCGATCGACTATGGTTGTTCTTAAAAATAAAGAAATTTCTCCCGGTAAACTGGCACTTTTCTTTAGTGCTCCAGCCCTTTTTGTCCTTACGGTTACAGTCCTGATACCCATCATTTATGCTGTTTATTTGAGCCTGTATCGATACAAACTCAAACGTGCGAAGAAACCTTTTGTTGGGTTACAGAATTATGAAAAAATTCTGACTGATGAGAAATTCTGGGACTCGTTGACGACAAGTTTAATTTTTGCCGTCAGTGTTGTAGGGGTGATCATTACAGTATCCTTTTTTCTGGCTTTGTTACTGGATCAGGATTTCCCAGGTAGGGGCTGGCTAAGGGCTCTGTTGCTCATACCCTGGGCAATTCCAGATGTTGTGAATGCCTTGTTATGGAAGTGGTTGCTACATCCTACATTTGGTGTTATGAATGCTTTATTTTCCATGGGGGGCCTCATAGATGAATACGTCGCCTGGTTAAGCAGCATGCCCAGTGCAATGATTTGGGTCGTCATTGCCTATTCCTGGAAGAACATACCCTTAGCAACACTGTTGATACTTGCAGGATTGCAGACGGTATCCAAAACTCTTCATGAAGCAGCAATGGTTGAGGGAGCTAGTGCATGGCAAAGAACATTAAACATTACATTGCCTTTACTCAGGCCAACCTTGACGGTGGTATTGATATTCGAAACGATTTTCGCCCTCAAAGTCTTCGACCTGATTTATATCTTAACCTCAGGAGGCCCGGGTAGATCGACTGCGGTTCTGGGATGGAACATTTATATCAATACATTTAAGAAACTGGATTTTGGTTCAGGAAGTGCGCTGGCGATGATTTTGGGATTGATCACACTTTTTCTTGCAATCTTTTTTTACTCATTTCTTGATCGAGGCGAACGGCAGTGAAGCGAAATAAATTAAAGCGTTATATTCTGATTTATCTTGCATCCGCGGTTTTCCTCACCGTGTTTATCGGGCCCTTCCTCTGGTTAGTCAGTTCCAGTTTACAGATGGAAAACCAGCTCTTTAAGGTACCTCCTGTATGGCTCCCGAATCCAGTCAGCACGGAGAGTTACCGTGAGATTTTCATGGGAGCTATATATGATGAATCTTATGTTTCTGTCTACGGAAAGAGTTCGTCTTATCAGGCAAGGATATATTTAGGATCCTTCTTAAATAGTTTGATCATTGCTTTAAGTGTTTCTTTTTTTAGTGTCCTGTTTGGAGCTTATGCTGCCTATCCCATTGCAAGGATGGATTTTAAAGGAAAATATTTCCTTTTGTTCTCCATTCTAGCGGTCAGGTTGGTACCTGCTCTGGCGTTGGCAATCCCAATCGTATTGTTTGCTAAAAAGATGGGAATGAATGACAGGTTAATCACGCTTATATTCATCAACATGTCATTTGTTTTACCCTATGTCATTTGGCTTCTTCAAGCTTATTTCAAAACCATTCCATCTGAATTAGAGGATGCTGGAAGAATTGATGGATGCAGTCGTTTTCAAGTCCTCAACAAGATTATTTTACCATTATCCCTCCCTGGTTTAGTGACCACTGGAATTCTGGCATTTTTACTTTCCTGGGGAGAATTCCTGTTTGCGCTACTGATTACAGAAACCGAAAAATCCTTTACCAGTACTGTGGTTGCAGCTATGTTTGCCACCATGGTTGGGGATATCAATTATGTTACTATCATTGCAGCCGGAGTACTTGCAGTCATCCCACCGGTATTATTTGCTCTCTTTTTTCAGAAATACATCATGAGCGGCCTGCTTTCAGGCGCCGTCAAGAACTAGCATCCTATCTCTTAAATGAATCAAAAAGAGAAAAAATATTGATAACTATGAGTTTCATCAAACGATTAACTCAGATTAGGAGTAGGGAAAAAACTTAAATTAAAGTCTTATGCCGTTCAACATCAAAAAACGTGGAAAACTGACTTATTACTTTGAAGGAGAGGCTCCCGTCCTGTCTGCGATGGTAGTAGAGGAGCAGATGGATGGAGACCTTAGGATTCATTTTTCAGGATTGACAGGTGGCCATTCTGCCACAGGGATTTTGAATCTGGACACGGTAACCAGCATGGAACCCTCGATCGAAGTTCCATTGGTATTTCGCTGTTGGGAGCAGTGGTTGCAGGAAGCCGAACTGTGTCAGTCGATTGGGGAGATTGACTTCATTGAAATCCATGCATTCGGTGCACAGCCAAAAACGCCCAGCCCTCTTTCAGATCCTGCTGGATATCGTCGGGAGCAAGAAAGGGTGCGTGCGGAATATGCTAAAGCGTATCGAAATTTTTTCAAGGAACAATGTCCGGAAAATGGAGTTCCGGCACGCTTCACAGTCCATGTGGTGGATTTCCCTGATGAAGCCGCTTCATATGAATTTTATGCTGTCGGGCTGCTTCAAGGTCGACATTGAAAAAAAGTCATCCACCATCATGCATCCACTGAAATATAAAACATGACTTCGTCTTACGACTCGCTTGGTATCCGACCCATCATCAATGCCCTAGCAAGCTTGACCATGTTGGGCGGATCGCTCATGCCTGATGAAGTTCGAAAGGCCATGGATCAAGCTGCAGGTTCGTTTGTGGATCTTCATGAACTGCAATTGAGTGTTGGGGAACGCCTCGCAGAATTGACACACAACGAAGCGGCCTATGTAAGTTGTGGTGCAGCTTCAGGGTTACTTCTTGCAACTGCGGCCTGCATTTCCAGGCATACTGCTGATGCATATGAGGATTTCTCCAAATTGAATGGAGTTCCAAACGAAGTAATCGTGCAGAAGATGCATCGTAATTCATATGATTATGCGGTTCAAGAGGCCGGAGCCAAAATGGTGGAAATAGGCAGTAATGAAGGAACTCAAATCGAAGATCTGGAACAAGCGGTCAGTCCTGAAACCGTTGCAATTTTTTGGTTTCAAGGGGCGATGAACGGTCCTTCCGAATTGTCCCTGAAAAACGTGATTCGATCTGCAGGCAAGCATAAGGTTCCGGTAATCGTGGATGCTGCCGCTCAACTTCCTCCGGTTTCAAATCTATGGAATTTCACTCAGCAAGGAGCTGATCTTGTGATCTTCAGTGGAGGGAAGGATCTGGCCGGTCCACAGGCATCAGGGCTTATTCTTGGGAGTAAGGATCTGATTGAACGAATTCGGGGTTATGGAGCTCCCTACCATGGGGTGGGGAGACCAATGAAGGTGGGCAAGGAGGAAATGATGGGGCTACTTGCAGCAGTGGAACGTTACCTAAACCTAGATCATGAAAGTCTACTTCAAACTTATGAAAAACGGGTTCAATTTTGGATCAGCGGTCTTGATGGAAAGAAAGGGATCCTTGCCCAGCGGGATTACCCCAATGAAGCAGGACAGCCTGTTCCTAGAACACGAGTTGAATTACCCGTTGAAGTGTCAAAAGAAGAAGTGATTGATGCTCTGATGAAGGGGGAACCAAGAGTGGCAGTAGCTCCTTCAGAAAACGGGAATGCTTTGCTGCTGAATCCAATGACCGTAATTGATGGGGAATCTGAAATTGTACTCGAACGACTCTTGCAGGTTCTTGGTTGACTAAGGCTTTATTGACAAACGAGCATAAAAGTTTCCTTAATTGAATTTCACACAAATTTTTGAAAAAGCTTCGTGACTCAACGTGACCCTTCTAAATACGGAACTCAGGTGATCAAACCTGATGATTTTGACATATTCTGGGGTGAGCTTCTTGAACGCTCCGACAAAATCCCTCTCAATGTATCGCTAACTCTGGATAGCATGCGTTCAACCGAACAGGTTGATGTGTTTGAGGTGCATTATGATAGCCTGAACTCTTTAAGAGTGTTTGGATGGTATTGCCTTCCCCGTTTGAGACCGCGACCTCTTGCGGCAAGGGTCTTCTATCCGGGATACATCAGTGAACCCACTCTTCCTAAGGCTCATGCAGAACAGGGGTATGCTACCTTTGGTGCCGCTCCACGAGGCAAATTGAGGAGCAACCGGCAGTTCAACCCTGGATATCCAGGGCTGTTGACCCACAACCTCGTCGATCGTCAAAGTTATGCTTATCAGGGATTTTATCTGGATGCAATTAGGGTGATTGATTTCCTGACAGAGCAACCAGAAGTAGACTCTGAACGGATAGGAATCCAGGGAAGCAGTCAGGGAGGTGCTTTGACTCTGGTGGCGGCTGCTTTAAGGCCTCAGGTAAAGGCCGCATCTGCAGGAGCACCTTACCTTACTGGGGTTGTGGATGCTATCGATCTAACACGCACCTATCCATATGAAGAGATCAACGACTACCTCCGTCTGCATCCCCAAAACCGGGATGCGATGGTCAAAACTTGGAATTACTATGATTGCATCAATTTCGCTGACCGCATTAAATGCCCTATCATCCTCTACATTGGACTTCAGGATGATGTATGTCCTCCAGAAACCGCCTACCCTCTAATGGATAAAATTCAGTCTACTGAAAAAAAACTTTACGCTTATGATGGGCATGGACATGACGCAAATTTCCATGTGCATGACCAGGTGGTTGAAAACTTTTTTGACAATCAGTTAAAAACCTAAAGTGGTGAAAACTTCAGATTCCTAAATAAAGAGAGAACCATGAAACCTGATGACTTCAGTTCCTACTGGCTTCAATTGGAACAGGAACTCATTCGAGTTGAACCAGCACCAGAATGCACAGAAATCTCTCTTCGGTCCACTCCAGAAGGCAAGGTGTTCGGATTGCTACTTACGAGTCTTGGAGGGTACCGAATTTTTTCTTATTACTGCGTTCCTCATGGAAAAGGACCTTTTCCGGTCATTTATCGTCTTCCCAACTATGGTAGTGTGGTCCACATCCCTCCTTTCGAGGAACGTTGCAATCACATTTCAATTGCTTTATGTCATAGAGGACAGAGGCTTTCTGATGAACCCTTTGCTGCTTCCTATCCAGGACTGTTGACACAAGGCATTGAATCACCTCAAACTTATATTTACCGGGAGATTGCTAGTGATTGTCTTAGAGTAATGGATTTTCTCCTGACTTGTGAAGAAGTAGATCATCGTAGAATTAGTCTGGTGGGTGGGGATCTGGCTTTCTGGACTGCTGCAATGCGTCCTCAAGCACTTACATTGTTTTATACTCCTTCTATGTTTTACAAATCTCTACAAAAAGCCTCTTCAAGCAGTCATTATCCTCTTGAAGAATTCAATGACTATTTTAGGGCTTTTCCAAAATCTAGGAAACAGGTTGAGACGACGTTAGAATACTTTGAGCCCATGAACTTTGCTCCATGGGTATCTAGTTCGACAATGATGATGGAAGAGTCTGAAGGAGATGGAGATGACTTGGCGGCGGCCTTTGGAAGAGAGATTGATCGGTGCACTACCTATCATTCCAGCTTTCGGGATGGAGTTTTTCAGGCTCAATGGATTGCGGATAAACTCAAAACAGGGAAGCCACTTCTTCCTAAACATTGGTCATAAAAGAGGAATTTTATCTATAATACACCAGGTTTCATCTGTAAAATTATTAATTTGAATGAAATTACTGGAAGAACTTGGTAAATTGGAACCTACCTTCAAGAATCTCTATTATTTTTCACACCATGGAAATGCGAATCAATCCTGACTTTCCGAAAAGACCATACCGAAACAAGGTGGATGCTTTAAAAGAAATCGGTGCTGCCACGATTAGTGCAGAACTCAAACATATTGCTGGCATAAAGGATTCATTCATGATGGGGCCTAAATCCTGTACTCTTGGTAAAACAATTGGGGGGCCCGCCATCACCCTCCAATTCATGCCCATTCGAGAAGATTATTATCAAGATGCTGAGGAGTATCAAAATGTCGAGGAACAGCTTCATCGTCATGCTCTTTATCTTGCTCAAGCTGGTGATGTGGTTGTGGTAGACGCTAGGGGAGACTTGAGTAGTGGTGTTTTTGGAGAGATGATGCTTGCCTATTTTCATGGAAAGGGTGGAGAAGGTGTGGTTCTGGACGGTTGTATCCGGGATTCTAGAAAAATTCTTGAAACAGGACTTGGAATCTGGTCGAGGGGATTTACCCCTAATTATCATATCCAGACGGGAATTTTCCCCTTTTGCGTAAATGATCCTATCTCCTGTGGAGACAGGCTTGTTTTCCCGGGAGATATTATCGTTGCAGATGATGATGGTGCAGTCGTGGTACCATTAAAACTAATAGATGTTTTGCTTGAAAGTGCAGGGGGGCACAAGGAGTGGGAAGAATTCTCAAAACTCAAACTTTCAGAGGGAGGAGACTTGCGTAAATACTACCCTCTCAATGAAGAGGCGCAGAAGGAATATGAAGCTTGGAGCAAGAACCAAGGGGAAATATGACTCACGAATCTCTGATCGAAGTGACCAATCCTGCGGATGGAGCGTTAACTCGATTGTATTTTTTTTAATATTTAATTTTGAGGAAAGTCTGAATTACTAAAATGCCGACTTCTGCTGATCCGAAACTAAAATAGATTCTAAGTTCTATTTTTCTTCAGTGCAAGCCCTAACTTGCCTTGCTAAAGCCCATTTGACGTCTACCTAATTCGGTCAAGTCCTGCAGTGAGGCACGGTTTATACAGGCAAGCTCATAATCTTCCGTAGCAAAATCAGGAGCGCATTGTCCTTCCTAAAAATGCTGCAACGTCGTCACGGTTTGGAATGGAATCCACAGCTCCGTAATTGGTTGTGGATAACGCAGCGGCAGCATTGGCGTATTCAGCCGCGGCGAATGGATCATCACTTCTTAGCCATTCCGACAGGAACGCTCCGTCAAAAGTATCTCCTGCTCCGGTTGCATCAATAGCCTTCACGGCATGTCCGGAAATATAGCACTCATTATTTCCGTCGGCAACAAGAACCCCTTGCTCACCCTGCTTTAAAACAACTAATTTAGCTCCGAGTTTTAGATAATAATCAATAATATCTTTTGGTTCCTTGAGTCCTGTTAAAGATGTGACATCATCCAAACTGGGCAGAAGTACATCACACATTGGTACAACATGGTTAATCACATTTCTTGCTTGATTTAAAGTCCAAAGTTTAAGCCGTAAATTAGTATCATACGAAATTTTTAATCCTCTTTTACGTGCATGATGAATGGCTGCAAAAGCTGTTTCGCGAGACGAATCACTAATTGCCTGAGTGATAGCAGACAAATGCAAAACTTTCGCTTGTGAAACAACATCAACCGTTACATCTTCCGGAGTCATTTGACTAGCAGCTGATCCTCTTCTGTAATAGCTGAAGTGATGGCCATTTTCGTCATGTGTAACAAAGTAAATACCTGTTGGAAACTCCGGATGCTGCAAGACATATGTGCAATTCACACCTTCTCTTTTCCACAACTCCAATAATTTTCTACCAAAAAGATCATTGCCTACTTTGCTCAAAAAACCTGAAGAAGTCTCCTGACGAGCAACTGCGATAGCTGTGTTGGAGGTGTCTCCCCCAAATCCTGAACGATAAGTATTATTAGTGTCATCAGGAATTTGATTGAATTCTATTAGAGCTTCACCCAAACATAGTACATCCATTTTCATGTGATTTACTGTCATTATAATCCAGCGGTTTTCTGCAAAACCTGCTTCCCAAGCTGAATTATAGTTTCTCGCTGACCTTCCAGAATCAGTCCTTCATTCACCAGTTCATCTCCAAGACCAACACACATAGCTCCGTTTTCAAGATATTGAGAAATATCATCTGATTTTACACCACCTGTAGGAATTAGGTGAACTTGCGGAAAAACCGACGAGAGCGCTTTCAAATAAGATGCTCCGCCCAAAAGGTTGATGGGGAATATCTTAACAGCGTCAGCACCCGCAATAACAGCACTCTGGACTTCAGTTGGAGTCATTGCTCCCAAAAAACACGGCACATCTTTTTGATGAGAAATTCCTGGCAATTCTTTTACAATACAAGGCGAAACCAGATATTTAGCTCCGGAATCAAGACAACGCTCAGCATGTTCTGCTGAGGTAACTGTTCCTGCACCAATCAAAAGATCTTTTCGTGAGGCGTATTTAGTGATTAACTTAAATGCGTCCGGAATCGTCAGAGTTATTTCAAAAGTTCTAAAGCCCGCATCGGTTAACCACTCAATGGCAGTTTCCGCTATTTCTGGTGTACTTGCACGTACTACAGGAATGATACGTAATTTCCGGAGTCGTTTCAAAACAGAATTTAAAGCCATTTAACCTCATTCACAACATTTAAGTTATAAGTTCCATAACTGCTTAAAAAAGTTTAAATTTACATTCTTTCAAAAATTAAAAATAAGCATGCATAACAGCTGGTAATATCAGCCTAGAATTTCACAAGATCACCGTGAACACCTCCGGTGAGGAGCAAAGTTGGGCCGTCTTTATTACCTCGAATCACCAACAAGGTTTGTTGAACGGCTTCGCCCTTTTAATCTGTAAAAATCTCAACTCTCAGAATTGTTTTGGAGTTTTTTCTAGTTTGGAAATTCTGAAGTCTTTTAGATCCAGTTATATTCATCAGTTTGTAAATGAATTTTAATTCAGGCAGTTTTCCCACGGCCTTGAATTTTCCAAACTTTTTCGAGCTTTTGGTTCCTTAATCCACAGATTATATCATGGAGAAACACAGTGGCGTCACCGTAACCAACCTGATAGTCAATCTTATCTCCAACCATAAGTGTGGTATTTTCATCTTTGAGTTTCAAAATCCCGTGTTCAGATGACATACTGACGTTTTCCAGTTCATTTAAATTTAATGGGAGAGGTTCTGCGATCCAGCCAGGTAGTGTTTTAAATCCAGCATCTGTGATTATCCTTTTTACCGTTGGTCGACTGGTGATGCTGCTACGGACAAAGAGTGATGGTTGAGTGGATACTCCCCAAGACTTGTAGGCTTGATCTGTGAAAATAGCCCCTCCAGCCTGGATTTCGGTATAGATATTAAAATCAGTAGATATTTGATATGTTGCACTACCGGCACCACTGATGATATTGAGTTGAATCTTCTCTTTCTCCAACTTATCGACTGTATCTATTAAACTACGTAACGATTCCGTGATAGTTTCTTTTTTTTCGACAGGATTTGTTATTCCAACAGCATGTCCCTCCCAGGCCATCAACCCCTCAAAATTCAACCCATCAAGACCGATGATCCTTTTGCAGAAGTCAAGAGTCTTAAAACCAGGAGCAACCCCCGCACGGTCCATTCCAACATTCACTTCAACCAAAACACCGATTGATACATTTTTCAGTTTTGCAGCGTTAGCCATTTGTACTGCTATTCCATAATCATCAACAGCTACGATCACTTTAATTTTTTCAGCAAGATTACATAAGCGTTCGAGTTTACTGGTTCCCACCACCTGATTAGCGATGAGAATATTCCCGATACCGGACCCAGCCATTACTTCAGCTTCGCTCAGTATAGCGCAGGTTATTCCTGAAGCACCTGCTTCAATTGCCATTTTTGATATTTCAGGAATCTTGATCCCTTTAGTATGTGGTCTCCAGTTCAATTTTCGATCTCTGAAATAGGCAGAAAGACTGGCAATGTTTTCTTCCATCCTATCCAGATCAACCCACAAAAAAGGTGTATCCACGTTTTTAATGTTTTGGAGCATGCTAATTAAATAATTATAAATATAAATTGAATTTTCATACTTTCTTCAAAGACATAAATTCAACCATGGAATTTCACTACCACTTTAAATCAATGCGAATTTTATATTAATGAGATTTTGAGAAGATTTTTCCATAATTATGTTTTGTAACACCAGTCAAAGTCTTTTTCAAAGGGATACATAGGCCTGCGACGGAATTGGTAGTCAAAATAATCAAGATTTGCTGATGTTACTCCCGGAGTATCAACTCGAATGAAAAGGGAACAAACTTTCTGATAAGCTGCAAGCGGAGAATTGACACCCTTTGCAACGAGCACATCGAAATCTTCTGGATCCAGATCACAGCTATAAAGTTGTTCCAAACTGAAGGGAGCCATCCTCTTTGTGGTGAGCATTATGGTTAATCCAGAATTGTTTTCGACAACGACCGTTTTTCCCTGATCGAAACATGAAAAACCTCCGTGACGGGGTTGCTTTTCCTTGAATTTTCCAGAATAAATTCCTCGCACTTTCACTTCTGCTGTGATTGGTGCCCCATGATTTGAGTCGGTTTTGCCGCCAATTTGCAACATAACAGATTGACCGATTCCCGCCCTGTAGGCCAGTTCTGACGCATGCGGATCATATAGACATACAAATGACCGCTCCACCAGATTAGTTATCAGCGCCTGTGCGAGCAAGGTCCCGTCTGCCGGTGAACCACCTCCAACATTGTCTCCCATGTCCAACAGACAGGTTCTGCCAGTTATTTTCTTCAGAGATTCCATAGCTGTTTCTAAATCCACTCCTGCCCCATTAAATTGACTGCGGGAGTTCCAAAGCTTCTCAGAAAGCTCCTCGAGTACTTTTTCCGCAGAGCCATCATCACCATCAGAAATGGCAAGTAGCGTACTACCCATTTCAGAAACATCGGCGTAGGGAAACCCCTGTAGGACGCTGATTGAGAGAATGCCGTCTCTTTCTCTAAGCTTTTCGGCAAGTTCGTAGAGTTCTTTGCAGGGCGTTTCCGTTGTACACTGCTTTTCAATGGTCATTATAAACGGAGGAAAAACAGCTTTCTGGCAGGGATTGATCTCACCACGAAGCATTTTTACCATCATTTCTGCCGCTTCTATTCCTCTATCTCTTTGATCTAAGTGGGGGTTGCTCCTGTATCCAATCAGTGCATTCGTCGCTTCTACCATTTGTTGAGAGAGGTTAGCATGCAGATCCAGTGTGCCGATAATGGGAGTTCCGGACCCCACCCTCTGTCGGAGTTTATAGAGCCAGTGTCCATCCGCATCCGGATATTCATCACTAACTGTTGCTCCATGTGGAGCGACCAGATAGCCGTCTAATTTTCCTGCTTTTTTAGTCAGGAAAAACATTTTCTCAATCAGTTTTGTGTAGGCCGAAGAACTTACCTTTCCAAAAGGAAGAGCCCTTGCCGTAAAAATTGGTACGGCTTCCACTTTCTGATCTCTCAGACCTTGGAAAAATCCTCCGATTTCATGGTGAGCATTTTCCATGTTACTTCTAATCTCCTCGCCTTCTAATAACAGATCTTCTTCAAAATGACTAAGTTCGGTTTCATTTTGGATGAAGGTATTTGATTCCTGCATCAGGCTGAGAATGCCGACTCGCATAGTTAAATCACTTTAAAGCTAGAGAATACCATGATCGGCGAAGATTTTTTCCAGGCTTTCACCACTTGCAATTTTTTCCCGGACCATGTTTTCGTCCGATACTTTTTGCAGAGACTGATCCAATACTGTTTCCACCAACTTTTTTGGAATTATTACTACACCATCTACATCACCGAAAACCAGATCTCCCGACTCCACATCTACTCCATGGATTTCCCCGGGAACATCATACCAGGTTAATTTCCCTCGGTACTTGGTGTCCACAGAAGTTATACCGCCTGTAAAGACTGGAAATTTCATCTCACGTATGACGCGCACATCGCGTACAGATCCATCAGTGAGACAGCCAGCGGCTTGTAGATAACGAGCTCGGGTGGAAAGTAATTCCCCCCAAGGAGCAATGTGATTTAATCCGTGGCAAATGAGAACCGGAACTTCATCAGGCTGAAGGCTGTCTATTAGTTTTAGTTCCTTTTCATAGACTTTTACAAATTCATCGTCATGGTAAATAGGCAAATAAAGCCCTACACGTGCCCATCCACAAAGAATGGAGGAATCATCCAGAGGGCGAATTCCGGGACTTAGAACCTGATTCAAGTATCCTAATGAATCCAAAGTATCTGAAAGAACCGCTGAATAGAGTTTTTGTTTATGATTTTCTAGATTTTTTGTTTGTGGTTTCATCTCATTTCCTGAATGTGCTTGATTCATTCATTAATTTTTTAATGCAATACCAGTTTGTTTTCCTGTTAAACGTCCTTTAGCTTTAATCTGAAATCTGTGAAGGCTGAAATGTCGTGCTGTAAACCGGCTAAAAAGTTTATTTTTGAAAGCAGCGGTGCTGTCTAACTTACGTGCTAAGTCGGGGCAGATTATTCCTGAGAAGTGTTAAAACTGAATGGTGCCAGTTCCTGTAAACGCAGAGCACGACCCGGACGGTTGCCGGTGTGTTCACCGTCTTTCCAGACTATTCGACCGTTGACCATGACTTGTTCAATGCCCTGCGCGGGACAAATTGGGTCATCGAAAGTGGCGCTGTCTGTAATGGTGTCCGGATCAAAAATCACTAAATCTGCATAGTTTCCGGCCTTAAGTATGCCCCGATTCTTAAGACCAAAACAGGCTGCCGGTAAAGAGGTCATCTTCCGTACCGCTTCTTCCAGAGTGAACAGTTTGATATCCCTCACATAATGTCCCAAAATCCGTGGGAACGTTCCCCAAAGCCGTGGATGAGGGTGCGCGTCTGAAGGCAGTCCATCCGAACCGATCATCGTATTTGGAAAGGCCAGGATACGGCGCACATCTTCTTCGTCCATCATGAAAAAGATTCCACCGCCAGGGCTGAGGGCTTCTACAGCTTCCTGTTCACTCATCGCGAGTTCCTCTGCAATTTCAAAGAGTTCCCTGCCTGCAGCTTCAGGGAACGGTTCTGACCAAGTTATTAAAACCCTCTCTGGCAGTAAATTGCCCATGGCTGAAAGTACGGTAGATCCGGCGGTATAGGGATAAGCGTCAAGTCCAAGTGGCTGCCCCTTACTCGCCTGATCAATCAGTGAGAGGGTTTCAGCAGAGCGTCCGTGATTGGGAGCTCCGCTGCATTTATGATGCGAAATAACCACTGGAATTTGCGCTTCGGCACCAATAGCAAAGGTTTCACGCAAAGAGTCTGCAATCCTTTCACCTTCGTCACGCATGTGAGTCGTGTGTAAAGCTTTGTGCTCATAAAGGGCGTGAGCGAGCTCGATTACCTCTGAGGTTGGCGCCGCGTTTGCGGTAGCATAAAACAGTCCGGTACTCATTCCGCAAGCACCGGCTTCCAGGGAATGCTCCAGCAATTTCCGCATCTTCCGGATTTCTTTTTCAGTTGCCGGACGATCATAAGAATCCATGACGGCTGCCCGGAGGGAGGTATGTCCAACCTGGCAAACTGCGTTGAGGGAAGGAGGATTTTTAGTTAATGCCTGAATATATTTGCCAAAATCGGCAAAAAATTGATCCCCACGCTCAACCAGTATATCGAGTGGAGGAGGTGGACTTTGGTCAATTCGCAAAGGTGCTAGGCTGATTCCGCAGTTTCCTGTAACCACAGTGGTTACGCCCTGACTGACCTTGCAATTCATCTTTGGGTCAGAGAGCAAAACTCGGTCATCATGGGTGTGTGTATCTATAAATCCGGGACAAACTACTTTTCCAGCAACATCGAGTTCACGACCTGCCTGAAGATCTCCCAACTCACCCACAGCCAGTAGCCGATCATCCAGAATGGCAAGATCACTGTATTGAGAAGAAGCGCCTGTGCCGTCTATAAGACGGGCGTTACGCAGAATAAGATCAGTTTTTTTAGTTTGAGACATTTAGTTTTTTAGTACTGTCTGTAATATTTATTTTATTCATAATTTCTCCTCAATAAGTTGAACGTCCACCACTCAAATCGAAGACCCCTCCGGTCGTGAAAGAGTTTTCTTCAGAACAAAGCCAAGAAACCATTGAAGCTGCTTCTTCTACTTTTAAAAAACGATTTCGAGGAATTTTGCTTAACATATATTGGATATGTTCTTCGCTTATCTGTTTAAAGATTTGAGTTTTAGCTGCAGCTGGTGTCACACAGTTAACAGCAATATCATATTCTGCCAGTTCTTTCCCAAGGGATTTTGTGAGAGCTATTACTCCTGCTTTTGCAGCGCTATATGGGCCAGCATTGGGATTCCCCTCCTTTCCAGCAACAGAGGCTATATTTACAATACGTCCATAGTTTTGTTCTATCATAAGAGGAGTTACGGCGTTCAAACAGTTGAAAACACCTGTTAGGTCAACACTTATCACTCTTTCCCACTCCTCAGGTGGGTATTCCCAAATTTTCCCTGATGGACCTGCAATGCCTGCGTTACAAATAAGAAGATCAATACTACCAAGAGAATCTTTTGTCTGTTTGGTTGCCTTTTTTACAGAATCAAGATTGGTCACATCCATAACCAAATATTCTACATTTCCTTTTGAAGCAAGAATATTTGCAGTCTTTTTTACTAATGTTTCATCACGATCCCATAGGCTTACTAAAGCTCCAGACATTATTAGGCGTTCTGCAATTGCTAAACCTATTCCTTGGGCTCCACCTGTTATTACAGCTTTTCTATTTTGCAAATCAATTTTATTCATAAAAAACCTTTAAAGTATTATTATTCGAATTGAAAAAGAGAAACTTCAGCATTTTCATATAATTTCAATATGCATTTGACAAATTATTATACCCAATATGAATGAATAGTCCTAGACGATACTTTAGATGTTGCAAATTTATTGCAATTAAACGACGAAAGTTTGACTTATTAAAACACTTCAATGCCTGATATTTATAGACTTGACGAGAAGGGATTATGGAAGTAAAGGGGCCTTGAAAGTTGACTTAACCTTTTCAGCAAGTGCAACAAAATTACAACAATTTCTTCAGTAACACTTTTATGCCACTGAAGTAATTAGTTGTAAATGCTGGTGGGTAGGCTGGGTCTCGAAACACGGACTACCTGATTAAAAGTCAGATGTAGTGGGTAAACAGGGAGAAACTGCAACAAATAAGGATAACAATATAAGTAAGATCATTGAACTTCACTGTAGCCACATATCCCAGAATATTGTTTGAAACCTGATTTGAAGTGAAACTGAATGTAGAGACTGCTTTGCAAATCCGTACAACGGAACCCACCAAAATAACTCACATTTGTTCGGAGTGACACGACAAAACTCGTTACTGTCCAGTCAAATTGTTCTTCTAATCTATAAATAGGCAGTAAAGAGGAAACGGTTCACACAAAAGAAAAAACTATCTGAATGTCCCCGATTCTGCAAATCCTCCAGCCAGTTTGATCTTTGTTCTTTTTTTATTACACCCTTATTCTCTGCATTTTTTGAGATCCACTTCAGCATGCTGTGTGAAAAATTACTTGTAGAATATTCTGTATTTAGAATAGGAATGGGGTCAACTTTGATTTTCGAAAATCCATGTTTTTCCAGAAGTGGTTTTAAATGTACCGGAAGATTTGGACTTGGAACAGAATTATCCCAGGCTGAGAAGATTTTATTTGTCAAAGAATCATCGGCATTGTTTAAAACCACTCCCCGCCAATCAGTTTCCACAATAACAAGCCGCCCTCCGGGTTTTAGAATGCGCCGCATTTCAGCAAGCACATTTGGAACATCCTTTACATATAGCAAAACCTGTGTACAGGAAACTGCATCTAAAGTTCGATCATCAACGGGCAACTTGCCGGCATCTCCGTTGTAAAATTCTGTCTGCTTCAAGCCTTCGCAACGCTTTCTGGCGTGTTTGATCATTTCAGTATTTTTATCTAAACCAATTATTTTACCCGTTTTCCCAACCTGCAGTGCCATTTCATGTGTGAGGAATCCAACACCACAACCTATGTCTAAAACCAGCTCACCGGCTTTAAGTCTCAGTGCAGTCAAAGTTTTCTGCCGTTGCTTCACTATGTCGGCTAGTCGGTAGCTTTTCTCTAAATCCTGGGCTTCTGAAACTCTACGTTTAGTTAATTTTTGCATGATCAATTAAGGAAAATATGTAAATGCAGATCATCTGTTTATTTTTTTGAAGAGACTAAATCCTTGCTGAGTAGCACTTGCCAGTACAAGTGCTACCAAAATAACAGCAACACCCAAGGTTTGAGACAGCACTAAACTTTCTCCAAGTAAAATGACAGCAGCTAAAATGGAAACCAGTGGTTCAATATTCAGCATTAGACTCGTTTGCGCGGAACCGATGGTTTTTGTAGCAGCAAATAAACACAACTGTCCAAAGACAAACAAAATACAAATTGTTGCTTTTACTGACCATACCCATGTGGTCTGATTCAATGTAAAAGAGTCAGTGAAAAATAGAATCAATCCAACCAAGATGACTCCTATTGTGTTAGACAAGAATACCAGATCAGACATGGATATTATTTGAGATGCTTTAGTAGCGCCAACAATCATTCCCGCTGAAAAAATTGAACCTCCAAGAACAAGTGCTATTCCACGCCAGTCAAGTACTTCCCAAGTTGGTACAAGGCTCAGAGCAAGACCTGAAAAAGCGAGAACAAACGCAAAGAGTTTTAGCCAACTTACAACTATACCGTGAATGATGAAATTTAAAAGCAAAACCCAAAATGGAAAGGTGAAGAACAGCAAAACACTGAGGCTGACGGGAATGTATTTTACTGAGCCTAAATAACCCAAACTCATTCCTGCAATGCAAAAACCTATCGCAATAATTAAAAAAACAATAGGTAAATTAGTTGCCTGCAAAGATTTACGAATCACATATTTTAGATTATTCCTGTGAGAGTATACAGACCAGACTCCCATCAGCAGACATCCTGCAAGAATGCG
>CABXOR010000034.1 GCA_902513935.1 uncultured SAR324 cluster bacterium
CGCCGTACACATGGTGCGGCGACGTCTTTTTAGGTAGAGCTCAAATCTCTCACCGGATTCGGTGATGATCTAATCTCCTGAAACTGTTTTGGGGAGGTTCCCCTACAGTTTTGCCTCTAGCTCGTCATAGCCGGCATTTTCAGCCTTGATCTGCCAAATTTGCCAGACAATCCATACAACTACCACAACGACAGTCAGGATTCCTTCTGTACCGACAAAAGGACTCATAGCACTCATTTCGGCAAAACTCTCAGCACTCCAGCTTTCTACTCCAGTACTCATAACTTTCTCCATTAAAAGATTTTAAGAGGAATAATCAGTTAGTTTCTGCTAATTCAGCGTCAACAATCGCCTGACTATCCGCAGCCCTGGTTTGTTCTTCAGCATAATCCAGTCCTGCCAACTCAACCTTATGTGGAATCCTAAGAATTCCCATCGCGTTCAAAATTTTTGCGAAGATGAAGGTCGGGATGAAACCCAACACAAAAAACATAATGATCGCGCCGCCGATTTGTCCCAACGGGTTAATCGTAGCTGAACCGTCAAGCACTGCAGGGTAGCCCCAGAGCATGAATCCACAAGCTATCACTCCGAAAGAGCCGGCATACCCATGTACCGCAACGGCACCAACGGCATCGTCAATCTTGAACTTGCGTTCGACCCAGTAGTGGAGTTTGTAAGCGACCCATACCCCAACAATGGCAATCAGGAACGCTTGCAGTGGGTGATAGAGATCATTTCCGGCTGAAGCCGCAATGATTCCACCCAGTCCTCCGGAAAAGGTCCAGAAAGAATCTCCCTTGGACATAAAGTATCCAGCCAGCATGCCACCCGCAAGGGACATGAGGAAGTTGAACGTTATTGTACTCAATGTTGTTGGAGTGCCGTAAATCGTGGTGGCTGTCCAAACACCATTGACATTACCAATCGGTAAGTTGCAGGCCGCATAAAAGCCCCAGAAACCTGTATAGATGATGAACAGGCCAATGACCGCAAACCAGGGATTATTCGGTGGTATGTCCCTGGGAGTGCCGTCTGAAGCAAATTTGCCTATGCGTGGTCCCAACACAGTCAGGATACCAAGTGCTGCGCCTCCGCAGATGCCATGAATAACACCAGAAGCATATGCATCGTGATAGCCCCAATCAGTAACCATCCATCCTGCTGGGCTCCAACCCCATGCCGCATCAATCATCCAAGTTACGGAACCAACTAAAACGGCCAGAATAAGGAAGGCGCCGGTACGAATTCGTTCAATCACTGCACCGGAAACAATGGAAGCAGCCGTCCACGAAAACAGCAGGAACGCCGCCCAGAATACACCCATGATGTGATCCTTAACGTTTGAACCCATGGTTGCATCCCATGGCAATCCGGTGGTTCCGCCTGCGAAATTGCCAAAAGGCCCTTGACCCGCGAACCAAATCCAGAATCCGAATAAGAAAAACGTGATCGTAACCACTGGAATCAGCATCGCGTTCTTCATCAAGGTGTGCATATGATTTTTTGCTCTTGATATGCTGACTTCATACAAACAGAAGCCAACGTGAATCAAGAACATTAAAGGCACAGTGATCCAATAATAAAACTCCACGAATATCTCGTTAAGAGCTGAGATCTCCATAGTCATATCATAACCCATATAACCCCTCCTATATTTACTTCAAGGTTAAAACACAGACAGTTTTTTCAAAGATACTCAAAGAATAACTCATTGTCGGTGTTCCTAATGACGCCACACTGAATTGTGTAGCAATAAATTGAATATACTAGTGGGAATTATTTGTGTCAAGAAAAAAATGAAAAAAATGAAAAAACGCTTGACATGCATTTTTTATTTTTATAAAGTTTCAAACCAGAACTAAATGGGGTGTTCCCGTTTGGTTTTTGATGTAGACAAGAGGGAGGGGGTCAGTGCAAGTTTATGGATTTCTTTGAATTCCGAATCTTCTTAGTTGCAACTATTATTAAAGGAGGGTGGTTTACTATGATCAGATGCAATTTGTAATTGTTAAAGAAATTTTCTATCGTAATGAGATGGATGGTTAATTTAATCTAAATCAATAAGAATAAGGAGAAGTAATGTATACTATAAAAAGAACAGTTGGTGCCATTGTCGCAGGCATCGTACTCGCATTTAGTGCGGGCACAATAAGTGCTGCTGACAGCAGCTCACCCATTGTAATCCCGACACATAACTGGTCAAGCCAGGTGGTAATGGCTTACGTTATTGGTGGAATTTTTGAAAGCATGGGTAACAATGTGGAGTATAAGTCTGCTGATTCTCAGGCAGTTTATGAAGCCATTCGTATCGGAGATGTAACTATATCTCATGAAGTTTGGCAGTCTAGTTTTGGAAAGTCGTTCTACAACGCTATGGCAAAAGGCGGTGTCATTGATGCAGGAGATCATTCAGCACCGACATTAGAAGAAATGGGCGTACCTACATGGGTCGTTGATAAAGGATTATGTCCCGGTCTTCCAAATTGGGAAGCTCTAAAAAACTGTCATAAGGCATTTGAAACACCAGATTCTGGTGGCAAAGGTCGTTGGTTAGAGGGACCTCAAAGTTGGCATGGCGACCTAATGCCTGCACGTGTAGAGGCACTAGGGCTGGGTAGTAAATACGTAGTTAAGTTTGCTGGAGGTGCTGATGCACTCTGGGCTGAACTTGCTGCTGCGAAGAAAGAAGGTCGTGCTACTATTATCTTTAACTGGACCCCTAACTTTACTGATGCTGAGGGATTTACCTTTATCGAGTTCCCAGAATATACTGATGGATGCAGAAAAGCCGATGGTGGCGATGGTAGATGTGGCTCACCAAAAGGATGGTTGAAGAAAGCCGCCAATTATAAGTTCCCGAAAACACATCCGGCAGCTTATACTGCTTTCTCAAGAATGTCGTTTTCAACCCAAGATATTGGTCAAATGGCTGCACTGGTCGATATTGATAAAATGAGTCATAAAGATGCTGCTAAAAAATGGCTAGCTGACCATGGAGATGTTTGGAAGCCTTTTACTCAAGCAGGTATGTAATAACATATAAATAACTAACCTCCTAGGTTTTAGCCAGTGGGGTTTTTTATAAAACAACCCCCACTCAGGTTTGGCCTGTGTGGGGGTTTTTTGTGTTTATTTAATTTTTTCTGGTTGCAAAACTATCATAGATGAGAGCAAAATTTAAAAAAAAAATTTATGTCTTCTCAAGTTGAAGTAGAACAAAATAAACAGCCTGTCATTCAGTGCGACTCTGTTTATAAGATATTTGGAGAGAATGCCAAAAAAATGCTCCAAAGTTCAAAAGGTGAAGTTGATGCCAAAACTTTCCAGGATGCGGGCTGTGTGGTTGGTGTCAACAACGCTTCTTTTGAAGTTTATAAAGGGGATCTTTTGGTAGTAATGGGTTTGTCTGGTTCCGGTAAATCAACTCTTCTTCGTTGTATTTCAAGGTTAACTGATGCCACTGCAGGCAATATTTATATAGATGGTCAAGATCTGATGGCAATGAGCAATAAAAAGCTTATAGAACTTAGACGTAATAAAATGGGTATGGTGTTTCAGAGTTTTGCCTTACTACCTCACAAAACCGTATTAGAAAATATTGCCTTCCCATTACAGATTAAAGGCAATAGCACGGAAGAGAGTATCAAAAGAGCTATGGAGATGGTAAAGCTTGTTGTTCTTGATGGAAGAGAAAATTATTTTCCAAGACAATTATCAGGTGGTCAGCAGCAACGTGTAGGGATTGCACGCTCTCTTGCTGTAGAACCTGATATTTGGTTCCTAGACGAGCCGTTTTCTGCTCTTGATCCATTAATTCGTAAAGAAATGCAAGATGAATTTCTCCGGCTACAGAGTGTTTTAAAAAAAACCATATTATTTGTAACTCATGATTTTGATGAGGCCCTGCGACTCGCTGACCGTATTGCCATAATGAAAGATGGCATTATCGAACAACTAGATACTCCTGCCAATATTGTTCTTAGTCCAGCAACTGAGTACGTACGCAAATTTACTGAAGATGTACCAAGGGAGAAGGTGCTTAAAATTGAATCTGTAATGGATACATTGGATAGTTCTGAAGAACTAAGTGATCTAAAAGTCTCTAAAGATGCAATTATTGAAACTGTTGCAGAAGAGGTTCTTGGTCAAGAAAAACCAGTTGCGGTTATAGATTCTAATAACAAAGTTGTTGGAGCCGTACACTCTTCTAAAGTAATTCATGTATTGTTTGGAAGTAGAGCTGAAAAGGAAAATAAAGAATAATTTTAGTATTATGCATTACCTAACAAAACATCCTAAATTATTTCAATTTATTTTTTTGTTAGTTGTATTTTTTGTACTATGTATAATTATTAACCCATCGGATACTAATATTTTTTGGCGTTTCCCTCCACTTATTAAAGGTCTCCCATTATTGATTAATAACACAGTAGAATATTTTATGTTCGAATGGATGCCCATCGAGATCTATGACACTGAAATTGAAGATTATGAACAAAGTCCATTAATACAAGAAGTAACTAGAGCCATTTCAGGCGCTATGCTTTTTTTCATTGAACTTATCCGTGAAATTTTTATAGGTGGGGTTAAAACCATTGTTGCTTTTACAAGTTGGGATTTTGTAAGTGAAAATAAGTGGGCACGCTGGCCAGCACTCCCTTGGACAGTGGTTGCCGGCGGCACAGTTCTTTTAGGATATAAACTTCAGGGTAAAGGCCTTGCGACTTTGGCAGCTGTTTCTACGATATATATCGCCATTTTTGGTCAATGGGAGCCTGCTATGGAAACTCTCTCGTTTGTAATGATTGCAGCTCCGATTTCATTTTTTTTAGGACTTGCATTAGGTGTTTGGTCTTATAAAAGTCGGAAGGTTGAAGCAACATTAAATCCTCTGCTTAATGTAGCCCAGACTATGCCACATTTTTCATACATTGTACCCATCATGGTATTTTTTGGAGTTGGTGATCATGCAGGTGCGATTGCAACCATCATTTTTGCAACCCCACCGATGGTACGTCTAACTTTGTTGGGTCTTAAAAGGGTGTCTCCGGAAGTTCTGGAAGCTGGCATGATGAGTGGTTGTAGCAATTTTCAGCTTTTGTTTAAGGTTTTAATTCCAACTGCAAGACGAGATATTTTAATTGGCGTAAACCAAGTGATTATGCAGTGCTTGGCAATGGCAGTTATAGCATCTTTTATTGGCGCTAAGGGTTTAGGTTTTAATTTGTTGCTTGCACTTAATCAGCTAAGAATTGGACAAGCGTTAGAACAAGGTATTTGTATTGTGCTGATTGCGGTACTTTTAGATAAAATGTCTTTAGCATGGGCAAACAAGCAAACTGATTATTTTGCTGATCTTTCATTTATGGAGCGTCACAAATTTTCATTACTGTTTCTTGCTATTTTTTTAGTAAGCACGGTACTAGCGTATGTTGGAACTTTCTTTTTTAAAGAAGGTTTTAATTATTTATATATAGTTCCACACAATAAAGGCATTACTGCTGAAACTTTTTTGCAAGCAGGGGTTGATTGGGTATGGGACACCTTCTTTTTTAGTTTAAAAGCTTTTAATGTATTTCTGATTCAGCAGGTGTTGATGCCAATGAAAGCTGCGTATCTAAGTATGCCTGTTACCGCAACCTTTGTTTTAACCATGGGTATTGGTTACATCATAGGTGGCATACGGTCGGCACTTATTGTTGGCGGATTTTTGTTGTTTATCGCTTTGACCGAATGGTGGGATAGAGCTCTAATCACGGCTTATATGCTGACTTTTGGAGTGATTGTATCAGGTATTATTGGCATAACAGTTGGCTCTTTATGTGCACAAAACAAGTTGACTTCAAAATTTATTTTATTGGCTTGTGATACGTTTCAGACTTTTCCTTCTTTTATTTATTTGATTCCTGTGATAATGCTTTTTGGTGTAACCGATACATCTGTGTTAATTGCAGTTATTGTCTTTGCGACCATTCCTGCTACGCGTTTTACAGTGGAAGGACTGAATAATGTTCCACCAGCTTTGAACGATGCAGGATCGATGTCAGGTGTTAATGGAATTCAAAGATGGTCTAAGATTCAATTGCCTCTAGCTTTTCCGCACATGATGCTTGGCATTAATCAAACCGTTGTTTTTGCATTATTTATGGTGATTATTGGTGCAATGATTGGCACTGATGATTTAGGTCAATATATTTTAAAAGCTTTATCAGATAAAAATGGAACAGGAAATGGACTGACACTAGGTCTTTGTGTTGCTTTTATTGGCCTAGCAGTTGATCAAGTTATACGTACTTGGGCAAACGAAAGAAAACAAATTTTAGGCATTAGTTAAAACAAGCTTCAACCCAAATAGCAATCAGTAGTCTAGAGTGTTATTCAAGGCTGTAAACAGAGGAAGGTTAAAAAACAAGCCTGTACCAGGACTTTCTAACTCTGTTGACCTCTTCTGGAGAAAACCGGAATCAGCCAGAGAACACAGGCAAATGTCCAGACTATACTTCCGATGGTGGAAAGAAGATCTTCACTGCGGATGCCCGCCACGATAAAAAAAAGTCCCGAAATGAAGAAACAAATCAGTCCAATTAGTTCAAAAAAAAATATTTTCATTGCATTAATTTATGAAGGTCTCTGTACAAATAGAGAATTGATTGAAAATATTACCAACCCCGTCCAAATCAGTCCGAACGTGATGCTGTGAGTTGAAGTGAATGGTTCGTGGAAAAGATACACACCAATAATGAGTTGGATAGATGGAGTCACGTATTGAATAAAACCCAGGGTAGTATAGCTAAGTCGTTTCCCGGCATTTGTGAACCAGAGCAGTGGTAGTGATGTGACTACGCCTGCACCGACTAAAAAAATCACAATTCTCCAATCTCCTCCAATATTCCCTGTACCATCTACATTCCAAACCACTATCATAACTGCTGCGAAAGGAGCAAGTAGTAATGTCTCCATCAACAGACCCACCAATGGTTTTACTGGTATCATTTTGCGTAATAAACCATAAAAAGAAAAGGTGAATGCCAACGAAAGAGCAATCCAGGGGAGTGAGTCAAACTCACAGAGAAGATTCAAAACGCTCAAAGCAACCATTAAAAGTGATAAACATTGCCAATAATTGAGGCGTTCCTTCAAAAAAATTGCTCCCAATAAAACATTAAACAAGGGATTGATAAAATATCCCAAACTGGTTTCGACGATTTGATTCGTGTTTACACCATAAATATAAACGAACCAGTTTACTCCAAGGAGTACTGCTGTCCCCAGTAGCATCCAAATATATTTTGGTGTCTTCAGTAAATCCCGAAATTCCTCCAAACGCATCTGAACTGCCAGCAACCCCATTAGGAAAAGCACGGACCAAACCATTCGGTGTGCTAAAATTTCTAACTAAGGAACGGTTTCAAGGAGTTTCCAGTATATGGGAAGAAAACCCCATACGCTAAAAGCCAACAGGGCATATCCGACTCCAATTTGTGCTTCCGTATGCTGAGATTTATTAAAATTACTCAAGTAGTTGTTTAGTTTCAGGATTCATGTTTCAGTCTGCTGGATGCCGGAAAGTGCAGCGTGAACGTACTCCCCTTACCGTATTTGCTTTTCAATGAAACTGAACCTCCAAGTAATTTCATTAAACTTTGCACGAGCGCAAGTCCAAGACCTGTCCCCTTTAGTGTTCCGGATGAGTTGACTTGATGGAAGATTTCAAATATTTGCTGCTGCTGATCTACGGTAATTCCGCAACCTGTGTCCTGAATTTCAATTGAAACACCCTTTACATCATGAATGCTACTGACTTTGATATGACCTCCTGATTCAGTAAATTTAATGGAATTCCCCAGGAGATTAATCAGTACCTGCCGGACTTTTCCGGAATCAGAATAAAGCCTAATTGGTGAGTCAGAGTGGAATACGAGTTCATACTGAAGAGATTTTTCCTGTAGAAGTGGTTCCAGCCATTCCATCACATCCTGCAGTAAATTTTCCAACTGAAACTCTGAGTTAAATATTTGCATTTGTCCAGCTTCAATTTTAGAAAGGTCGAGCAATGAATTGATCAGCTCCAACAGATGTTGCCCGCTTTTTAAAATTCTACTGAGTCGGTCAATTTGATAATCCGAAAGTGGTTCCTCTCTTCCTGATTCAAGCAAGACTTCCGCAAAGCCGATTATAGCATTAAGCGGAGTACGTAACTCATGAGACATGTTGGTGAGGTACATACCTTTGTTCCGGCTGGCTTGATCAAGCTGACGATTTGAGGTTTCTAGTAATTCAGTCCGTTCACGGATGACAGACTCCATTTTTTGAAAAACTTCTGTCAACGTTTGAACTTCATCTATATTTTCCGGA
The DNA here is from genome assembly GCA_902513935.1 of uncultured SAR324 cluster bacterium. The sequence continues at coordinate 8,359 of CABXOR010000034.1, forward strand.
AATTCATCTGCTTTGCCCTCGACTTCAATGGATTTTTCAGTAGGCTTGTGGAACTGATCACGGATAAGCTGCTGAGCTGCACCCCGTAATTTTCTAAGTGGTGCAGTGATTCGGTTTGCAAAAAAAACTGCCAATCCCAAAACAAGAAGTAAAACTACAGAAGCAACGACCCAGATCCAGATTCCAAGTCCTGACAAACCTTGCCGCAATTCAGATTCCTGCTGAAGTACAAAATCGGTTTGCCAGCGAATCATTATTTCCACCTGACTACTGATGTTCTGTACCAAAGTCGACTCCTTGTCTGTCCAGATAATCTGTGCTTCTTCCAGAGTAAGTTTTTGTTCCGGATCGCTTGTGTTTTTTTGTAGATTTTCAAGGGATAAAATCATCAACCGCAAATCATAAAAAACACGTCTCTCAACTGATCGTTCTCCTTCCCACACACGTACCTTTTTGTAAAGCAGGTCGAGTTGCTTAAAGGCAGGGTGAATATCAACTGCCCATGTAAGGTCACGTTCTTTAATGAACTTCAAATCTCCGCTGTCGATCCAGGCCTTTTGTGCCAGTGAGGCTGTATGGACTGCATTATTCAGCGAAAACCACTTAAGGGAAACAGCAGGGAGATCACGGTGTCTGTCCAAAGACTGATGCTGTTCCAATGTAAGCCAGTACAGGGCAACAAAACCTAACAGGGTTATTGATGCACAAACTGCTGCAACCAGAATAATTTTATGGCGTAAACTTTGAAACATTTTTGTTACAGCATGAAGACAGGATTTTAGATTTTGGATAATTTAATAACAATGTTTTACACGTTTACCCGACAGTCAAGAGTTTTATCGTGTCGTCCAGAACGAATGTAAGGGTTCTTATAAGATATCAGCACTTTATCAGATCTCTCACTTCGCTCGAAATGACATGACGCTGCGAATAATATCAGTATCTTACTAGAATAAAATACTCTTTAGTAGGATTGTAGCAAACGATTTATACTCTGTAATTTGATAAAAATAAGCAACAAAGCTCTTAAAAATTAGAACATAAATATTGCTCATTTTCGAGTGATTTGTCCTGTATCAGATGAAATTCATCATGCCTTCAGCTTGCAAGATTTTTACAAACAAGGCACTCTGCAATCAGACTATTTAAAAGAAAATATTTTTTTAAATTAATTATTGTGCCTTCTAAATAAATCCAAAAACCATGTCATTTCGAGTGATGAGAGAAATCTTGTACGAGAGTCCTCTATAATATAATAAAGATTTCTCGCTATTGTCGAAATGACAAAATATGGATTTCAGACTTTTTGTGAGTAAGTAAATTATGAAAGAAGAATCGATACAAAATCGATTTCATGCAGTTCAGGTGTTGGCCCGTGACGCAGGTCTTTACGCTCTTCAGTGGTTTAGAAAACTTGATAGTCTGAAGACGGAAAAAAAAGGACCTCAGGACTTGGTAAGCAAAGCAGATCGTGAAGTTGAAAAAATGATTCGGGAACGTCTGCAGACTTTATTCCCGGAAGATGGATTTTTAGGTGAAGAAAGCGGAACCAGAAATTTGGATGCAGAAGGTATCTGGATTGTTGATCCTATTGATGGAACAAGCTGTTTTCTAAATGGTTTGTCATCCTGGTGTGTATCGATTGCCTTTGTAGTTAAGAACCAAATTGAGATAGGATTGATTTACGCACCATGTACGGACGAATTGTTTGCATCTCAGCGTGGAACTGGTGCTACTTTAAACGGTAAACCAATGAAACCGAGTAAGGCCACTTCACTTGCCGATGGAATTGTCGGGATGGGATATTCACCAAAAAGTTCGATTGTTGCATTCCAAAAAGCCTTCGATTATTTGCTTAAAAATGGTGGTGTTTATCACGACGTTGGATCTGCAGCTTTGATGTTAGCATACGTAGCTGCCGGACGTTACATTGGGGTTTATGAATTTCAAATTAATTCATGGGATTGCCTGGCAGGTATCGCTATGGTTCGTGAAACTGGTGGTTGGACGAATGATTTTCTGGCCAATGATGGTTTACTCACGGGCAATCCAGTCTTAGTTGCAGCTCCGGGAGTAAAAGACGCCATGCAGAAATTGTTTGCTGCCGCCGGTCATTAATTCCATCCTGTTTTTAATTCAGCCAATGTTTCAGTCAATTCGACCTTTGCCAAATCCTTCGATGGGAGGGCATTGGCGTGGAAATTCGTTTCAATTCGGATTGATTGCTGAGCATGTTGTAAGCATCCGCTATTTGTTTTACCAACATTCCTTTCCGCAACTTGAAGGAAATCAGGCCTTGCTGTCCGATGTCCAGTTGGACACATCATATCAGTTTGGTGATGTATGGGGGTGGGAAGCTGAATATTCCGGCTCTGCAGAAGAACACATGGTTTACCTGATTCAGCTTCAAGAAAATGACGGGAGTACAAATATAGTGATAGATCCATTTGCCAGGGAAAGCTTTGGTGGTGAGCATTGGGGGAGCCCCATTGGATTTGTTGTGGATGAGGAGGATTTTCGGCTTAGTGTTATTTCCCGTCCCAAAAGTAAGGTTTTTCATGGAATGCGCCGGTTACCCGTTCTGCGTCAGGAAACACCGACAGATGAATTAACTGCTTCCCGTCCACACCGCCCTCATCATCCTCTTGAGCAGAGTGTCATTTACGAGTGCCACGTCCGTGGCATGACCAATAGCACATCAATCTCTGTTTCCGAATCTTCACAATCAGGGACATTTCGGGGACTTGTTGAATGTGTTCCGTATTTAAAAGCACTTGGTGTGACTGCAATTGAGCTTTTACCGGTTTTTGATTTTGATGAAAACGAGAGGATTATTTCTGATACGGAAATTGAGCATACCGTTATAAACTATTGGGGTTACTCACCGCTTTTGTTTTTTGCACTAAAACAAAATTATGCGTCAGATGTGGAAAATCCAGTTCGCGAATTTAAAGCGATGGTTGACAAATTCCATGAAGCGGGCCTGGAAATTTTGCTGGATGTTGTATTTAATCATACTGCGGAATTTGGTGATAAAGGTTATGCAGATCATTTTAAGTTACTGGCACCGGATCAGTGGTATTTGCGGGAAAATGACGGAAGCTACAAGAATTATTCCGGATGCGGAAATACTTTGAATTGTGCTCATCCAACAACCAGACGAATGATTTGTGACTGCCTCATTTACTGGTCACACGTTATGGGTGTGGACGGTTTTCGGTTTGACCTTGCTTCAATTCTAAATCGAGATTCGGCTGGAAACGTTTTGGACTTTCCTCAGTTACTCTGGGGATTAAGAAAAGAACCTTCCCTGAAAAATATTAAACTGATTTCAGAACCATGGGACGCCGCAGGTGCTTACGAACTGGGAAAAGCATCTGAGTTTGCAGGTTGGACAGAATGGAACGATCAATTCCGTGACAAAGTTCGTCGTGCTGTGCGTGGAGATGAGGGCATGATGGAAGGGCTTAAAGAGTCAATTCTGGGCAGTCCAAATATTTTTGGTTCAGTAGAAAAAGGCAGGAAGCGGAGTCTAAACTTTGTTACTTCTCATGATGGTATGACTTTGATGGACCTGGTTTCATATAGCGAAAAACACAACGAGGCAAACGGAGAAGAAAACAGGGATGGGCACAGTGCTGATTATTCGGACAACTGCGGAACTGAAGGAGTAACTGATGATCCGGAAATATTGTCATTGCGATTCCGGAAGTTACGCATGTTTCATTGCCTGCTGCAGCTTTCCAACGGAATTCCCATGCTGTTGGGTGGGGATGAATTCGGGAGGACACAACATGGCAACAACAACGCTTATTGTCATGACTCCGCTTTAACTTGGCTGGACTGGAATCTGACAGAACAAAACTCCGTGCTTTTATCTTTTACTCGGCGTATGATTGCCTTTCGCAAACAGCACGCCCCATTTTTATTTTCAGAAGAAAGTAAATATGAATGGTTTAATGCTTCAGGTGGGCCGGAGGAGTTTGCAACCTACGTCCGGACACTACACTTTGAAGTAACTAATTCTGGTTGGCCAGACCAGACAATGCGAATTTTGATAAATTGTTTTGACAAGCCGGTTAAATTTAATCTGCCTGAAGAAATAACCTGGAACGTTCTGATTGATACCGAAAAGGAACCTGCTGAATTCGTCTCGCCGGTTGGAGGGATTGCGTGGCTTGAGGGTTTTTCAGTACAAGTTTTGAGGGGACACTCAGTTGATGGTTGGCGTTTTCGCATAAAAAATTAAACTTGTCTCAAAGAAGATATATGCCAAAATCAAAAAATCATACTCCAGCATTGGGAGCGGATTACAGCGAAAAAATGAAGAGCCGCTTTGCTGAAAAGGTTAAACCGTCTGGCAAAGTATATTCAAAAGCAGATCGACGTAAAAATCTAGTAAAAGATAATTTGTCAGAGGAACTGCAACAGGAAATTAAAAAAGAGAATTCAATTCAGGGCGGATGTTTGTGCGGTGCAGTTAAATTTAAGCTGACGGGTGAATTACGCCCGGTTATCAATTGTCATTGCGGGCAATGTCTCCATACTCATGGAAATTTTGCAGCCTATACGTCTGTGGAAAAAAAGAATTTTCAGCTTGTTAATGATGTTGGACTGAAATGGTTCCTCTCCTCAAACGAAGCAAGACGGGGATTTTGTCAGGAATGTGGTGCCAGTATTTTTTTTGAACGTTTCGGCAACATTAATATCAGCATTGCTGCAGGGATGTTGGATTCTTCAAAAAGTCTGAAAACTGTTGAACATATTTTTGTTGATGACAAACCTGATTATTATGAAATTGAGGATGACTTGCCAAAGTACCCTCAATACTACAAATAAAATAGTGAAGGCAATTCTTTAGAGTGAGAATCTTGTCTGCATTTGGAAGTGTAATTTAGTAATCAAAAAATCAACATGCAGTCTCCATAGCTGAAAAAACGGTATTTTTCGTTTACGGCATGCTGATAGGCATTTAATAAAAGTTCTCGGCCACAAAAAGCTGAAACCAGCATCATCAATGTGGATTTGGGAAGATGAAAATTTGTGAGTAGGCCATCCACCATTGTGAATTTACATGGTGGATAAATAAAAATGTCTGTCCAACCCGAGCTATCTTGAAAATTTTGCCGAGCTAAGGTTTCCAGGACCCTTACAGAAGTTGTGCCGACATTGATCATCGGTTTGTTATTGTTTTGGTATACTTGCAGTTGACGTAGTGTTTGAGAAGAAACTGAAAAAAATTCTGCATGCATTTTGTGTTTTCGAATATCTTCTTGATCAATTGAGGAAAAGGTTCCCAAACCGACATGCAGAGTTACCTCCAAAATATTGATTCCACGATTTTCAATTTCTGTTAAAATTTCAGACGTAAAGTGTAAGCCGGCAGTGGGTGCTGCAATAGCACCTGGTTCGGTAGCAAAACAGGTTTGGTAACGTTCTCGATCTTTTGTATTCTGCAAATCACTTGCGTTTCGTCTCTCAATGTAAGGTGGCAGCGGCGGCAGACCAACATCTTCCAATCGTTCTTTCAAACGTTCTGTTTCCTCAAACTCCAAAAGCCATTCCCCCTCTTCAAGTCGTTCTTTTGCTTTTGCCAAGAGTTTCCCATTACAAAATTCAAGACGTTCACCCTGTTTAATTCGTCCAGCTTTTCGGACTATTGCGCTCCAGTCTCCGTTGTTATTTTCTTCAATCAGCAGGGCTTCAATTTTTCCACCGCTTTGTCGTTTTCCCGGAATGCGGGCAGGTAAAACTTTGGTGTTGTTGATAACAAGGCATGAGGATACAGGGAGCAGTGACACAATTTCAGAAAAGTTGCGGTTTGAAAATTTTCCGCTTTTACGATCAAGAAAAAGCATGCGTGACTGATCACGTTTTGGGGCAGGATGCTGAGCAATGAGGGATTGAGGGAGCTTATAGTCGTATGAACTGAGCTTCCAATCGTGAGAGGTCATTTGAATTATGTGAATTAAATCACTAGATTGGAGGTAGCACTTGATGGTTGTTTCTTAGAAAAAATAGTCCTGTTGTTGGCAGCTAATTTGTTTTATCCATACCGTCCATTTGTTTGATACGCTCTTCAGGAGAAATAATTTTCGTTAATTTTGCACCAAACTTTTCATTGACAATTACAACTTCACCTTGAGCAATCAACTTACCGTTGGCAAATAAATCCAGGCTCTCACCAACTAAACGGTGCAATTCAAGTACGGATCCCTGTCCGAGTGAAAGGAGCTCGCTAATGGTCATTTTTGCACGTCCTACTTCAAGGGTTATTGTTAAAGGCATTTTCTGTAAAAGTTCCAGGTCAACACCTTCTTCAACCTGTGTATCATCCATTGACGAGGTGGTGTCTGTAGCTGAGTCAAGCATTTCGTCGATATTTCCCTCTGTGGAATCTACTTTTTCCGTTATTAAAGAACTAAGGTCTCCACTGCCTCCTGTACCTTCAGAACTTGTTTTCTGCTGCTCTATCTCATTCATCAACGAATCCATATCGTCATCAGGACTGTCTCCATTCTCGGTTTTAACTGCTTTCATTTCTACGTTTTCCTGCTCTTCCTGAACTTCTTCGTCTACCATTTTTACTCCATTTAAAAAATTTATTGGAAGGAAAGGGGTAACTCCAGTTCCCAGCATTTTCTCAGTTGCGGTTCTTCGAGTGCATCACAACCGGAAGGGCTTTCAAATTCTTTCAACTTAAAAGAAAATGTTAATTCATTCGGAATATTATTTTGCGATACAGCGGAACGTTTATTAATCTCAAATGCTGCAGTACACCTAAATTTATCTCCTCTTAATTTTTCCAGGTTTTTTATTTTTACCTGACAATCCAATTGCTGAACACTGCAATAATGCTGAACATGAGCTTCAGCAACTTGTTCCAGTTCAGGCAAAAAAATTGAACCCCGATAAGCTGAACCATAAACTTGTCCTTGTTTTCGACACTCTAAAAACATTGGAATCTCATCTGGAGTCATACGGCCATATACTCTTCCGCTTGGGAAATCAATCATTGTTGCTGCAAAACGATGCCCTCCAAGGTGACTGCTCTCCCAAACTTCAACAGAAGAATTTTGCTTTTTAACATGATATTGCATCTGATCAGCAAGTATCTGTCCAAACTTTGCACAGCATTTATCATGCCTCCCATGAGTACAGATAAAAATCTGCTCCCGCTCAATCTTTTCACAGGAAAAATCGGAAGTTTTGTAATACTGAAAATGTGACTCTAAAACTTCTGGTATTTCTTTGGGCAGAACGTTTGAATAATACCATTTCCCGGGATAGATAAACAATTCCACTTTGTCATTATCGAGCTTTGCCTGACTGGCTAAACGGATACTGATTTTTCCGCTAAATTTACTTTTTTCTTTCATCCATTGTTTTAGTCCAGTTGGGAATCCACCTTTGGACTCCAGAGCTTCATATTCCCAGTATTTTTTGGGCCAGGAAATAGAAACAAAATGCTCTGTAAATGGGGCAGTCCCGGCAAGAGGTTCTCCTGAATGTCTGCACAAAAAACTGCAAAACTTTGAATCGGACATTTCTTGTTATCTGGTTTAAGTGTTAATAGTGTTTCAAACTGTAACAACAGAATCTAATGGTTTGTAACAGGCAACTTTATGAACAATTTCAGCAGGGCTTTTGTCAGATCCCGTTACCGAACTATTGTTCAGATTTAAAAGTGACGGAGATTTTTCTCTGCATTTCCCCTCTACGAGCGCGCAGCGGGAAGCATAGGCACATCCTCCTTCAGTTTCTGAAAAAAGTTGGGTTGGTGCTGATATTTTTAAACGTCCTGTGCGTTTCCTTGACGGGTCAGGACGTGGAACTGCTTCAAGAAGAGCACGAGTGTATGGATGTTGAGCGTGATCAAACAGGGTTCTCGTTGGGCCTGTTTCTACAATTCTTCCTGCATACATCACAGCTACATTTGTAGTCATGTGACGAACGATGCTCAGGTCATGACTAATAAAAAGATAAGCCAGTCCATGCTGTTCCCGCAAGTCCATCATTAAATTCAATACCTGAGCCTGTACTGACACATCTAAAGCCGATACCGGTTCATCCGCCACAATCAGTGCCGGACAAGTGATTAAAGCACGGGCAATTGCAATTCTCTGTCGCTGTCCTCCGGAAAACTCATGCGGGAATTTGTTTGCATCCGCAGGAGAGAGTCCCACATTTTCAATAGCTTCAGCAACCTTCAGCTGTAGTATTTTCAGTGTTACTTCTCCCTGCAATGTCAGGGGCTCAGACACTATTTGGCTTACTGAATGGCGGGGATCCAACGAGCCGTATGGATCTTGAAAAACCATTTGCATTCCACGACGCATACGTCGCAAATCTTTTGTTTTCAGGTTGTGCAGAACCTTACCTTGAAAACAAACTTCTCCGGACTGAGGAGATTCAAGTGCTAATACAGTTCTGGCCAAAGTAGATTTCCCGCAACCGGACTCGCCTACAATGCCAAAACTTTCACCGTAATTTAGCGACAAACTCACTCCATCAAGTGCACGAAAGCGTTTTGGAGGAATAAAAATATGCTGGCGCGGCAGGATATATTCCCTCACCAGTTCGTGGATTTGGAGTAAAGAATTTGCATTCTTTTCCTGTTTCATACGTTTTGCTCCCAGGGGAAAAAACAGGCTGCGGAATGTCCGTTACTTATCAGGGTTTCATCAGGATGCTCCGAAAAACATTTTGAATGTACCCGTGAACAGCGGTCTGCAAAAGAACAGCCTTTGGTGCGTTCCCAGAATTCCGGAACACGTCCGGGAATTGTTGACAACCTGCTATTTTTGGAATTTTCAGTATGACAGCTAAGATCATTAGCAGACTTTTCTGTGTCAGGAAGTGAGGCAAAAAGGCCGCGTGTGTATGGATGTGCTAAATGTTCAAACACTTTATTTGTTGGACCTTTCTCTACAATCCGTCCTGCGTACATTACCAGCATTTGATCAGTATTTTCTGCAACAACACCTAAATCGTGTGTTATCAGGATCAGTGCCACGTTTTCCTCAATAACCAATTCAGAAATCAAAGCCAGTATTTGTTCCTGAATAGTGACATCCAGTGCTGTTGTAGGTTCGTCTGCAATAATCAATTCCGGTTCACATACCATAGCTATTGCAATCACTACCCTCTGTCTTTGCCCTCCGGAAAGCTGATGTGGAAAAAGTGAGCGCGAAAATGTTTTGGAAGGTAATCCGACACGGTCCAACACTTTTGAAGCCTGTTGTTGCGCCTGATGTCGGGATAAATTTTTGTGCAGAATCAAACTTTCTGCTACCTGGAATCCAATTGGCTGGACTGGATTTAGTGCCGTCATTGGTTCCTGAAAAACCATACTAATTCGGTTCCCCCTGATTTTACATAATTCCTTTTCAGGTAGATTCAGCAAGTTTTTACCGAACATAACTTCCCCGGAGGCAGTCATATTATCCGGTAATAAACCCATGATTGCAAAGGCCGCCATCGATTTCCCGCAACCGGACTCTCCAACTACTCCCAAGCTTTTTCCGCTTTCAAGTTTGAAATTCAGGTTGTCCAAAATGTTAATTGGACCAGATTGGTGTTCTGTACGAACAGTTAAATTATTAACGGTCAATAAGTTCAAATGGTTGTTGCTGGATGTATTTATTTTTGTAAAATGTAAAAATTTTCAATAAATGCGATACTGCATGCTGTAGAGAAAAGCAGCTAAATTTTTTTTCTGGATGGCAAGCTTTTTGGAAAGCTTATCCTATCACGGCAGTTTTTGCACTCAGAAATTGACCATTTTTTGCAATCTGCTATTATTATAACAGAAAAGCGTAAATTCATTTACAATCTTATGATTGTAGAAAGATATTTATATGCCCATTTTACAAGGTGAAACAGCAAAGGAATGAAATTATGAGGTCTGCTATTCAAGAAGAATTATTTGGTCCTGAACAATACACCCGCTTATGCGGCATGTGCCGGGGTGAATTTCCCCGTTCGCCGGAGTTTTTCCCTCCAGGACGATGTCAGGACAGACTGGCTTCGTTTTGTCGTAAATGTGCTAATGTCCGGGCACAGGTCCGGCAAGCTCCCAAAGAAACGGAAAGAAGGTTGTCTCAAATGAATTTGCTGGAAAAGAGCTGTGAAGGATGTGGAACAACAAAACCATTGAGGGAATTCTACATGTCTTCACATTCATATGATGGAAAAACGTCAACGTGCAAAAACTGCATAGATGCAAAGAGCAGTGAAAGGAAAATGCGTCAGCAGCGTCTTGGAGATTTGGCCTGGGCTGTTTATTTTATTCAGGATTCACGCAATAACAGAGTTAAAATAGGTTCATGTGATGATCCTTATGTGGCACTGGAAACTTTGCAAAAAGGATCTTCAGAAACTCTGCATTTGCTGGCAAGTCATGAAGCAGGACAAAAAGAGTCTGCGGAAAATATTGAAAGTACTCTGCACAGTCTGTTTCAAACTCACTACACAGGACACGGATGGTTTGAAATGGTGCCTTCCCTGGAACAGTACATTTCCCTTATTCAGCAGGAAGAATACGACAAGGCGGAAATTCTACTTCATCCAATGGAAAATACTCAAAATAAAGTTGCCTTAAAAACAGCCTAATCAGACAGCACAGAAGGGAAAATTATTGTTGAGGGAACAGAAATTCCTTAGTATTGTAGTAGTCTCCAACTCAACCGGAACGCCTTATAGGTACCTATATGGACACCTAACAAATTGCTTCATACGTGCGTATAGTGTTTTTTTCTTGCAGTCAATACTTTGATTATTTTAATTAAATGATTTCATTTAAGGTAATATTAAGTCATCACTGAATAACATCAATTGAAGGGAAATTATCTAACCACTTTTAGAGTCACATCACCTTGATGCATCTCAGTACTTTTTCCTCCAGTGTGTGGATTCCCCCATTCTAGCATTCCTTGTTACCTTTGTGCCCTTAGCAGTTCCTTCATCTAGGTAAACGGAAACTGCAAAAACTATAATTGTCATAGTAAATCCCCCCTCCCACGCTGTGAACACTGTTTCATTTATGGGGTCCACATAGTTCTTCAGACCTTTCAGTGGAATTAGAGGGTCTCAGATGGCTAGCCAGATACACTCTTAAAAGATTAAGCTACATATGATTAATCCTAAAAAAACTGACGGCTAATTCTTTGTTTATTCAAAACTTATTGAAACCTAAAAAAACTGGTCTAGTTAGTTTTTCGTTCAGAGACTAAATAATATCTCAATAAATTTAATTCTTAAAAAAGACATACAGCATTTGCCCAAGATTTTATTTAAAACATTTCTTGACAAACTTCATCTGCATCATATATTCTCTTTGTTCTAGCGTGTTTCCGTTTTGTGAAAATTTTCTGGAACTTGCTTAACTACTGTCATGAATGTTTTTTCTCTCACGGAAAAAATAATTTTGTTGACATATCCTGTCGTACCTTTAGTATGTGCAGGAGCTAAACGAACAGGTTGTTAGAAAAATATAAAAGCTTTGCGATTTGTATTATTCTTTCCGGATGTTTATGATTGAAAGCTATGGTTAATAGCATAATCTACTACATCCTGTAAACGGCAGGTTTGTATTTCCCATTAACTAATAATCAAAAGGACTAAAATGAAACAGACAGTAATCTCCTTTTTTATTAAACGAACAAACTCACCTTTGTTCAATAAGTTTTTGTTATTTTGTGCTGCGGCATTTCTCATTGGCGGTCTGGCCGTCCCAGTTCAGGCTGGTGGAATAAAAGTTGCTGCAGTATTTGAAACTCCAATAGAAGAACCATGGGTCAACCAGATCCATGTGGCTTTGCTCCAGGCAAAAAAAGAAATGGGAATCGAATACACATGGTCGGAAAGTGTAAAATCTGCTGATTTCG
>CABXOR010000035.1 GCA_902513935.1 uncultured SAR324 cluster bacterium
ATCAAAGAAGAATTCTATGAAACAAATTCAATTATCAGACAGACAAAGCAGTTTCATTTTCTACCTCGTCCATCAAGGCAAAGGACGCACTGAAGCAGCACGCCTTGCCGGCTTTGCTGCACCCAGGCAGAGTGCCTTTACTCTGACACAATCATCAAAATCATAGCCAAAATCCGGCAAGAGCGAAACAAAGTTTACCAAACCGAACTTGCGTCTACGGCTGTTCAGACACTGAAAGAAGTAATGGAGGATTCTGATACACCAGCCAGTGCAAGGATAGCAGCTGCTAGAACGTCCCTGGAGTTGGCTGGAGACATTGGAAAGCACTCACAATCTCAACATAACTATGAGCAAAACCTTGCTGAAATGACACCTGAGGAATTGTCAGCTATTATTGACAAATGGGAAGGTGAAAGAGCAGCAATTGCCAAGGACATTACCCCTGTTTGATAAAGGGTTATGTACGTTAATCTCTGAAATAGGTCTTTCTCCAAAATCTGGAAATACATAATATTCTAATGACCTGAGAACATCTTTGGTATGCTTCTCTGACCATTGAAGTGATATTCTTTTGTACCTTTCTTGAGCTACTTTTCTGAAAGTAATTGTCTCTTTTTTTGTTTCTAACTTATCTTTATTTGCACGATCTAGACGGTCCTGTCTTTCCTTTCGCTTTTCATCAACAGGATTTATTCCATCTTTTATTATTTTCTTTGCTTCGTATCTTTTTTCTCTGGCATCTTTTAATGAAACATCAGGCCAGACACCGAATGAAAAAATTTTCTGCTTACCATTAAACCAGTATTGTAATTGCCAGTATTTAGAACCGTTATGGTATACCCTCAAGTACATGCCTTCACCATCTGTCAGCTTGTACTGTTTCTCCTTAGGTTTTACTTGTTTGATTGATAGTTCAGTGAGTTGGTTTGTTGGCTTCACAGCAAATTGTTGGTATTCAAAGTGATGGTGGTATGTATATTTTCCACCAAAAAAAATCATTTACCACCAATTTTACCTCCAAAAAACATAGGAAGCAAGAGGATAGTTTAGAATTTATTGGAGTATAATAATGAGTTTATGTTAGCTATAGCAAGGTATTAGGAGGATATTATGGGGCAGTATGGTATAGTTTGGAATAGTGGTGTGGTGGAGGTGGCGTCCACCACTTGTGTTGATATAATTGAAGAAATTCTAATAGATGTAATTTGTACCCCCATTTGTACCCCCTGAACATCGGCTTAGGTGGGCTGATTTTCATGATGAAAGAATTTTATCCATAGTGCTCCATCAAATCTGAGATGCGCTTCAAGAAAATAGCATGCTCACACGCCTCTTCTGAAGAGTAAACCTCCTCAAAAGTTTTTACTGGTTCACCACGCACACCAGAGGATATTCCAATCTTGTATTCTTCAAACATACGTAAACACACACTTACATACTTTCCAGCCATTGGATGTCGACGCATTTTGTCAAGTACGGTCCTAAGTTCATGACTATGCTCTACAGCAGGTCTACCATTTTTTGGGGGTGTCCCCACTGGGCTATTCCTATGTTCAGCGATTAGACGACGACGTGATTCATCATCGAACAATAGCGGCATGACATAGGTTCTCGTCATAAAGTTATCTGTTTCACTATGAGCTGTATTCGACTTCACACCTTTAAGTTTACCTAAGTCTAACATCATTCATTCTCCGTTTTTAAATCAATTATTACGACATGGAACTGATTCTCCACGTTCCTCTTTTAATTTCATGGCTGCAATTTGTGCTTTTTCAGGTGTTTTAAAAAGTTTGTCTTCAAACAAAATGATAGGTTTCGCCCGGTCAGCATTTAACTGACCTACACACCACTCTTTGTCTGGCACTGTGCAAACTACAACATATGCTCCATCAATAGGACCGTAGTGTCTGTTATTTAGTGTAAATAAACACTTCGCTAAATCATTTACTTTATCCTCATCAAGCGAACTAATTACCGACCTTTCTAACTCATTAAGGGGCTTAGTGCTTGTCCCAACAACAGATTTCCCAGTTGGCGGGTCCATCATTTCAAGGTGTTGATTATTTGCCATTTTAGTTATCTCTATTGAGAATATGATTAAGGCAAAGGCCCCTCTTTCAGAAAGCCCCTAATTGCATTTTCTGTAATGCGTGATACATTGTTGTTGTAATTATTATGAGACAGACTGCCACACCATGAAAGTGAACCCGGCGCAAACAGTGCACCATCATTTGGTGTTTTATAATAAATCATGTCAGCACGCACCATTGGATTTTCCGTTCCACCACCATGGTAGCCCCGAACGGAAAAGTGAATTTCTTCGTTCACTTGCAACATTAAATTCGTATGCCCTTCAGAATGAGCCAACAAATAGGCTTCATGTGGGGTGCCGAATTCTATGTCGTAGCGATCCAACTCAAGACCGGCAGCACCACCACCAACTAAACCGAAGTCGCCGATTCTTTCACCGTTGCCTATCCCGTCCATGATCCAAGCTGTTTCTGGCCGCTCACTGTCTTTGTCGCGTACATAATAAGAAGACACATCAAAACCATATGCTGTGAAAGTTAGCCCACAAAGCTTACTAGGAATGCGCCCTCTTGCGCGCCACATGCCACCATACTTGCCATCAAAAGCATTATTGTATTCACCTGGATTTGCGGTCCAAGCACGAGTGCCTGCTTCGCCTTTTCGTACTTCAATAATATTTGAATTATCAGGATGATACTGACTGCACCAATAGAATCCGTTAGCACCCAGATAGATCCAACGACCGCCGTCTTGTTGGTACTGCTCATACGCTGAAAACATTTTTTCGGAAGTATATTCAGGATGGCTGCCCGTTAGTACAGTTTGGTATTTATTCAGTAATCCCACACCTTCACGGTCCAAATCTTCGTCGGTATGGATATCGAATTCGAAGTTCTTTTCTTCCAACCAATCGACAAGGTGCAGATCACCGTTAAGCTGCCAAAGAGATGGGGACAACCAGTGGCGATACTTAGGTCGCATGTTCAAAATCGGTCGTAAACGCGATGAGTAGCAAACACCACTGTCATCAGAGTGTAAAGAATAAGTTGATAGACCGTACTCTCTATGCTCGTTTAGATACAAATCTGAAGCTGTCATCACTGGCACCTTTCCAGCCAACAACTCAGCAACCACACAGTTTGTCGCAAGGTTATCGTTGGAATAGGCTAAATAACTGTTAGTTGGCAAAATAAAGGCAAGCTTTGAAGTTGTTTTGCCTCTTGGTGGACGAACAACGAAGGGAATATAATCCTCTGTATCTGGTGAATCTAATCCACCAATACGCAACCTTGCCGCATAAATTCCACTCTTTAAGTTTTCTGGGATAGTGTATTCAAAATCTACCTCCCATCGCGCGTCGTCAATATCATCATCGTGAAAATGAATTGCCCCATACTCTTCTGGCTTATGATGATAAATAATTTCATCTCCAGTCCAGTTAAAGCCTGTCATTCCACGAACGGGCATATTAATAATATAGCCATTGATCCTAGAGGTTGATGTGTCTACAATCAAGGTAGATGCAATATTATTGGTGATATTGGCATGAAAATCCCACGCTCCTACGACATCATTACGCAACTCAGCAGGACAGCCTTGATAACCGCGAGCCAAGGCTTCAATTTCAGCTTTTGATAATGCACGACGCGATAATCTAGGGCGGTCAATTTTGCCATTATAAGTACTTCGATTTTGCACTGGCAATTCAACTGGTTCCGGGGCTTCTTTGAAGTGGGCACCAAATACGCTACGACCAGATCTTTCTTTCCATGAACTTGCACCCATTAGGAATGGGGCATCGTTAATACCAGGTCGCATACTATTTATGGATTCTACAACAGCAGTCGTATCTTCGGCTGGATTCAAAAGTCCTATACCAAGGCCACCATTTGTTGATGTGACAACCGGTTCCTGATACAAGGTCACCCTGCCGGTACGGGCATCGTAACTGACTGCAGCCAGATACCAGACTTTACGCAGAAGCTTCTTGTCACTGGACACTTTCGTCACCAAACCACGACCGTCTCCTATCTCAGCAGAAAGGCATCCGCTTTCATCAATAAATAATCCAAAGCCGCTTTTGTTTTCTTCTACCCACTTGGTGAGAAGACCCTGTCGACCTTTCTCAGGAGTAGTAGGGAAGATATAGCATTGCAATGTGAAGCTCTCTACATTCAGGCGTTCATCCTGCGGAACGATGATATAAGAACCACCGTGAATACGTTGATTACGGCCAGGGTAGGCTTTGTTACAAGTCCCCCCGATTTCTTCTTCTTTATATCCAGGACCTTCAGGATTTGTGTCTCCGTGAATCAAACGCACTATCTGTGCATCATAGACTTCGTTTTCTTCTGAATTAACATAGAATTTAATATCATCCCCTGGACAAACAGAGTATTTGTCGCTATAACCAGTAATTCTTAACATGTTATTCCTCAAACTTTTATAGAAATTATAACTTTACAAATATGAAAATCGAATAGCTTTTTCAATTCCATCTTTCGAAGCGCGGACACCCCTGAAGATGCTTTACCTCCGGTAAAGACCTGGAATATTAATAATCAACTGATACTTTCCAACATAATGCGTGTCTTTCCCGATTGAAAGCACACAGTAAATAGAGTAAGTACCGTACCAAACACCACTAAACGATTTGCTTCGGTGCCTGCGGTACTTGTGACCAGAATTCCGGATCATGGCCGTAAAATATCCGTGCACCAGATTTTTGGAGCTTACGCAACATAAGCAAAGAGTTCAGCATTTCCGCACGATCATGAACCAGATGAGGCAAGTGCAAATTAGTCAACGTCTCTTTCAGATAACATGCATCAGCAGTGAGTATTACATCGCCGGAATCCAGCCCCACTTTTAGCGACTGATGACCGGGTGTGTGACCGAATGTTGGAATTGTCATGATTCGTCCATCACCAAACATATCATGCACTCCGTCAACTTTCTGTATCAGATGGCCCTGATCGTAATCCGCAGGCAAGTACCCGTTGGCTTGAATTAACTCCGGGATTTGTCCTGCTTCCCACTCACGTTTCTGAATGATGATTTTGGCATTCGGTAACAGCTCATTCCCACCCGTATGATCAAAATGTAAATGTGAATTAACCAGAAAGTCAATCTTGTTAGCATCAACATCCAGTTGTTCGAGCCGAGAACGTATGTCTTCTCCTGGACGAAAGTGGACGCTGAAAAGATCCGACAGGAATCCGATTCTTCCTGGAGCATCATGTTGGCACTGTAAGTGTAGTCCACTATCAAATAAAACTCGCCCACGTGGGTGATCAATCAAATAAGCTGGCACTGGGAAACTAATTTTTCCAACTGTACCTGCCAGCATCATACTCAAATCAGATGTCAACCAACCACAGGTCATTGCATATATTTTCACTGTCATATTGCCTTTTTTTTATCTTCTGCAATTGCCTACTGATTCGAGACAGCAAAAATTTCATTGTGCTTCCGTGTATTCTTGAATAATCCATATCGCCTCAGAGAATCATCACTTTTTCTTCAAGCCAGTGGTGGCTTTACTTTTTCCACCTTTGGAACCATTTTCGACAGGAAACTCCTTGTCATCCTCTTTAAGAATATTGCTGATATTGCTTATTTCACCGGGCGACATTCCGATTTCTTGTAAAAGACTATCAACAAAAGGCACATGAGCCCGGTAACGCAGAGCTGAATTTACCACATTATCAGCGAGGTTTCCTCCTGAAACAGAGGCACTATCACTACTTGTTGGTGATCCAGACTCACCGCTTCCGCCACTATCCCTGCCATTACCCCGTAAATGTCCGTCACTGAAACCTGGCAGTCCATTGACATCGAGAATCTTGATTGCGTCGATATTTTGCATCGGTTTGACTGATTCACGTATAATTGAATCAAGATTACTCGCTAGCTGCATACGCAGAGCACTTCGACGGCTGGCGTCACTACGCATGTTTTCAGCCTCGTTAAGCAGTTGCTTACCAGCAGCATCAACTTCGTAACGTAACTTTGACGCCAAAGAAGTGTATTGCTCTGCCTGCTCCCGGTCCTGAGATGCTTCCTTTTCGGCGTTTGCCAGAACAGTAAGTTGAATTGCTTCTCGCTCTGCTTGCTGTGCTGCACTTATTAATTCAACTGTCTTCTTGCGTTCAGCAATTTCCACATTGCGAGCCGAAATGACTTTTTCCTCTGCTTCGGCGGCTTTTGCACGAGCTAATTCTACTTCCACATCTGCATTTAAAACCAATTTATCTTTTTCTGTAACAGCAAGCTCACGCTCACGCTCTTCAATCTCTAATTGCTTACGTTTTTCGATTTCGCGTACCATGGTTTTTTCTTCATTTTCAATACGCGTTGTTTCGATACTACGCTGCTGTTCTATTTTTAACTTTTTTACATTCTCCTCAGATATTAACTGTGCTTGCTCCGATTCGTAGTAACGCTCTGATTCTTCCTTCACTACATTTGCCTTTTGCTTCGCTGACCGCACAGCGATTTCTTCTTGCTGTTGTAATCGAGCAAATTCGTTTTCTTTTTCGATATCCAACTTCTTGATTTCGGCTTCAAGATTCTTTTCCTTGATATCTATCTCAGTTTGTCTTTCAATATCATTTCGAAGTTTTTTCCGCTCTTCAATCTGAAGTGTTAACTCATGTTCTCGTAATGAACGCTCAACTTCAATTGTGTCTTGTTGTTGGATACGGGCTTTTTCAACTTCCTCTGCAGACTGAATTCTTGCCTCTTCAGCTAAACGCTCCTGTTTTGCGGTCTCAACTGCCATTTCGGTGTGCTCTTTATCACGTTGTTTGGCAATTTCTCGCTCCTGTAATAACCTTGAGAATTCTTTCTCTTTGTCAATTTCAAGTGCACTTTGTTCACTTTCTAAATTTTTGGTTCGAATGCTTATGGCTGTGTCTTGCTCAATATCATTACGCCTTTTCTTGCCAGCCTCAATTAGCTCTGTTAACTGTGTAAGACCTTCGGCGTCAAATGCATTAGATGGGTCAAATACTTCTAAGCCAGCCTGATCTAAACCAGTTAGGGAAACAGCTTCAAGTTCAAGGCCCGTTGAACTCAGCGATTCTGTAGCTATTCCTTTAACTGCATTAATATATTCACCACGTTTTTCTTGGATCTCTTCCATAGACATTTGTGCCGCAACAACACCTAATGCATCTACAAAACGACCCTGCACTAAATCTCTCAGACTCTCCGGTTCCATTGTTCTTTTACCTAATGTACCAGCTGCAATTGAAACTGCTTCCTTTGTTGGCGTAACACGCACATAAAATTCTGCAACTATTTCCACACGCATTCGATTTTTAGTAATAAATGATTTGTCGCCGCCACGCTTTACTTCAATTCGCAAAGTTCGCATACCAACGGTGGTAATATTATGAACGATAGGCAGCACGAACGCACCACCACTTAGAACAACCTTTTCACCACTAAGTCCAGTTCTTACAAAGGAAACCTCTTTAGACGATCTGCGATATAGCCAATGCAGCAAATAAACTACAATAGCTATTGACAATGCTGCCAAGATAATAATTGCAATAATATCCGCACCTGTAATATCCGCAACTGTCATAATTTTTCTCCTTGTATATTTTCTAGTTTGTTACTTTATTTTTTATTTACTAGTTCGTGTTTTGGTGTCATTCATAACTGCAACATAAATTACAAAGCCAAAAATTAACTTATTCAATAAATCACTCAAATTGTATATAATATTTAGACTATTTATATCTATACCACCACCGAGGTTATTGATGAAATATCCTAAAGGGTATATTGCCCAACCAATCGATATAATTAGTCTCAACCCATTAAATGCTGTATGTGTGGCCTCGTTGTCACTAGATATATTTGCACGGGCAGCTTCACCCGCATAAACCTCACCGAGAATATATAACCAGCCAACAATTCCGATAATAAAGCCCAATGTTACACTCATATAACCTGCCGCGCCAAGAAATTCACCTATTACCATTACTTGTGTTCCGATTAAGAGTCGCCAAAATAAAGCTGACGAAACTTTTGTTACAGCAGTCAAAATAACATAAAACAATACTATTTGGATCGTATGCGAAAGTACCCAATCTAAATAACGAAGAATTATTGGGGCTGAACCTGTATCAACCCACATTGTTTTTATGTAATGGTAAAAAATAGCTGAAATTAACATAGCGACACCCAATAATGTCATGGTTGTGTGCCATCTGCTATCTGCCTTGTTTCTTTCTATAAGAAAGAAAATAGAGGCTCCAAACATAGCCATAGATAAAAGCCAAAATGTACCACCTACAATATCTGTGGGTAGCAATGTGCTATTCATGATATACCTTTGATTCCTACGTTATTTTTATTCAGGCCCGTTGTTATTGTCCATATTGCAAAGGAACGTGGCCATTTTAGCTAACTCAAAATGGAACAATTGCCTTTGTTCAAAGAGTCGTTTTATTAGACTTTCTTACACATGTAGCTAAAGATGTGGCTCGTATAACGGGAACGATCTCATTACATCAAGGTTCATAGACTCAAAGTAAGCCCTTCTACTTTTGATGACAATATTGGGGAAAATTTGTTTTTAATAATAGAATAACTTATTTCTTCTTTATGGTGAAAATACTCTGTCTTCTAAGAGATGGGGGAATCCTGATACCATAAAATATTCAGCATAAATAAATATATTGAAAGGATCTGAACGATTTACTGTAAAACGCTAACAGTACTGCCCCATTCACGTCATCTTGTTTTCCATTTAATTGGAACTCACTAATTAAAAAAAATTAACTTTAGACGAGATTCAACGTTAATAGTAACAATAATTACTCCACAAAGAACGTGATTTACCTTCACTTAATCAGGAGTTTGAATGAAGACAATTAATCCAATAATAAATATTATTAATCATTGAATCAAAATGTGTTTTAATCAATCAAACTCCTAAGAATTGTGATGACTAATCAAGAACCCGGATCATATTTTTCTGGATCCGCAGGTCTTAAGAAGAAGTTATCGAGATAGCTTTTACCACCCCAAGTTTCAATTCCTACATTAAACCATTCAGTAGAGTTACGATCACAGTCTGTTCCCATCATAGATTTAACATCGTTAACATCAATTACCTGTGAAGGCACTAAAATTGACTGAATTTTTGGCCCTTGACCTTGCAAAGTCCGCATCATAATGTTCCATCCCATTTCAATGTCATCACCTGGAGGCCAT
Source organism: uncultured SAR324 cluster bacterium (assembly GCA_902513935.1). Next base: position 9,268 of record CABXOR010000035.1, read on the forward strand.
GTTTGAATTGCACCACTGATATAATCAGGATTGTTGCGCCAATAACACAATGCACCAATTTCGCCACCTACTGACATTGGCGGCACACCACGTCCTGATTGCAAGAAGGCCTGTAGTACACCAGTTTCACCTGAAGACTGTACAGCTACACCGTCAAGTTGCCCCGGATGTGTCGCTAACCACTTCTGCGTTTCAACCTGTCCAACCTGAGAGGTCCACATATGAGCAATTTGCCCGACGACCTTAATACCAGGGAATCTAGATAAACCATCCAATACACCACGATTTTGTGAATCAGATGCAGAAAATCCGGGAATACCTTCAATTACCAGTACATTTCCCTTGCCTTTAATCTCTTTAGCCATCCAGGTACCTACCTCAAAGCCAGCTTGATGATAGTTCACAGATGAGTTTATTGAAAGTGGCGAAGTTGTATATCCAGTAAAGGAAAAGACTGGTACACCTCTATCAAATGCATACTTAATTGCCTGATTCAACGCGGTAGGATTTGAACAACAAATGATAATTGCATCTACCCCCTGATCAACTAATTGTCTAATCTGTTGAATCTGTAATGAATCTTTCAGATTTGACTGCGTAACAATAATGTCATTAAGCAAACCAAGCTTTTGCCATTTAGGTTTGATCACGTCCATTAAACGACCCATCGCACCCTTACGCCATGTATTACCAGCATAGGTACTTGCATAACCTACCGTCCATGGTGGCTTACGTTCACTTTTCCATTCTCGAAAAGCACTTTCACCGAGCGGTTGAGCTGGATCCATAAGTTTTGGGTTGTACACACTGTCTCTGATATCACTAGGAAGTTCATCCAAGCCTCCCGCCATCACTATCGTAAATAAGCCGAACGACAACAAAATAGACAGTGTAACTTTTATCACTTTTTTCATATTACCTCTTTCATTTACTATAGATTAACTTTGATCAACATCTTCAATTACTGTTAAACACCAACGTCAACAATAATTGTCCCATAAAGAGTGATATTTACCGTCACTTAATCAGGAGTTAAACAAATTCAATTCAACTACAATCTCTCCCCTTGCTGGAATACGGCAGTATTATTTGGCAGTTTCCAATGCTAGTCATAATCTTTAGACTACTCCATTGCTAATCTTCGAAGTATGTAAATCGAAAATAAAGTTTTGAATGTCTAAATTTTCTAGAACAATTCAAACTGACTGAAATTCTTAGCAATAATATAAGAATGACTGCAAAATGACAGTATAAAAAAGTCATTTATTTACCTGTTGTCAACATTGATCCAGAAACTTGCCTTTGAATCACACTCCCCATTTGCTATCAATAAATTTACTATTAGTAAATCTACTGATAAAAGAGCGGCCAGTATCTTGTAATATTATATTTCTGTCAAGTAAAAAGTTTAATAAAATAAAAATCTTGTCATACACTTTTCCCCTCTGCTATATTTCGAATAAGTTTATCGCTATTAGTATTCTCTTTCGTATTGGGCGGGAAGATAATAATAAAAGCTTTAAAACCAAGAAATATATCCTGGCTGGATCATTTTCAAGTCCATGTAATTGTTTTTAATATTCCTACATGATAGTCCAAGTTAAAGTTTTGTTTACTATGTTGAAAGGCTGTCTTGGATTTATTTGCTCACTCAAACCGAATATAAAAATCTTGTTTAATTGAGACCAAGTAAAGTCTCTCTTCACTGAGATAACCTATGTAGGTCATTCCAAATTGCAGTGTTTTTTTAGGGACGGAAAGAATATTATGTGTTATGACAAGCCTAAATATTAATATATAATATTGATATTATACGTTATAAATAATTTTTTGCATAAATCGCATTCTATTGACAGTGGTATGTGATAAAAATAAACTATACGTACATTTTGTAAGTTATTGAGATAGGATTGAGCTTTAACTCAACTACGAAATAAAATATGACCATAAGAAAAAAAGTTAATTTATTAAATTCCAATTCTGGAGTGTGTTGAAATGAGCATTAAAGGACAAAACATTTTAGAAGAAAACATTTTAGAAGAAAACGCTTCCGTGGCGTCAAATAATTTGACCAAATTTCCTGGTGAACTGTATGTTAAGAATGTTCACAAATCATTTGGAGTGACTAAAGCACTAAATGATGTTTGTTTTACTGGGTATTTTGGAGAAATTCACGCTGTTATTGGTGGTAACGGTTCCGGCAAGAGTACTCTGGCAAAAGTGTTAGCTGGTGTTTTGCCTATTGATTCAGGAAAGGTCTCAGTCAATGGAGAACACCCAAGCACTCCAAAAAAATCTCGTGATTTAGGCTTGGCAATGGTTTTTCAAGAAGTACTTGTGGCAGACGAGTCATCCGTCGTTGATAATTTATTTATTGGCACAGATGGCTTTTTTACTAAGACAATGTCAGATAATGAAAAGCAAAACAAGGCTCGTACTTTGATGAGTGAATTAGCTGATGAAGAAATTGACCCGTTAGCACCTGCTGGAAATTTGCCACTAAGTATTAAAGCTTGGATAACTATCACTCGTGCCCTATTAAGTGAGCCAAAAGTATTAATTCTTGATGAGTCTTCTGCGGCGTTAGATTTTGACTCTACAGAACGACTGTTTAACAAAATGCGAGAATTGAGGGACAAGGGGACTGCTATCATCATAGTAAGTCACCGCATTGCTGAATTGGTCAGAATTAGTGATCGATGTACAGTTATGAGAGACGGAAAAGACGTTGGTGTATTGGAAAAACACGAGATTAATGAAGAAAATCTATTGAGATTAATGACAGGTCAGGAGCAAACTAAAAATACAAACGGGGATGGGGCACATAAAACATTAAGTACACAAGTTTCTCTAAAAACAAAAAACATGCAAGTCTGGCCGGAAAGTGACAAGTCAGATTTCGAATTATTAAAAGGAGAAATTGTTGGCATTACAGGATTAGACGGACATGGGCAGGACGATTTTGTTCGCATACAGGCAGGTGTTGCTCGTGCATACAAAGGCTTTACTCAGGTTAGCATAAATCATGGAGATGATTATTTTTCGATTAAGAGTCTCGAGGAGGCACAAAAACATGATATTGCATTTGTTTCAGGCGATCGCAAGCGGGAAGGAATTCTCCCTAATTTAAGTATTAAAGAGAACTTGGCAATTTCCATGTACGATAATCACAGTAAGGTTCCTGGGGTACGCTATATTGAATGGAGCGCTATAAATGATATTGTTGAATGGGAGGTTGAGCGACTGGCAATTAAGACAGGTCCTAAAGAGAATTTAATTACTTCATTAAGTGGGGGTAATCAACAAAAGGTTATGTTAGGAAGGGCCTTTGCAACGCATCCCAAAATTTTAGTTTTGCTGGACCCTGCACGAGGAATTGATTTGCAAACAAAAAGAGACCTTTATAAACAATTAAGAGATTTTGCTGATGAAGGATACTCTGTAATATATATGTCAACTGAACTAGAAGAGTTTATTGGTTTTTGTTCTCGTGTCATTGTGTTTCGTAATGGTAGCATATACGAAACATTTAAAGATGAACAAATTAATCCAGATTTAATCCTAGCGTCTATGTTTGGGCATGTTCAAGATGGGGACACTAACAAAACAACAAACAGTCTGGCAGACAAAAATAACCAACGATCGGGTGAGATGCAAACTGTATCTGAAAAACAGAATAATAATGATTATGATAAATTGGGGGTTAATGTGAGTAAATACAACGTAAGTAAGTACTTCAAAAATGAGTCTGATACGTTAGGATCAAATGTGAATAAAGGTGGAGAGTTTTCCACAACCGATGAAGAAAATTTTAAAGCACTTAGAAGTTTATCTGAAAGTAAATACAGTAGAAACAAACGGAGCATAATAGAAGAAGTTAATCCGTCATTAACAATGTCAGAATACTCAGACAATGATGCAAAAGAGTTTGAAAATTTGATGACATTTAAAGAGCAGACTAATAAGGGTAAACATCATTCTAATAGGGGAAAAATTTATGAGGGTTACTCTGATACTGATGAACAATCATTCAATAAACTTACGACATTGGCAGGGGGGGGGGGAATGGAAAAGAATTTATCAGTAATTCTATAAAACAAAAACATATAACTAAGTTGGAAGATCCTGATAAAAATAATTCTGACTCAGATTCTTTTGAATACACCGAAGAGGATATACAAGAATTCGAAAAACTAATGCATAAAAAATAGTATTCGTAATTGTAAGAATATCATAAGTGTAAAATAAATAATGGATTTAATTAAAAAACAAGAATCGAAATCTGGTGCTAACACATATCTCGTAGTTCCAATAGTTATATTTTTTTTGCTGCTTATATTTGCTGTGATAAGAGGACCATATTTAGTTTCTAGTACTGGTTTTGGAGGTTTAATTATTGTTGTTACCCCTTTAATATTAGCAACCTATGCTCTAACTATTATTGTGATGGCTGGTCGTGCATCAGTTGACTTGTCGATTGGGCCACTAATAGGTTTTATTAATGTAGGAATGATTCAACTAATTGGAGCAGGCCTTATAGAATCCCCTATTGCAATTTTTCTATATGCTATTGGAGTAGGCATTGCCTACCAAATATTAATGGCGTTAATTATAGTCTTCGTTCGCGTACAACCGATCATCGTTTCTTTGAGCGGTTATCTTTCATTGGTAGGAATAAATATTATCATTATGCCTCGTCCCACAGGGTTGGTACCTGATTGGATGTTAAGTTGGGGTGAAGGTACCACTATTTTTTCACCTGTTCTAGTCATATTAATTATTGCAACCATAGGCTGGTATCTGATTGCGCAAACAGCATTTTTTGGCAATCTAAAAATGATGGGATCTGATGAACGTGCTGCCTATACTAGTGGAGTCAATATTAATTTAGTTCGTATTGGCGCACATGTTGTTGGTGGAATATATACGGGGCTTGCAGCTATAACTTTTACCTCCTTAATAAGCTCTGGAGATCCTACTCAAGGGACAACTTATACATTAATGGCAGTTACAGCACTTGTACTTGGTGGAGCAAACCTGGCTGGTGGTCGTGGAAGTGCTTTCGGTGCATTACTTGGCTCTTTAAATATATTTTTAATTACATTTGCACTTTCAACCTTTAACTTTGGAAAGATGCAAAGCTTTATAACCGACATGGCATACGGTCTTATGCTGGTTATTTCATTATTAATTAGTATAGCAATACCATTTCTCCAAAAACGTGCCCGCGGTCTGTCTCCAGGTTTGGTGTTTTTAGTTATGGGAGTTGTAGCGTTGGGAGTTATGGTGAGTGTATCGATGGATCAAGCGACCGGAATAAAAAGATTTGCAGCTGTCACTGTGAGTAAAGAAGAAGCGGCTTATTCAGCTGGAACAATTATATTGTTCATGGTTATTGGAATTGCTTTCATGGGATTTACAATTAAGACTCTTTTCAAGAACCTGAACGCGTCTATGGTTGGACTTTTGACTATATTAATCATAACGGCTTTTGGTTTAATATTTAGCCCTGATATAACTGATGATGTGACTGTAGTAGTCAGTAAGCCAGCCTCTATTGGAGTAGATTATTCTTCAATTAGTGTTTTTGGACTAGAAACGAATTCACAAACAACAACACCATATTTCACGGTTAATGCCTTAGCAAACTCAACTTACATCTTGATTGGTCTGCTTGGTGTTGTTTTACTCTCATCTTTAATTATTTTTACTATGCTACCACAGGTAAAAGATCACATTAAAAAGGTGTCAATAATTTTGTTTGCGTGTACAGTGCCTATAATTGCAATTGGGGCTATATTTTTCCAAGACGCCAATAAAGGCTATTTATTTAGTAATTTTTCTGGTGAGATTTATGCCATTATTTTAGTTGGGGCATTATTGTTTACTATTACTGTCCCCTTAGTAAAAACTAAAATTCGCAATATTAACAACCTATTTGTTGGAGCAGTCTCTATATTAGTCTTAATTGTCATGTATTTTTTTGCAAGCAGTAGTGGATCTCCAGTGGATACTCTAACAAACACAGGGATAATCTATGCAGACCCCATAATTCTAACTGGCCAAGAAGCCATATCGGCAAAATTTTTTGAATACAGTACACCAATAAGGATTAATGTAGACTCTCAAGGAATGGCTTTTTTTACTGAAATAGCTCTTTACGCCTTTATTATAGTTTTGCTACAAATATTTCTGCGTCTTGCTATGGGGGAAACCAGCTTTCAAAGTTTTTGGAAGTATTGGCATATTGCTTTTTTTGCTGCAATTGCATGGAGTAGTTTATTTTATTCGATTGGTGTTCCTATGTGGAAAATAATTGCAATTATTGCTGTTTCAATTATTTCCGCACCAAATGTAATGCACATAATTAGTACTTACATAATTGGTGAACATAGGGATGATGCAATAAGTAAATGGGAAGGATAAAAAACGTGGACACTTTGCAAATAAGTAGGAGTTATGCAAATTAATAGAATGGGGAAAAATGAATTTTCATTTTTCAAATGGCTAGGCTTTATTGTCGCTGTAATTGTTTCAATAATCAGCGCTGTTCTAGGGTATCTTGACGAGACTCCATCACAACTCATCATACTTTATACAGTTGGCATCTTTGGTTTAATTGTGTGGGGTTGGCATCATCTTTCAGTGCGTTGGATTTACAATGAAAAAACGCTAGAAACTGAGGAATTACTAACAGGAAGAAAGTTAGATAATGAAATCTCTGAAGAAAGCGAACATGATTTAAGTTATTTTAGTATTCTTATTAAAAATAACAGGCTGGCTATTGTTGGTATATTGGCAATGATTATCGTATTTTTAGCGCTAGCTTTTGGTATGAAAGAATTTTTTCAATGGCAAAATGTTCTTTCACTGGTGGTTTTTTTCCTCACACTTTTAGTATTAATTGTCACCAACACCCTCGCAACATTCAACAAAAGCGCTCTCATGGGATTAGCGGTTCTTATTGGACTTTTTATTATGGGTTCATTAATTGTTGATGGGTTTATTTCAACTTTAAATCTAAAATCAATGCTCCTTTTTGCTTCATTCCTGGGACTTGCTTGTATTGGGCAAACCCTTGTTGTGTTGCTTGGCGGCTTAGATTTATCAGTAAGCTTTGTGATTGGTGCGTCAAATATAGGTTTGATGTACTTAATTACACTTGGTTTGCCGCCATGGGTCTGCATTATCACAGTTTTATTGGTTGGTGTAGGTGTTGGACTTATAAACGGAATATTAAGTTTTCGTTTACAAGGGCAAGCACTTATAATAACGCTTGGTGTCGGATTCGTCATCACTGGTAGTGTTCAAGCCTTAACTACTATCGGCTCAGACTTTGGTGGAAGTGTTTTTGGTGTAGTACCAAAATGGTTAGCTAATATCGCAGCTACAAATGGATCTATTGTTGGTATCAGTATTCCTCCAATCGTAGTCATCTGGATTGCAGTTTCAATCATTCTTATCATCGCTTTAAAAAATACAACTTGGGGAAGAAACCTGTATGCCATTGGAGGAAATCGAACTGCCGCAGCACGTCTATCAATATCAGAGCGTTTTTACTGGGTAGGTGCTTTCGCTATTGGTGGATTTGTTTCCGCATTTACTGGAATACTACTTTTAGGATGGAGTGGCGGTGGATTTGTCGGAGTTGGTGCTCCTTACCTGTTTCAAACAATAGCGGCAGTTGTGGTTGGTGGATCATCACTCCTCGGCGGAAAAGGAGGATATGGTTTTACAGTGATTGGGGTTCTCGTTTTACAAGTACTGTCCTCATTCCTTGTTGGAATTGGTTTGAGTTATGAAGGACAACAATTTGTATTTGGTTTGTTGATTTTACCAATGGTGGCCTTGTATGCAAGATCGCCGCACATCAGAACACAGATTTAAGAAATATATTTTATCAGAATAAGCATGAAAATTAAGACAACAATAAATGATTTCAATGGGTGGGAAATATTATGACTGACAACATCACCTGGATTTTATTATTTTTAGGTCTTTACTACTCTTATTGTTTGTTTTGGGGTGTTCGAGCCTCACGAAATCTAAACACAACAGATGATTATTTTCTATCTGGCAGAAGTTTGTCTCCATGGGTCTTTGCAATTGCTGCGACAGGAATTTCATTTGCTGGATGGACCTTTACTGGCTTTCCTGGTCTTGTGTTCAGGGATGGTTTCCAGTTTGTAAATACATCTTTTTTTGCTGTAACTGTAGGACTATCAGGTGTGATCTTGCTTAAACGCCAATGGATGTTAGGTAGGCGTTTTGGCTATACCACATCGGGAGAAATGCTAACAGATTACTATAGAGGAAAAACTCTATCATTGCTTTCAGTTGGAATATCAATTTTGTTTGGTGTTCCATTTGTAGCAATCCTTTATGGAGCATCAGGCTACCTAATTAGTGAATTAACTGAAGGCCTCCTCTCCCGTGATGTGGCTATGTGGATGTTAGCAGGTTTTGGTCTTTTATATTCGATCATGGGTGGCATGCAGGCAGTTGCAAAAATAGCAGTGGTGCAAAGCATTCTGTTTTTTCTTGGAATAATAATATTGGGTATATTTGCGCTTAATCTCGTTGGTGATTTTGAATTATTGAATAAAGGATTAGCAGATATCGCACAAAATATACCAAAGCATTCTGAAAGCACTAAAGGGCCCGGTGGTGGTGATTTTCCTGGTTATTTTGCAATTCCCGGTGTAATACAATTCACGGATGGTATTAGTGTAGAAACGCCAGTAGGTGGGACTTGGACGGCTATCATGATCTTAACCTTTATGTTATCTTTTATGGGTATTCAATCTTCCCCATCATTTACGATACTTGGTTTTGCAAGCAAATCTCCTAAAGGATTTGCGATCAATCAAATCTGGGGTTGTGCGGCTATTGTTGGAATTCTCACCCTTGTATTTTCTACAATTCAAGGTATTAGTGCTAATTTACTAGGTGCTAATATCTCTGTAAATGAAGCTGGAATTATCATAAAACAGGTTTTGCCAGAAATATCTAAACTTCAGTATTCCGAGTTGGTTATGCACTACATAAAGCTAGTCGGAATAAGTGCCCCATGGTTGGGTGGTTTTCTGACTGTTTGTGCTATTGCAGCTTTGCAAGTAACAGCTACAGCGTTTATGTCAACTACTGGAAATATTTTGTCTCGAGATATTTATGTCCAATATTTTCATACAAATTCAGATTGTACACAACAAGTGAAGGTTGCGCGTTTATTTACTGGATTAGTTTTCCTATGTGGATTGTTGCTAGCTTCATTTTCTTTGAGTGCAACTGTTTTGATTGGAGGTTTAGCAATTGCTTGTTCCTTTCAATTATGGCCTGCCTTACTCGGTGTAACATGGTTTCCATGGATTACTAGAAAAGCGGCAACAACCGGTTTAATTACCGGCCTTATAGCTGTTATTTTAACCGAGCCGCTGGGGCAAAAACTAACAGCTGAATTACTTCCATGGGGAGTTTGGCCCTGGAATATACATTCTGCTGTATGGGGAATGTTCTTTAATGTTTCTTTCTGTCTTTTAATTTCAGCAACTAATCAACAAGACGAAAATCAAAAACATAGGGAAACATTCCATGAATTTTTTCACGAATACAGTGTTTCAAATGTAGTTGACCGCTGGTCAAAACCTGTTGCTGGGATACTGTTAGTAATCTGGATGTTCTTCGCTATTGGTCCAGGTTCTATATTTGGAAATATTGTTTTTGGGGAACCCAATGCAGGGTATGCGGCATGGATCTTCGGCATGCCTTCTATTTGGGCCTGGCAAATTATTTGGTGGTCTTTGGGAGTTGGAATGATTTGGTTTATAGCCATAAAGGCAAAAATGTCAACTGAGCCAGAAAAAAATATTGAAAGAATCACTAAAGAGTGCTTATAATTCAGCACAATTAAGAAATTAGATTCAAAAAAAGAGACTCTTGTCTATCTATTCATTTGGCATTCCTGCCTTAACCAAACCTTTTACCTGGTATATCAATCAATTAGATATGATATCCAAACGCATCTATTTTGCCAGAGAGTCTATCTTTAATTCCCCTCCAGTACTTGATAATATGTGCATTTGCAACATATCTTCTTAATACGTAAGGTCAATTTTTGTTGATTAATGATTCCAAACGTTCGACGTAGAAATTAAGCTTTCCTAATTTTTCAGCACATGCTTTCAATTGTTCTTCAGCTTCAGACTTAAAAGATTCTCCTGTAATTAACCAATGAAGATCCACATTAAATTTTTGACCAATGTTAATTAATAGATTTAAGTCGACAGCTTGTTTCCCATTTTCAATACGGGATATTTTGTCTCTTACTACTCCTAATTTTTCTGCAAATTCTACCTGACGGAGTTTTCTGCCATCTAAATGTCGTTCGCGCAACAATTTTAGCCTTTCTCCTATTTTAAAATTATCTGACATTATCAATAATATACTAATAATTGTTAATAAAATGCATATAAATATTATATAATGCATATTATATGCAATATATACACATAATTATTATTTTGTATGATAATTTATTATTGGGTTAAGTGCCTCGAATTTCTAAGTCTTTACTTGCGTAAGGTTTAGAAATTAGTAATACTGACAGGAGATGATGGGGGGATTGGTTTGCTAGTTTTCCAAAGTTCCTTTTATAAACACAAAGAAGGACAATCAAGAACAAGTTTTGTTGATGGTTATGGTAGGGATATGCACTGATTTGATCAAGTGTTACCAAATAGTACTGAATATCAGGGCTGATAGACACCTATATGGACACCTAAATTCCCTGTCAGGATTCCTGTGTAGGAAATGGAGTGCCCGTCTGGGGTTACTCCTTTCATAAAATTTCAAATATATTTCAATTTTTGTCATATGATTTTCCGTTCCAAGGTAGCCCATCCTTAAATTAAAACAGAGTATAGATGA